>NZ_JBEXYS010000042.1:0-46749 GCF_040631045.1 Streptomyces sp. NPDC005706 | reverse complement strand
ACACGATCGGCGGGCAGGGAGATCTGCTCGGGCAGACCGCTCAGCGCCTGACGCCAGTAATCCACCTGACGCCCGTACAGACCGTCCGCATCGGCATGATCACCCAGAATCCCGTGCTGCCACAAAGCGAAATCGGCGTACTGAACAGGCAACGGAGACCATTGCGGCACGACACCCCCCACACGGGCCGTATACGCCGTGACGACGTCACGGACCAACGGACCCATGGACCAGCCATCAGCCGCAATGTGATGCAGCAGCAGGAGAAGTACGCCGTCGTCGGGGCCGACATCGAAGTAGCAGGCACGCACAGGGACTTCGGCGGCCAGCTCGAATCCGTACCGGGCGGCCTCCTCCAAGGCCGCAGGCAATTCGCCCTCCGTCACCGAGCGCCGCTCCCAGAAGAGTTTTGCATCCCCCGCGTCCATGACGAGCTGGAACGGCTCACCGTCGGTCTCCGGGAAGACCGTGCGCAGCGACTCGTGGCGCCCCATGACATCACCGAGCGCGATGCGCAGCGCCTCCTCGTCCAGCTCACCCCTGAGCCGGAGCGCCATCGGCACGTTGTACGCCGAGCCACCTTCCAACTGCTGCAGGAACCACAGACGACGCTGCGCGAACGACAACGGAACCACGTCGGGGCGCACCGCGGGAGTCAGCGGGGCACGCCCGTCCGCGCCGAACCCCAGCCGCTCCGCCAAGAGAGCGACAGTGGGATTGTCGAAGACGTCACGGATCGAGAGCTCCGTGCCGAGCACCGTGCGGATGCGACTGACGAGCCGGGTGGCGAGGAGGGAGTGCCCTCCGAGGTCGAAGAAACTGTCATCGACACCAACCCCCTCCACCCCCAGCACCTGGGCAAAAATGCCGCACAGTCCCTCCTCCTGCGGAGTGCGCGGGACACGGCCGTCCACGACCGCCGCATAGTCCGGCACCGGCAGCGCCGCGCGGTCCAACTTGCCGTTGACCGTCAACGGCAGTCGGTCGAGCGCCATCACCACGGACGGCACCATGTACTCGGGCAGCCGCTCGGCGAGGCGTCGACGCGCCGACTCCATGAGCGAGCCGATGCCACGCGCGAGGCCCGGGCTGTTCGTCCAAGGAGCACGTGTGGTGCTCGGTGTGTAGACGCCCGTCAGCGGGGCACGGCTGCTGTCCGACGGGAGGACCACGGCGTCGAAGAGGTCCGATGAGCGGGACGACCAGGTGGTCACCACCCTCAGGCCGTGCTCGGCTCCCAGGGCAATCAGGTCCTCGGGGTCCACGCCGGTCTCCGGCGCTCGCGCCTCGAGTCCGTCAAGTCGCCGCTCCAGGGCGACCTCGGCCACCAGGCGCGCGTTCGGGATTCCCCTTACGCGCAGAGGGAGTTGCGTGGCGCCGAAGAGGTCCGCCAGGTCGGTGGACGGGGCCCAGGCGGTTTCGGGCGCTCTCGCCACGTCCACGGCCACGGAGGGCGCCGTGTGGAGGATGACCTCGTAGCGGTGGCGGGTGAGTTCGTTGTGGTAGGCACCTCGTTTGAGTTGGATGTCGACGGCCGTGACGCGTTCGTCGTGCCGCGCGACATGGTCGAAGAACTCCGGGGCGACGACCAATTCCTTCTCGAGCATGACCGCGCGGTCCACGACCGCGCGGGCTGTCGAACCTTGCCCCTGGTGGATCGCGGCGTGCAGGGTGCGCAGTGTCCCGGCGTGGCGCACGTCACCGATCACGATGCGGCCGCAGGGCGCGAGGGCGCCCAGGGCTTGGTCGATCACGCGGGAGAGATAACAACTGTCGGGGAAGTACTGGATAACCGAATTGATCAGCACGGTGTCGAAGTGCCCGGTCGGCAGTCCCTGGAAGGAGTCGGCCGCCTGGCAGCGCAACTGGACCCGCTCCGACAGGCCGGCCCGTTCCACTTCGCCGCGGAGCCGGTCGACGACGGCGGCGGACAGGTCCGTGCCCCAGTACTCCGTCACCTGCGGGGCGAGTCGAGCCATGAGCAAGCCCGAACCCAGTCCGATCTCCAGCACGCGCTCCGCGCCCAGGTCCTGGACCTGCTGGACCGCCGTGTCGCGCCAGGCCTGCATCTCGCTTAGGGCGATCGGATCGCCGGAGTACGAGCTGACCCAACCGGTGAAGTCCCCACCGAATGCGAACCCGGAAGGCCCGGGTGCCGATGCCGGCTTCGGCACCGCATAGACGGAGTCATAGATCTCCCGCCACTCCGCCACCTGGGAACCCTCGTCGGCCGACGGCTCGTCCGTGGCAACGGTCTCCAGGTCGGGTACCAGATAGGCGACCAGCCGCTGGTCGCCCGGCGTGTCTTCGCGCAGCACCACGGCTGCCTGCCGCACTGCCGGCTCCTCTGCCAGAAGGGCTTCCACCTCGCCGGGCTCGACCCGGAATCCGCGCAGTTTCACCTGCTCGTCCGCTCGGCCCACGAACTCCAGCCGGCCGTCCCTGAGCCACCGCACCAGGTCGCCGGTGCGATACATGCGCTCGCCTGCCACGAAGGGACAGGCGACAAACCGCTCGGCGGTCAGCCCCGCACGGTCCGCATAACCTCGAGCCAGACCGGCTCCCGCCACATACAGCTCACCCACCACACCCACGGGGACCGGCTCCAGCGCCGAATCGAGAACGAACACCTTGGTGTTCGTCACCGCGCGCCCGATCGGGACGGCGCCCTGCGAGGTGCCCTCTCCCATCGAAACGCAGACGGTCGACTCCGTCGGCCCGTAGGCGTTCACGACACGACGTCCCGGCACCGACCACCGTGCGACCAACTCGGGCGGCACGGCCTCGCCCGCCAGGACAAGGCACTCCAGCGCGGGCAGGCCCGACTCGTGGCCGCGCGCGATCCCGCCCAGCACCGACGCGGGGAGCGTCACATGGGTGACGGCCTCGTCGGCCAGCACTGCGGCCAGCGCGTCACCCGCCAGGCGCCCCGCACCCGGCACCACAAACAGGGCGCCGGAGGAGAAGGCCATCACCAGCTCCCACACCGACGCGTCGAAACTCGGCGACGCGAACTGCAGCACGCGGCTGGTCGCAGTCACTCCAAGCCGCCGAGCCTGCACGTGGGCCAGGCTCGCGATGCCGCGATGGGACACCAGAACGCCCTTGGGCGTGCCAGTGGAGCCGGACGTGTAGATCACATACGCCAGACGGTCCGGCGAGGCGTCGATTCGGGGATCCGTACCGGGAAAGCCGGACGTGTCGCGAGCCATGGCGTCCTCGTCCAGGACGACACGGGGAGACGAGTCGGAAAGGATGAACGAGCGTCGTTGTGCCGGATAGTCCGGGTCCACCGGCACATGGGCGGCACCGGCCTTGTGAACAGCAAGTGTGGCCACCACCATCTCCAGCGACCGCGGCAGCACCACCGCCACCCGGCTCTCGGGGCCCACTCCCTGTGCGATCAGCCAATGCGCCAGCCGGTTCGCCCGGGTGTTCAGCTCCGCGTACGAGAGACGGTCGCCGCCCACGACAGCGACCGCCGGCGCGTCGGACGCCGAACGCACGCGCTCCTCGAACAGTTCGGCCAGGTCCGCCTGCGGGACATCAACGGCAGTACGGTTCCACTCCATCGTCAATCGATCGCGCTCGGAGTCGTCGAGCAGTTCCAACTGCCCCACGCGCGCCCCAGGGTCGGCCGCCGCCTGCTCCAGCAGCCGGGACCAACGGCGCATGAAGCCCTCGACCGAGCAACGGTCGAATAGATCCGTGGCGTACTCGACGAGCACCTCGATGCCGGCCGGGCCCGCTTCCGGGTCATGGGACTCGACGAGTGACAGCAGCATGTCAAAGCGCGAGCTACCGGAGCTCACCACGTCCGCGTCCACCGACATACCGGGGAGTTCGAATCGCCCTCTCGGGGCGTTCTGAAGGACCATGGCGACCTGGAACAGGGGGTGATGCGCCGCCGTGCGCTTCGGGTTGAGGCGCTCCACCAGATACTCGAACGGCACGTCCTGGTGCTCGTAGGCGTCCAGGCAGGCCCGGCGTACGCGCTCCAGGAGTTCCCGGACGGTGGGATCACCCGAGGTGTCCGTACGCAGCACGAAGGTGTTGACGAAGAACCCGACGAGATCGTCGAGTGCCGCATCGGTACGGCCCGCCATACCGCTACCGAGAGCGATGTCCTTCCCTGAGTCCAGCCTTGTCAGCAGGGCGGCCATGGCTGTCTGCAACACCATGAACACCGTGCTGTCGCTGCCCGACGCGAGGGCTACCAGTCGCCGGTGCAGCGCCGCGTCCAACTGGAAGGTCAGTCGGCTGCCGCTGTACGACGCGACGGCGGGACGCGGCCGGTCCGTGGGGAACGAGACCACTTCAGGCGTGCCCGCCAGTTGCTGCTTCCAATACGCGACCTGCCGGGAGAGGAGGGAACTCGGATCGGACTCCTCGCCGAGCAGTTCACGCTGCCACAGCGTGTAGTCCACGTACTGCACAGGAAGTTCGGGCCACTGCGGCGCCGTATGCGCAGCGCGTGCGGAATACGCGACGACCAGGTCCCTCGAGAGCGGGCCCATGGACCATCCGTCGCCGGCGATGTGGTGGATCAGCAGGAGCAGCGTGTACTCGTCCTCGCTCTGCTCGAAAAGCCAAGCTCGGACGGGCACTTCGGAGGAGAGGTCGAAGGCGTGGCGAGCGGCCTGTTCGAGAGCGAGGGACAGCTCCTCGCGCGAGGTGTGCCGGTGCTCCCACCGGACATCGACGTCTGCCGGGTCCAGGACCAGCTGGTGCGGCTCGCCGTCGGCTTCGGGAAACACCGTTCGCAGCGACTCATGCCGACCGATCACGTCGTGCAGGGCCGAACGTAGTGCGTTCGTGTCGACTTTCCCCGCGAGCCGCAGGGCCAAGGGCATGTTGTAAGTGGCCGATGGGCCTTCGAGCTTGCGCAGAAACCATAGCCGACGCTGCGCGAAAGACAACGGGATCATGAACTCATTCCTTCTTCGTCCCCCGCACACAACGGGCTGAGTCGCTGATCGACAGGCCAGGACTGGTGTATCCCACCGTATGACCGAGGAGGGTGGCTGCCGTTTCCTAATTCGACGAGATGCAGCCGAAGCCTCGACGGGCCTGCCCGTACAGAAGAGCAACGTAGCCGATCCGGCTGTCTCGCGGGCGAGACAGCCTCGTCTTCTTCGCCAGTGCATCCGACTGCTCTTGCGGTTGGGCTAAGGTCGCCGTGTGCCGCCGGACCCATCGGTTGTCCTGGTGCGGTTCCGCAGCGCTGTATTCCCCGGAAGGGGCCTCATGACAGAAGAAGACAGTCGCCGTCGCGGCCTCCAATCCCTTGACTTCCAGGAACGGTTCGATTCGAAGCTGGCGGAGATCGACGCGCTGGCCCGATTCGACACCACCCACGGGGTCGAAACGAGTCGTCCCATTGAGCCGTGGGAGATTCCGGAGGCCAACGAGGATACGCTGAGCTCCCATTCCCGGTACTCGCCCACGCCGATCCGCACGATTCTCCATGTCATTGCGGCGGCACCGGTCGAGCACCAGGACGTCACCTTCGTGGACTTCGGCTCCGGCAAGGGCCGAGTCCTGCTCGCCGCAGCCGACTTACCCTTCAAGAGGGTCATCGGTGTCGAGTTCTCGGAATACCTGTGCGGCATGGCAAGGGCGAACATCGAGAAGTACCGGGCGAGTAGCCAGAGGTGCCACGACGTCGAGGTCCGCTGCACGGACGCGAGAGATTTCGCCATCCCGGCCGATGCGGCCTTCTTCTACCTGTACGAGCCGTTCACGGAGGACATCGCCGGTCAAGTCTTCGGCAATATCGAGGAGTCGCTGCGCGACCACCCCCGACCGGTGATCGTCTGCCTCGTCGGCGAGCGGCTGTTGCCGGCATTGATCGGCAGGGCCGCCTGGCAGCAGGTCGGCGAGACGTTGGTGTCACCGGACGACCCCTACTTCGACGCCCGGCTTTTCACCGTGAACCAGACCCTTTTGGAAAGAGGCGTGAATGCCTGACGAGCAGGTTTTTCTCAAGTCCAAGGCAATAGTCGAGCCGTTGGTCGACCGGTTCTACGCCTGGCTGCACACTCTCGCGCCGGCGCAGGCGGCACTGAACCTGGCGAACCGCCAGGTTCCGATGCTCGAGTCGTATCTGCAGTCGCCGCAGGTCCACATGGCGGCCAGCGTGAATCCCACGCTGCGTGGCGGCTTCTTCGTGAACATCCACAAGAAGCGGCGTGACGAGGTCCAGGACCTGCTCGACTCCATCAAGCGCGACCGGGCGGACATGCTGCGCTTCGCGTCCGCGATCGCCCATGGGCACGAGCTGCTGCGGGAAGCCGCGACCGGATTCGACCTCAATCCGCTCTATCCGAAGCTGCCATCCGAACTGGGCGGACTCGTGGAACTCGTCTTCGACACCGAGAACCAGGCAGCGATGCGTTTCATTGAGCCGCTCCTGTACAAGAGCGCGGTGTATGCGGAGGACCGGCAGTCGGTGCAGCTGTTGCTGGAGCCGGGCACGGAGCGGCCCTTCATTCTGAGCACACCCCGTCTGTCTTCTCCGGATGTACTAGAACTGCCGATTCCGTTCCGTCACAGCGGCCTTGAGGAACTGTTCAAGGCCCGGGTCAGTCCCACGACGCCTGCCCGGTTGCGCGAGGCGCTGGAGTTGGACGACGCGCAGGCGGCGCAGCTGTCCGGGCTCCTCAGCGACCGGCCCAGCCTGGCTGAGGACCGGCACATCCAGGGCGGAGGGCGCATCCGGTACTTCGGACACGCCTGCCTGGTGCTGCAGACGCCTCAAGGCTCCGTCGTGACCGACCCGTTCATCAGCGCGGACAGTTCCATGGCCGGCCGGTACACGCTCGACGACCTTCCGGACTTCATCGATTTGGTCCTGATCACACACGGCCACCAGGACCACATCGTACTGGAGACGCTGTTGCAGCTGCGCGGCCGCGTCGGCACGATCGTGGTGCCGCGCCCCTCGCGCGGCAATCTCCCGGATCCGTCGATCGCCCTGGCGCTCAAGCACCTCGGCTTCCCGGTGCTGGAGGTGGACGACTTCGACGAGGTGCCGTTCCCCGGCGGCAAGGTCGTGGCGACGCCCTTCCTGGGCGAGCACTGCGACCTGGACATCAGAAGCAAGTCGACGTACTGGGTCGAGCTCGCGGGCAAGAAGGTGTTCATCGGAGCCGACTCGTCGGGCATCGAGCCTACGCTCTACCGATACGTGCGAGAGCACTTGGGAAAGGCTGACATCGCGTTCCTGGGCATGGAGTGTGACGGCGCCCCGCTCACCTGGCTCTACCAGGCGTTGTTGACCACACCGGTGACCAAGGCGATGAGCAACTCCCGCAAGCTATCCGGGTCGAACGCGGAACAGGCCGCGGCGATCACGACCGAGTTGGGTGCCCGTGAGGTGCACATCTATGCCATGGGTGAAGAGGAGTGGCTGGGGCACGTCATGGCTACGACCTACAACGAAGACACCTATCAGATCAAGCAAATCGAAGAGTTCATGAAATGGTGTACCGATCACGGCATCAAGGGTGACCATCTCTTCGGCCAGCAGGAATGGCGCTGGTAAAACCTCTCGGCGCGCAGAAATGCGCATCCAACGAGGGGTGCCCTCAGTCCATCGAATGGGCAGAGGGCACCCCTCAGGCAGGAATCCGAGAATTAAACGGCACCGTCAACGATGGACGTTATCCAGTCCCGCAAATCCTGGTTGCTCTCCTTTGCCGCGGCTCGCCACCGCTCCAGTCGGGTTTCGTCCAACTGTAGGTTCAATTGAACCGGAGGGGTGTCGGGCTGATCTCGCGCGGGTGAAACGCTGGCCCGGATTTGTCGTCGCAATTCGTCCCGGGTCCAATGCAGGCGAGCGGCGAAATCAAGCCAATGATCCTGTTCCTCCTTGGTGAGTGCTGCGACTTCCATGTGGTGGTGGAAGGTCAATTCTTTGCGGCGGCGGTCCGGATTGAACTTACGGGCCACCCATGCGTAGTTGCGCAGGGTCTGATAGTGGAGTGACGTGCCCTCCATTGCTCGCCGGTAGCGCCCTACGTAATGTTTCTGCCCGTATATGAGCCAATCACCGATCCACCATGCTGATAAATCTGTGACAGCCTGAATCCGCTCACCCATTTGGCGCCAAGATTCGATCGAGAGGCCCTCGGGAAGGCGAAGGCAGGTCTGTCCAGCAAGCGCCTTGGAATCCAGAAGGGCATCCCCTCCCATCCACTCGACGTGCGTCATTGAGGTGGCGCTTCGATTCAGCATTGGTTGCATAGATATTCCCCTGTTTCATCTTTTTAGCTATACGCTGCCGTAAGGGTTGGCTGTTACCTAGTACTCCAACTGTAGATCGTGATCTTCATGCCTGAGTGGATTGTCGCTGATAGTGGCTGGCCTGGTGGCGGCGTCGCCGGTGGGTCCAGTTGAGCCGGCGGGCCGCATCGTGGACGCGTCGGACGACGAACAGGTGCTGGATCTCATTACAGGTGAGCGGTATGTCCTACCGCCACCAGCGGCACGTGCCTTGCCGAGATCGCGGGCTATGTCCCGTAGGTACTTCCCGACCGCAGCCACCAGTCGTTGCCGTCGGGAGCCACCGGATGTCCTCGGGCCTCCAGATATGGGCTGCTCTGGTCAGTTCCCGTGTAGCGTTTCTGCCCGCACTTTCTGCGACAGACCCGGTTCAGAGCGGCGGCCAGTATGTTGTTGTAAGTGCCATCGGTCACCCAGTCGGGTGAAGTGCTAGTTGCACAGACTGCGCTGAGGCGACTGCGTGCCGGTGTCGATGGTCGCCGAGGCCGCGCCAGCCGTACCAGCGCCTGGCTTCCATTCTCCGGCTACTTGGATACTTCAAGTTTCTTAAGCAGGAATTGCTCGGCTGGGGTGAACTGCGGACCGTGCAGTTGGGGACGCTGCGGGCCAACGAGGGCCGCGAGGAGCACGCTCGGTTTCACGAGAGACGTGGGCGGTGCCTGCAAGGCCAGCACGTCGGTGAGGGCCGTCGCTGCATGGAATGAGCCGGTCGCGGTGCGGGAGAGGCGGCTGATGTAGCGGCGCAGGAGCCGGTCTGCCAAAGTCGGGCTTTTACCTGTGGTGGTGGGGAAGTGGATGTCCTGCCCTACGGCTAGGGTCCAGGCCGTGTTGGTGCGGCGGGCAATGTCCCGCTGCGCCCTTCTGGCGAAGTCGGGGGCGAAGCCGTGGTCAAGGCCGTCGCGCAGCGCGACGGCGCTCAGTGCCGCCACTGATATGCCCTGCCCGTAGAGGGGGTTGAAGGCGGCGAGAGCGTCTCCCAGCACGATCAGTCCCGCTGGCCAGGGGTTGAGCCTTTCGTAGCGGTAGCGCCGGTTCGCGGTGCTGTGGGTGACGCTGACGTCGGTGACCGGTTCGGCATGCTCGATGAGGTCAGCGATGACGGGGTGGCGCAGTGTGCGGGCGAAGGCTGCGAATTGACTGGGGTCGCTGGTTGGGTGCCTGCCAGGTGCGCCCATCAGGCTCACGTGCCAGTGATCGCCTTCGATGGGCAGTATGCCGCCGGCGGTGCCGGGCTGGGGCAGACTCGGATCGGCCTGAATCGCGACAACGGGCCAGTTCCGGGTGGGTACGGGAGCCCGGTACATACGGCTGGCGTATACCAAGCCGGAATCGATACGGTCCTCGGCGAGGCCCGTGACCCCCAGTCCCTCGAGCCAATGGGGCATTCGGGAGGCCCGGCCGGAGGCGTCGATGACCAGGTCAGTCCTCAGTGTCGACTCACCGCCGTCGGCTTCGCGGACCCTGACACCAGTGACTTGGCGGTTGCTCCCGAGCAGCCCGGTGACCCTGGTCTGGGTACGGACGCTGACTCGGGGGTCCTTGAGGACTTGGTTTCGGATGATGGAGTCGGTCAGATCTCGGCTCGCGGTGATGACGTAGTGGGTTGTGCTCCGCCATCTGCGATACCAGCCCTCGGGAGACTGGACGATCATGTTGGTGGTCATGGGAACGCGATGGGCGCCTGCGGCCAGCAACTGGTTGATGGTGTCTGGCAGCAGCGAGTCGATGGCCTCGGCGCCGCCGGCCTGGAGGAAGTGGATGTGAGCGGCTTGTGGGACGCCGGTGCGCGGCTCGGAGCCGGTGGGCAGTTCGTGTGCCTCGATGATCTCGACGGAGTCGACGCGGTTTCTGACGGCGGCGGCTGCGAGCATGCCCGCGCTGCTTCCTCCCACGACGACCGCGCGCTTGATTGGGCTGTCCAACCTCTCAGTCATGGTGGGCTGCTGCTTTCTGTGAGTGCCTGTACTGCTGACATGTGTGTTGGACGATGGGCGAGACGATCGCCTGCGACAGGTGCACCAGATCGTCCAAGCGCCAGGTCGAGGTGTGCAAGGCGTCGTGTGCTTCTTCAGGAGCTATGCGTTGCCGTTCTCGTGCGACGAGGATCATGGCCGCGTTTCCGGTGACTGTGGCGTGGGACTCGTGGCTGCCGTGGCGCAGGTCTGCGTCATAGGCGGCCTGGCGGACAACTGGGTCGCAGTACGGGGCGAGAGCCAGGATGGCGTCGTGGAGTGCGGTTCTGCGTCCTGTGAGCAGTACGGCTGGGGGCGTTCGCCACCATGGGAGTGGCGCACGGATCGCCCCTGGTGTGGGCACATCCTCGAGGACCTTCCACAAGGGTGTGAGTTGCCGCAGTTGCCGCAGGGATCGTGCGGTGGTGGTAAGGCGTGGGCCTGTGAGAGGCAGGGCGAATCCAAGAGCTCCGAAGACGCATGAGGGTACGGCAAGTTGGGGGGATACTTTGTCGACGAGGAAGTCCAGGCGGTTCCTGCCCGTCCAACGGGCGGCGACTGCGACTAATCGGATCAGGTCGTAGGCGACGATGGACAGGTACGCGGGCGCGAGGATGCGTAATCCCGCCCGGAGTGACCCGTGCACGTGCGCGGACCACCGCCAGCACAGCGTGCTCGCTGCCGTCATGGCCACGGCTTGGGCGAGCAAGTAGGTGACGATCATTTCTCTGATGTACGGCGTGCGGGCGTAGTAGGCGTCGAACAGAGTGACCTGTTCCGCGGATGCGTCCCCGGCCCAGAACAGGACGATAATCGCGACGATGGCCAGGCTGTACGTGCCGGCGACCAGGCGTGTTACTCGGCGGGTCTGCTCCGGTGATGCTGATCGCCAGTTGACGATCAGTACGAGGCTCGCTCCGGAGAAGGCGGTCGTCATGGCGTAGACCAGGGGGGCCGCGGCGTTGGGGACCTTGGTGAGCTGGTTGATTGTGACGATGGACTCTGGAGCCGCCAGAAGTATGAGGCACGCCGCCGAGAAGAGGAGTAAGCATGCTGCCTGTAAGAGTGTGTCGTGCCGCCTTCGTAGCAGCGCGGGGATTTTCATGGCGCATGCCAGCAGGAGCAGGGTCCCGCTGATGTAGAAGCCGAGACTGCTGGGACCGGATGACACGTCGTTCTCTCTTCTTGTGGGGGGGTGTGGTAAGCGGCCTTCTGTGGGCGGGCTCATGTCTGGTGGAAGCGGTGTGCCATGGAGGCCTGAATGCGTCCGGCCACGTTCGGTTGGTGGGCGGTGGAGCGGATCTCGTTCAGCACGGCTTGAAGGTCTGTGGCAAACCGGACGCCGAAGTGCTCGGCCTCAAGTTCCTCGTCAACCTGACGTGGCTGTGCGCGTGTGGCGAAGTGGAGGTCGGCGTCCATGTGCTCGGTGAGAGGTGTGTCGGTCCCGAGGTCGCACTGTGCGATGACGGCGAGGATTTTTTCGTGGGTGCCTTGTGCCTCACTGGTATCAGTGCGGTGCGCTGCGGGGCCGTGATGGGTGGCGCTGCCGCAGTGGCCGTTGAACATGTGCCACGCCTCGTGACCGATGATCACGAGCTGATGCTCTTGGTCGGTGTTCGCTTCAAAGATGATCAGATCGTGGTGGGTGCGGTCCACCCAGAGCCCGCTGGCCGTCATGGGTGGGAATACGGCGCTGCGTACCCGGACCTGCCTGCCGCGGACTTGGCTGAGGGCATGGCCTATCAACGGGATGATGTCCTCAGCATCGGCCGGTGCGGGTAAATTCTCAATGAGTCGGGCGCTGAGTCGCCGCATCGCCCTGGGTCCGGTCCTCACTGATGCTCTTCTCTGTCATCGACCTCGAGCAGCGCCTTCAAGGTCGCTTCTAGTACGTTCCATCGCTCCTTGGGCAGGTCCATGGCCTGGCGTAGGGCGATGCCACGTACGTCGGCTAGTTCCCCGCGCGAATCGGTCCCGCACTTGGCATCGGAGTTTTGTCCGTCTTGCGCCGGGTCCAGCGCGGCAAGAATGGGGAACAGTTCACGGTTGAGGGCCTCGGCGGGAGGCGCGGTGAAGAACGTTTCCCCGACCTGCACGCCAAAGACTTCTACCAAGCCGTGCAGCAGCTCGATGCTGGGCACCTTGGTTCCGGAGCAGACCTGCCTCGCCCAGAAAGCGGATACCCCCAACTGCTTGGAGATTTTGCCAGCGAGTTCTGACATGCGCTCGCCCGTTCGCGCCATGCGGGCGTCCGCAAGGGCCTTGATGCGCGTGCGGACCCTCTCGTTCACGGTGTCGGCGGGCGGTTCACCACCCTGTAGCAGGGTGCGCACGATGCTCTCGGGAAGCGCTGTTGCGCCGGCCAGGGACGGCGCCGTGAACAGGTCCGAGCTTCTCAGCCCTCGCTCCGCGAGGAGTTCTTCCAGGCGCTCAAGGGTTGCGCGCAGAGGCGAAGCGTAGGACACCGAAGCGCTCCCCAGGGCCGGCAGATCAATGATTGGTGTGCGCACAACACCCTACTCACACCTTTCACCAGCTCTCAACGATCGTTTATCGCCATAGGCGATCGTTGAACCATCCAGGTTGCACCTGCTCCAACGTGGTCGCCATCCCCTGGAGGACTGCCGCTGTTGCCTCGCTGTTGATCACCGCATCGTCAGCTTGGTGAGCACCCGAGGCAGCTACTTCGGAGCATCCTGCGCGCTCTGCTTCACGATGCAGTCGATTCCCGGGAGGCGAGCACTTGAATGGCGTCGCACTCAAGACCGGTCACGATTCAACGATCATTTACTAGCTGAAAACAATCGTTGACACACGGCGCCCTCACGTAGCACCACCCCCCGCAGTACGGAGCCATCGGCCCGCAAAGCCAGCGCAGTCGCAGGAGGCCAAGGGAAGTGGCTGCCGCTCGCCGTGTGTCTGTCCGAAACCCTTCCGGTTCGTTCGCGGCTGAGTCAGTCTGAGCGGCCTTCTGCCAGATCACATGAACTGAGCTCTTCGTTTGGCCACGGCGGCCTCGCGTACAACGGCGTACCAGTGCTTGCCGTAGGCCCTTCCGGCCAGGGGGCCGTATCACCCGATCCCACATCTCGAAGGTACGACGACGCACCAGCCTTTGCTCCCCCTCGGGAGCGGTGACTCTGCCGTCCATGAGTTCACGCCGGCTCAGATCGCTGCTCTTCATCCTGTGATGCTGGCTGACACCTTCCTGCCTGCCTGCGCACGCCCCTATCTGGTCAGCCACCTCACAGTTGGCCCTGCCGACCCTGGTCGTCCGATGCCCAGCGGCGTTACGTCGACGGCCGTCACGCTCTGCGGGGAGCGGTGGACACCCTTGCTGTGCGAGCCGCCGAGGAACCGGGCGAGCATCTGGCCGAACTGGTCCGGCTGCACCGGGGTTTCACTATCCGCTCCGCCTTTCACTGGGAGCACCGCACCCATCAGTTCGTGGAGCGAGCGCGCCCCTTGTTCGACGACGGAGTGGCCCTGGCCCGTCGGCTGTCCCAGCACGATCCGCAGGACGGGGCGACAGTCGCAACACAGCGCGGACCTACCCACCAACAGGGCGGTCCTGGCCATCCCGGGCAGCACTAATCGGCCGTGTTGCCTGCACCGACGGACGCCATGTCGACGAGCGGGCCGGCGAAGCCTGTCAGCCCTCACATTCCCGATCACCTACTCAGCGCATCCTGCAGGACCACACCAGCGACTTGTCCTACTTCAGAAGGACCTCAGCCACCGGGTGACGCGAGTGCGGCTCGCCTCTATGAGAGGGGCTTCGTCCGCCGCCTTTGAAGTGCGACGTCACGGCCTCAACTATTCGGCCATCGTCGGCCGTCCTCAGACCACGTGGAGACAGCTTGACTCGGCGGCGCGGGCGGCCGAATGGGTGCGTGGGTCGGCGGTCGGGCGCGGCGTGGTCGCTGCCGACGAAACACGCCGGGCTGCCTGGCCGAGGGTTGGCGGGGCGGTGGCGCTAGCAGCCGGCTCCGGCCGCTGGCGCCGTGCGCCCGCCGGGGGGCTGTCCGTCGGTCCGGGGCGGCTGCTGTGCGTCCTCCACGCCGGCCGCGGTCATCGGCATGCGCTGGACGTACCCCGTACTGACGCGCTGCGGGGCCTGGCAGGGTGATCCAATGCCGCCCCGCTGCCGCGGGACCGACCGGTCCCGGGCCCCGGGACTGCGTTCTCGGTCACCCGACAGTCCGCGATCGGTGGTCACGGATTGCCTTGGTCGTCTGCCGTGAGCCGCTGTTCCAGGTGGCTGAGCATGTGGGTGCATCGCCGGACCATGTCGAGGTCGTCGCCCAGGATGACGGCGAGTTCCTGTGCCCAGGCGGCGCGCAGCACCCGGAGGTTGGCCGCAGCGCGCTCGGTCGGGCGCACGGCGATGCCGCGGCCGTCGGTGGCGGTGCGGGAAACCATCCCCTTGCCTTCGAGGCTGCGCAGCGCCGTGCTGACGTTGGTGCGTTGCAGGCGGGTGCGGCGGGCGATCTCGCTGGGCGCGGCCCCGGGGTACAGGTCGACGACCCGCATCACCTGCCGCTCGGTTTCGGTGAGCGCCACCACTTGCGGGCCTTCCGGGGTGCGGGCGCGCACCAGCCGGCCGACGTTCAGTATCAGATCGGCGAGGTCGGCGAGCGGACCGTCGGCATCCGCGTCGACGGCGTCTCTTGTGTCGCGGGGCATGGCATCAGTCTACTGGATTATGGCATCATAATTATATGTCCATAACTAACGATGCTGTGGAAGAACAGCGAGCGGTCGCCCCGACGGACGGCGCCGGAGTGCCGAAGTCGGTGGCCAGGAGGCGCCGGGTGCGGCTGGCTCTGGTGCTCGGCTCACTGAGCGCGTTCGGCGCGCTCACGATCGACATGTACCTGCCCGCCATGCCGAGCATGGCTCACCAGCTGCACACCAGCACGCCGCTGGTCCAGATGACCCTCACGGCGTTCGTCGTCGGCCTGGCCCTCTTCCAGGTGATCGTCGGTCCGCTGTCCGACGCGTGGGGCCGGCGCCGCCCGCTGCTGGCCGGTATGGCGCTGTACCTGGCGGGGTCGTTGTGGTGCGCGCTGGCGCCCGCCGTCGGCTGGCTGATCGCCGGCCGGATCCTGCAGTCGCTGGGTGCGGCCGCGGGCACGGTCCTGGCCCGGGCCATCGTGCGGGACCTGTTCTCCGGTACCGCGATGACCCGGTTCTTCTCCACCCTCATGGTCGTCAACGGCGTCGCACCGGTCGTGGCGCCCGTCATCGGCGGCCAACTGCTGACGCTCACCACCTGGCGCGCGGTGTTCCTGGTGCTCGCCGCCGTCGGCGCCGTCCTGCTGCTCGCGGTCGCCTTCACGCTGCCCGAGTCACTGCCGGACGCCAATCGGGCGCCGGCTCACCTCCGGGCGACGCTGCGGACCTTCCGGACGCTGGTCACCGATCTCCCCTATCTGCGGTACGTTCTCGCCGCGGCACTGATGTCCGCCGCCGTGTTCGCCTACATCTCCGGATCGTCGTTCGTCCTGCAGGACGCCTACGGGCTCACGGCCCAGCAGTTCAGCCTCGTCTTCGGCATCAACGGTCTGGGCATCGTGCTGCTCGGACAGGTCAACGCGTGGCTCGTCGGCCGCGTCGCCGACGAACACACCCTGCTGCGCGTCAGCCTGACCGTGGCCACTCTCGGCTCCGCCGGCGTCCTGGCCTGCGCCGCGCTCGGCCTCCCGGTGCCGCTGCTGCTGATCTGCCTTTTCCTGGTGGTGTCCATGCTCGGCATCGTGCTGGCCAACGCCACGTCCCTGGCACTGGGCGGCCACGGCACCGCCGCCGGAGCCGCCGCCTCCCTGCAAGGACTGCTGCAATTCCTCGCCGGCGGCCTCGCAGCCTCCGCCATGAGCCTGCCCGGCAAGGTCACCGCGGTCGCCATGGGCACCACCATGGTCATCTGCGCCGCAGCCGCGCTGGCCGTCCTCCACGCCCGCCGTACATGAACACCTGCTCGTTTCCGCAGTTCCGGCACCGCCGGAATCAGCACAACAAGGCTTGGCAGCGACACCCTGCTTCCTGTCGGAGGAGGACGAGGTCACGGCCGTCGTCCGGCCGCGACCCGAGGCTTGAGGGCCAGGCGATTACTCGCGAGCGGTGGGCGGAGTCCTGTGGGAACACCTGGATGGTGTTGCGCTCAGGTCCGGTCCGGTGAAGGCCCGTGAAGGCCCGTTGGGGTCTGCGTACGGCACCGGTCGTCCGGTGAGGGCATCCAGGAGGAGGCGTCCGCCCAGCGGCTTCCGCAGCTCCACCTTCACGTGCTGTTCGGTCATGTCGGCCATGTCGGCGGGACAGGGGCCGCTTCGGGTTCCGTCGGTGGACGGCGTACAGCACGACGCTCCTGTCTGTCTCCAGCGCCTTGACGGAGGGGCCGTCGTCGCAGGATCCGTCTGTGGCCATCACCATGACGGATCCGCCGTCCACCGCCTTCCCGGCCAGCCGCCGGCACACGGGACATCAAGTGCGCACCGTCCGCGGCTCGGTTGCACACGCCAACGTCGTGCGGAGCGGCATCGGTTCGGACGCACTTCTGACGTGTAGCGGCGTCACGGGGTCACCCGAAAACCGTCGCGCGGGGCAGACCTCCCGTCGCGTAGTGTCCCAGACCATGACCGTGTTGCATGGTGCTCTCGTCGTACTCCGCCCCACCGTCACCGAAGACGTCGCTGCCCTGGCGGCCATCCGGGCTACTCCTGAGGTGCGTGCCCGGTGGAAGGGCGGAAACGATCTCGAAGCCGACATCGCGGCCAGCCTTGACGACTCCGACTGCAACTGCCTGACCGTTGAATACCAGCAGCGGATCACCGGCATGATCCAGTGGTATTCCGAGGAGGACCCGGACTACCGGCACGCCGGTATCGATCTTTTCCTCGAGCCCACCGTGCATGGCAACGGACTGGGCACCGACGCGGTACGCACACTGGCCCGCCACCTCATCGACGCGTACGGCTACCACCGGCTGGTCATCGACCCGGCGGCCGACAACACCGCGGCGATCCGCTGCTACGAGAAGGTCGGCTTCCGACCGGTCGGCATCATGCGACAGTACGAGCGCGGTCCGGACGACACCTGGCACGACGGCCTCTTGATGGACCTTCTGGCCACCGAGCTGCCGCGCTGATCCCTTCCATCCTCCGGCGAGCGGTCCTGGCACCCGCCAGACGTACGGTCCGCCAAGGGCGGTCCGTTCAGCAGGGCCAACTGCCGCTTCTGACCATGTCGACGACGTTCCTCGTAAAGGACATGATGAAGCTTCTCCTCACCGATTCCGGTGTCAAGAACGCGAGCATCCGAAATGCGCTGCTCGACCTCCTGGGTAAGCCGATCACCGAGTCCAGCGCTCTCTGCATCCCCACGGCGGGGTACGGGGCCCCCGACGCCGATCCGGGTGGGCCATGGCGGTTCATCAGCGGACGATCCCCCAGCCCGATGGCCGACCTGGGGTGGAAGTCGGTGGGCGTGTTGGAGCTCACCGCACTGCCCAGCATCGAGGAAGCGCGCTGGGTCTCCTGGGTCCGGGAGGCCGACGTCCTGCTGGTCAATGGCGGTGAGGCGCTCTACCTGGGCCACTGGATGCAAGAGTCAGGGCTGGCTGCGCTCCTGCCGTCGCTGCCCGACACGGTCTATGTGGGGCTCAGTGCCGGGAGCATGGTGATGGCCCCCCGTGTCGGGGAGGAGTTCGTGGGCTGGAAGCCGCGGCGCCGCACCCCGCGGACACGAAGACGAACAAATGCCCTCCACTTGGGAAGCAGTATCGTCGCAGTCGGCGGAGGCCGAGCCAAGGCGTTCTTCGTCTGCCGCGGGGCCGGAGCGCCGCAACGACGGGGACCATCAGCTCCAGCCCCGGACGGGTGCCGACTGTCGCCCAAGTTGGGGGCCTGTCTGTGCGGTCCTCGGGGCGCTTGTTCGGACGGCAGCTGAGGCACTCCATCATGACCTGACGGTTGGGTGTTCATCAGCCGGGACGGCGCGCCGGTGGTCACTCCCATGAGTGCGGAATCAGCCGGTAAGTGAAGCAGGCTGAGACAAACGATCAGTTCGGGGTTGACCTCAGGTCTGGTTGAGCTTCTAGGTTCGGGGTGCCGATGTCGACGTACCGGAGAGGAACGGCCATGAGGACGCTGGTGCTGGGAAGGTCGCCCGCCAGGGTGACGGAGGTACTGGCCACGCTGCGTGCGGACGGCTTTGACGCGGAGGGAGTGAGCACCGACGAGGAGGCCCAGAAGCTCCTGGAGACCGAGGAGTTCGGGGTTCTGATCATCGGAGGGGGCGTGAAGCCGGACTCCCGCGCCACACTCACGGAGTTCGCGGCGAAGCACCAGGTGAAGCGGGTGATCGATGGCGCGCTGACAGAACCGTTCGACGCCTACGTGCGGCAGGAACTCGAGCCGCTGATCCGGGAGGCTGCCGCCAAGGAGTGACGGCCACGGTCCATCTGGACGCGGATGTGGACGGGACGCCCTCACCTGGAGCGGTCGTCCCGTCCACCGCGTCCCGCGATCTCGTCGCCGATCTACGAGTGGTTGCGACCAGCACCGCTCATGCCGCGTGAAGCGTCAGCGGTGGCTGAGAACGTTGACCACGCGGCCGGTGGGGTCGCGGACGAAGAACCGACGTACTCCCCACTCCTCGTCCTGCAGGGGGTGGACGATCTCCGCACCGCTGTCCCGCATGGCCGCGTACGCGGCCTCCACGTCGTCGACTTCGACGCTCATATCGGGGGTAACCGGGGCAGTCTTGTCGTTGGTCATCACGCTGACCTGCGCTACTGGGTTGGACGGCGAGGCAAGCGTCATGATCCAGCCGAGATTCATGACCTCCTCGAAGCCCAACAGGCCCTAGAACTCCCGGCTTTCCTGTGCGGCCTCTGACTGGATGATGGGCATGACACGACGAACGGCCATCGACGCCTCCGGATGAGAACAAGACGGATCCAGGACCATACAGGGGTATTACGCAGCACCTACGCACTGCGACTCTCACGAGCCGAACTGGCGTCGTGGCCGCCTCCGGTCCCCAGCACCCGCGGTTGTCACCCCACTTGGAGCAAGGTGATGGTGCGGGTGCGCGCGTCGTAGAAGTGTGCGGTGACGACGCGGCCGCGCACGGGCTCGTGCAGGCCTTGAGGGAGCAGATGGTCGTCCTGCAATTTCCAGGCCGGTCGGCGGCTGCGGCCGAGGGTGATGTGGTGGCACAGGCTCCGCGGCAGGAGCAGGGGGTGGTCGGGTTCGCAGACCGGGAGGCCCGCGCGATCCCGGCCCCTCGGCTGAGTACGCTCTTCCCTCGTACTCAAGGGGAGGGATCATGCGAAACAGAACAGCCAGACCCGTCAGAGCGGCTTGGGCTCTGGCGGGCGGAGCGGCGGCTCTGACGCTGCTGACGGCAACCGCGGCTCATGCGGAAGGGAAGGGGGACATCCGGGTCACGACCGCTGTCGTCAACGACGGCAAGAACGTCATCATCGGTACGTCCCAGCGCGTCACCTATCCGATCGCCATCACCATCCGGGACAACTCCGGGGTGAAGGGCCTGTCGCACGTCAGCGTGTTCAACAAGAGCAACGGCTGGGGCTTCAGCGACTGGACCGGCACCAAGTGCGTGAAGAAGAGCCACACCACCTCGGTGTGCACGGCCACCTTGACGATCGCGCCGCAGTGGCTTCCCGACAGCCTGCCCGAGGACGTCGACCACGCGGCGGGCCTTTGGCAGGTCAACGCCACGGTCAGGGCGAACGACGGCGACTACTGGATCTCGGACGACATCGCCGAGTTCAGGATGAAGCGCGCCTCCAGGCTCACCACGGACGCCGCACCCGAGCCCGTCGCCAAGGGCGCCCAGCTCACCGTCTCCGGCAAGCTGACCCGGGCGAACTGGGAGCACCTGAAGTACTACGGGTTCACCGGCCAGGACGTGAAGCTCCAGTTCAAGGCGGCCGGCGCAGCCCACTACCGCACGGTGAAGACGGTACGGACGGGCGACTCCGGGAAGCTCAGCGCCAAGGTCACGGCGACCTCGGCCGGTAGCTGGCGCTGGCACTTCCCCGGCACCACGACGACCGCACGGGTTACGGCCGCCGGGGACGCCGTCTCGCTGAGGTAGCCGGCCGGCGAATTCGGCGGCATCCGCCCGTCCGCGACGCACGGTGCGGATGGGCGGGCCGGTCGACACGGCATGACCGAGGGCTTCAAGTCGCCGCTCGGGTCCGGCGCCGGCGGCCCGCTGCGTGCTCCGCCACGCCGTTCGTGGAGCGCCAACGCCCAGCGCGGCCAGGCTCCGGTGCGCGAATTCGTCGAGCAACTCACCGAGTTGAGGCGAACGATGGCGGACAGGGCAGGGTGGGAACTGGTCGCGCGGGTTCAGGCTTGCGTCCCAATTAGCGCCATATGTATGGCCGTTCACACGCCACGGGCCATCGACACGACACCCTTGATCGTCTTCTGGGCGGCGCCTAGGCTCTCATGTCCATGGAGATGGGGGATCCGGCTCGCGGGCGGCGGGCACGGCGCGGTAGGTCGGTCAAGCGTCGCGCAGCCGCAACTCTGCTGGCCGGGGCTGTGGGGCTGGTCATTCTGGGCACGATGTTCGTCGTAGTGCCCGGTGTGGTGGTCGACCACGATCTCGCCGGGGCGAGCGTCGCCGCGCAGGATCGGCTGAAGGCGGTGAACGATGTCCGTACGACGCTACTGCAACTGGTCGGTGGCCTGGTCGTGCTCTTCGGCGCGCATGCCACCTGGCGGCAACTGCGGGTGAGCCAGGACGGTTTGCGCGCCACCCAGGAAGGCTACGTCACCGACCGGTTCAGCCGGGCCGTCGACCAGCTCGGCAGCGACAAGCTGGATGTGCGCATCGGCGGGTTGCACGCCCTGTGGCGGATCGCGGAGCAGTCGGCCCGCGACCGGGAAGCCATCATCTCCATCCAGGCCGCTTATCTGCGTACACACCTGCCCTGGCCACCCGCCGGGGCGGAAGCACCGGCGGCGGACGTGCCCATCAACGACATCGCACCCCTGGAGACTCGCGCCGCCGACGCCCAGGTGGCGCTGACGGCGCTCGGCGTGCTGTGCCGGCACCGGGAGCAGTCGTGGGTCAATCTCAGCATCACCGACTTGCGGCGGGCAGACTGCGACGGACTGTGGTTCCCTGAGGTCAACTTCGACCGTGCTTGCATGGAGGCGGCGGGCCTGTACCACGCCAATCTGACCCAGGCATCCCTAGTCTCGGTCAACCTGCGGCACGCCGACCTCACGACTGCGATTCTCCGCCGGGCTCGGTGCGTTCTGGCCGACCTGCGAGCCGCGAAGCTGGTCGAAGCCGACCTGCGCGACGCCGACTTCACCGGGACCGACCTGCGTGAGGCGAACCTGCGCAAGGCCGACGCCCACGGCGCGGTCTTCCACCGCGCCGATCTCCGCATGGCTGACCTGCGCGGCACCGACTTGAGCACGGCCGACCTCGCCGAAGCACGTCTGACCGGCGCCCTGGCCAGCGAGCACACCCGCTGGCCGGCCGACTTCGACCGGACGGCCGCCGGGGTCGTCGACACCGATGACCCCGGCCCCGAGCCCTCGCCCCTGCTCCAGCCGCCGGGTATGACGTGGCAGGCGCCGCCGCTGCGGTCCACTCCCTGACCAATTGACATCCTCGCCCACCTAAAGGAGGGCGATTCCCGTCTGCCGCACCGTTGTCGGGTGCGGTTCCGGGCGGGTTCCCGTTTCGCCGCGCTGTGCGGGGACGGGTCCCCGTCTTACCTGCGCTCCACAGGCTGACACGGCCAGTCCGGCCGCCTTTGCGACGTTGACCGCCGCGTTGATGTCTCGGTCCAGGACGGCCCCGCATGCACCGCAGGTCCACTCTCGGACGTGCAGGGGCTTGGGGCCGTCCTTGACGCCGCAGACCGAGCAGACCTGCGAGGTGGGCTCAAACCGGCCGATGCGCACGAACGTGCGCCCGTACCGGGCGGCCTTGTACTCCAGCATGGTCACGAACGCCGCCCATCCGGCGTCGTGGACGGACTTGGCCAGGCGCGTGCGGGCGAGCCCTTTCACCGCCAGGTCCTCCACCGCGACCGCTTGGTTCTCGCGGATCAGCTTCGTGGAGAGCCGGTGGTGGAACTCGCGGCGCGCGTCCGCGACACGGGCGTGTGCCCGTGCGACACGGGTCCTGGCCTTGTCCCTGTTCCTGCTGCCTTTCTCCTTGCGTGAGAGGGTGCGCTGCGCCTTCTTCAAGCGCTTCTCGGCCCGGCGCAGGAAGCGCGGGCTGTCGATCTTCCGGCCGTCGGAGAGGACCGCGAAGTGCCCGAGCCCGAGGTCGATGCCCAGTGCGGGCGTCGTCTCCGGCAGCACCTCCAAGGTGCCGGTCTCCACCACGAAGGATGCGAAGTACCGGCCCGCCGAGTCCTTGACCACTGTCACCGTGGACGGCGTCGAGGGCAGCGTCCGCGACCACTTCACCCTGAGGTCGCCGATCTTCGGCAGGCGCAGCTTCCCGCCCGCCGTGATCGACCATCGGGCGTTCGCGGTGAACCGGACGGCCTGCCGGGTGTCCTTGCGGGACTTGTACCGGGGCGCGCCCACGCGCGGGCGCTTGCCCTTCACGGCGTCGAAGAAATTTTTGCACGCCGTATCCAGGTCCCTCAGGGACTGCTGGAGGACGACCGCCGACACCTCGCCGAGCCAGATGCGTTCCGGGGTGTTCTTCGCCTGGGTGATGAGCTGCTTCGAAAGGTCCCCGGTCTTCGGGAACGGCAGCCCCTCGCTGCGTGCGGTCTCCCGAGCCCTGAGGGCATCGTTGTAGACCACCCGCGCGCACCCGAACGCCTTCGCTAACGCCGCGCGCTGATTGGTGTTCGGGTACAGACGGAAGCTGTACCGAAGCTGCACGCGGGCCACGATACGCTTCCCGGATCTCGTTTGTTACTACTGGCGGGCGCAACGCCTCTGGTCCGGCTCGTACTTCACCGGGTCGGTCGGCGGTGCGCCGCTCAGCATCGTGAAACAGTACATCGAGCAGCAGAACCGGCCGCTCTGACGCCGGCCGAAGTACCCCGTGCGGATCCGTGCCCACAGCTGAGGTCAGAGCAGGCTAAAGATTCGCTTCACCACCGGGCGGAAGCCCGGTGCACTGCGAATAGACCCGGTAGCGCCGGTCAGGGCTGCGGCGACCGCGATCCGCCTGACCGACGTCGCTACTCGTCTGCGTGCTTGGGCGCCCTCTGCGGCTCGGGCAGGTTCTTGTTTTGACTCACTTGCTGATCTCGCTCATCAACCATGAGTACCAGCACGACCAGCGGATCAGCGAGGTCCGCGCCGACAACCCTCGGCCACGCACTCCCGCCGACCCTGCCTCGGACCGACTCAGCCGCGTCGACGGTTACCTCGTCCGCACCCCGCACCTGCCCCCTGCGGCGCCGGGCACGCCCCTTCACCGCACTTGGGCGGCAGCGGCGCCGGAGCGGACGACGCGGTTCATGCGAGGGCCATGGCGGCGCAGCCAGGCGAGCGCGGCCTGGATGCGGCTGACGCCGTGGGCGTCCGCGACCTGGGGGAGATCTCACGAACGAGGGGTGGGCCCGACTGAGGAACGAAGTGGAGCGGACGATCAACGCGTTGAAGAACTTCCGGGCCGTGCCCACACGCTTCGACGAACGCGCCTACGTTTCCACTGGACCGTCACCCTCGCCTCGATCCGGCTCTGGCTCCGCCCATGACCAGCCGGACAGGCCCAAGGCCTGCCCGGCGAGGGGATGCCTTCACGTCTCGGCGCGGCGGAACTTACGGTTTGTGGGTTATCCAGAGCAGTTCCGCCGGCCAGCGGTGTGCCCAGTCCGGTGGGTCGGTTTCGTTGTAGCCGTTGGGTGTTCCGCGTTCGGGCCGCGGCTCGATGAGGTCGTCGATGATGAGACCCGCGCCGCGCAGAACCTTGACCCAGTCGCCGTAGGTGAGCTGGTCGCGCCGTCGCCTTCGGCGATGGTGTTCAGCCCGAAGTAGTCCTGCTGCAGCGTCGTGGTCACGCGGCCGGCGGCTTCGTCGTAGCAAGCTTCGAACCACGGGCTGGCGACGTTGAACACCAGGCGCCCGCCTCGGCACAGGACGCGTGCGGCCTGCGGGACGGCCAGGTGCGGGGGCGCCCAACTGAGCCCACCGAAGTCGCAGAACACCAGGTCGAAGCTGTCGGCGGCGAAGGGGAGTTGTTCGGCGGCGCCTTGCACCAGCGGGTAGCGGGCCGCTCCCATCGCCCGGGCCGCTGCCGCGAGTTGGGCCTCGGACAGGTCGAGCCCGACCACGGTGGCGCCCTCGGCGGCGAGCGCCCTGGACCACTGGCCGGCGCCGCAGCCGAGTTCGAGGACGCGCTTGCCGGTGACGTCGCCCAGGGCGTGCAGGTGCGCGTCGGGGATGGAGTACATGCCCCACAGCCGGGGTGTGGCGCCGATCTGCGGGTCGTGCTCGTGCTGGTAGGCGCTGCTGATCCGGTTCCAGAGCCGCCGGTTGGCGGGGATGCTGTCCACGAGCCGACTCCAGCACTGCCTGCCGGGGGCGGTCAACACGATTAGGGCACTGTCCGGCCCTCGCCTCGGTCCGGCCCTGGCTCGGCCCATGATCCGTCGGACGAGCCCCAGCGGCGCGGGGGCCCTTTCGTCACCGCTTGCGGGCCTGCCCGGACCAGCCACGGCTGGCGCGGCGCCCGTGGCGTGATGACGGGCTTGGAAGCCATTCCCCTCACCCGTACCCACTCCTCCCGCTTCGGGCCCCTGATCGCGATAGAAGCCAAGCAGAGGCCGGCAGGTGGCTCACCGGAGGGACGAGTACCGGCCGAGCGGCGATTCCTCCTGGGCACTGGCCTTGCCGACCGAGGCCCGGCGCGGGCCTGATCGGCGGGGTGGGCCGGGTTCCGGAGGGGCAGGCTGCACGCAGGCGAAGGAATTCGGTGCCCGTGCCGTACCAGGTGCGGGCCGACGCAGAGGAGCAAGCAACGTGTCGATCACCGCTCCGATCCCCGACCCGTTACAGGCCGGCCAGACCGGCCCGCACATCGATGCCGCACTTGTTCTTCTGCGCGGAGAGCTGGCCCGCAGTGACAGCAAGGCATCCCTGTTGTTGGCGTTGAACGGCGCGGCGCTGGCCGCGCTCGTCTCCCTGGGCGCCATCGGACGCCTCTCGGCTCCCATGATGGTGGTGGGCGCAGTCGGTGCGGGCGCACTGCTGTTCGCCACAGTGGCTCTACTTCTGGCGGTGCGCCCGCAATTGGGCGGTCCAGGGTGGCCCCGGTGGCCGAATCTCACGGACGAGGAACTGCGTCGAGAGCTCGCTGCGGGCCAGCAACTGGTCCTGGTCAGGACACTCGCCGCCTCGGTCCGCACCAAATACGCTCGGATCCGCCTCGCGGTTCGACTTCATGCTGGCCGCGTTGGGGCTGCTCAGTCTGGCGGCCGTGATCACCACAGCGAAGTCGTGACCTCTGCGCCTACGTCCGGGGCAGGTGACCGGGACCGGCCCCCATGCCCGCAATCGCAGAACCTGCATCAGGAAATTGGGAACGAACGGGCGACGCACGCGCGGAAACGGGGGGCTTCACCCGTACTATCGCTGCACCAGGGCACATTGCGGCCGCAACGCCGTCCCTGACCCGCCTCAACGGGCCGCCAGAGCCACGTCCCGGCCGCCGATCAAGGAGACGACCATGTCTGAAGGAACGGCGTCAGCGACCGCGTTGGCCTCGCAGTACATCAGCCAAGTGGCCAGTGACCTCGAACGCAACGTCAAGGAGCAGGAACGCGTCACTGCGGAACTCAGTGCGTTGCAGGAGCAGTTGATCACGCTCCAGCACGACCATGGCGTACTGGTGAGCATGCAGCAGGCGCTCGGCGTCACAACTCCCGTCGCCGCACCTTCCGACACCGGCACCGCCGCCGTGCCTTCTCCCAGGAAGAAGAGCACCGGCGCCTCGGGTTCGCGACGAACGGCGAAGGCGACCGCGGTGAAGTCGCCCAAGGGCAAGAAGCCGGCCGGCGCGAAGCCCGTCGCCGGTGGGTCGGTGGCGCGGAAGGGATCCGGCACCACGCTGATCGATCTCATCCACCGCCACCTCACCGAGCAGAACGAGCCCCGTTCCGCGGCAGAAGTGGCCAAGGCGCTCAGCGACGCCCACGCCGACCGCACCATCTCGCCCAACGTCGTGCGCACCACGCTCGAAAGCCTCGTCGCCAAGAGCCTGGTGCGGCGGAACAAGCAGGGCAGCTCCGTCTTCTACACGGCTTCCGCGTCGGTGGACTCGGCATCGGCGCCCGAGGAGGAAGCCCGACACGACACTGACAAGTGAAGACCAGGCGATGAAGCGGCCCTGAGTGTCGGTCGGCAAGGCCGCGGAGCGGGGCGGGTATGCCGGGCTCCGGCGGACAGCACCTGTTGTGCCGCGCCCGTGCGTGATGTCCGGCCGCCGTGCGAACCGGTTGCGCCCGCCCACGTCCGACGGAATGATCAGGCTTGAGCCGAAAGGGCCTGAAGGCGCGGGGGCATCATGGGCGAGGTCCGGATTCTGGCGGGGCGATACCGGCTGGAGCGGTTTCTGGGACAGGGCGGTATGGGCCGGGTGTACGAGGCCCGGGACATCGCGCTCGACCGGTCGGTCGCGGTGAAGCTGCTGTCGGGGTATGCGGCGGAGAACCCGTCCGCGGCCGAACGTTTCCGGCGGGAGGCTCAGGCAGCCGCTCGGATCAGCAGTCGAAACGCAGTGGTGGTGTACGACGTCGGAATCGAGGGCGGCCAGCCGTATCTCGTGATGGAGCGGCTCGACGGCGTCGCGCTGAACCGCGTCCTGACGGCGTCCGGAGGGCCGCTGTCGGAGGAAGTGGTGCGGGCCGTGGTCTGGGGCATGTGCGCCGGTCTGAGGGCCGCACACGATGTCGGCATCGTCCACCGGGATGTGAAGCCCGGGAATGTGTTTCTCTGCCGCGACGGGCGCGTCGTACTGGTGGATTTCGGCATCGCGCGTCTCGTCGAGGCCGGGATGCTCACCCAGGCGGACATGCTCGTCGGAACACCCCTCTACATGGCGCCGGAGGCGGTGCGCGGGCTGACGGTCGGCCCGCAGGCCGACCTGTACGGCCTCGGCTGTGTGATGTACCGGATGCTGTCCGGCGAGGAGCCTTTCGCCGGGGGCGACGGCTCCGCCTACGGGATTCTCTTCGCCAAGGTCGCCCAGCCGCCGCCGACTCTGCGCGACCGCCGGGATGTGGACTCCGAACTGGCGAGCATGGTCGACCGGTTACTGGAGCGCGATCCGCAGTTACGGCCGTCCGGTGCCAACGAGGTGGCCCTGGGCCTCGGTACTCCGGAACGGGTCGAGGGGGTCGTCGCCGAGCTGGTCGCCGGCCATCTGCGTGAGTCGGCGGCGGAGTGGGCCCGTACGACTCCCGAGCCGGCCACTTCGACGACGCTCCATCTGTTGGCGCCACCGCGGCCTGGGGGCGCGTTCGGTCCGCCGCCACCGCCCTCGCCGACATCACCCGTGGAACGTGAGCTGCCTTCCCTCCGGCCGATACTCGGCGAGTACGACTACCAGTCCTCCGGGCCCTCGCTCATCAACCGAACCCACACGCTGATGCGTGAGGGCCTGACCCCCGAAGCGGTCGAGGCCAAGCACCGCGAGGCCGTACGCATGGTGTCCCGCGGCAAGTACAGCGACGCACTCGATCTGCACGGCTATCTGATTCAGCAGCGCACCGCCGACCTCGGGGAGATGCACCCCGTGACCCTGGTCAACCATTTCTGGGCCGCGGTCTGCCTGGCACGTCTCGGTGTCGCGCCCGAAGCGCTGAACCGTCTGTCGATGATCAACGATGCCTGCTCGCCGGGCCACCCTGGAGTCTTGCATGGCCCTTCTTCTTGAGATCAGCGCAGTGAGCGCGGACGCGGAGTACGAACTGCGCGCGCTGCACCAGTGGATCGGCGCGGACGAGACACTCACCGGCGTCTGCACGGGCACCGCCCGCGCTTCCGGTCCGCCGCGTCCCGGCCACATGGGCCTGGGCTTCGACGTCCTGGAGCTGGTGGTCAACTCCGGCCTGGCCGCGGGCGCTCTCGCCGTGTCGATCGCGTCCTGGCTGGACGCCCGCCGCGGCGCGGCCCGACTCTGCATCACGCGCGGCCGGGTGGTCGTGGAGGTACCGGCGGACACGCCCGAGGCCACCCTCGAGGTCATCCACACGCTGCTGAACGGCGGACACGACGAGCGCAGCGGCACCGACGGGGACGAGGAAGCGGCCGGAGACGACGGGGGCGAGACACCGGCCGGCACCGCCGAGGACGAGGCCGTGCGGTCCGTGAACGGGCACCGACCGTGAACGACGACCTGCCCGACCCTGCGGCCTCCCGGGCCGTGCTGATCGGCGGCAGCGAGTACCGGCATCTGATTCCCCTCCCGCCGGTCGCGCAGAATCTGAAGAGCCTGAGCACGGCTCTTCAGGACCCCACGATCTGCGGGATCCCCGAGTCGAACTGCACCGTCGTCGCGAATCCGCGGTTCCCCGCCGACTTCCTGGAGCCGGTCGCGGCCGCCGCGGCCGGGGCGCGGGACACGTTGCTGGTCTACTTCAGCGGGCACGGGCTGCGCGACCCCGATGACCCCGACTTGTACATGGCGCTCCATGACTCCCAGGACGGACGTGGTTGGTCAGCGGTGGCGTATCACCATCTGCGGTCGCTGATACGAGCATCACCGGCGCCGCGGCGGATCGTGATCTTGGACTGTTGCTTCAGCGGACGCGCCGCCCGCGCGATGGGCGGCGGGGAGAACCTGGCGATGCAGGCCATGGTCGATGGCGCCTACATCCTGGCGGCCTCGCCCGGGGACCGCCCAGCGCTCGCTCCCGAGGGCGAGATCTACACGACCTTCACCGGTGAGCTGCTGGACCTGCTGCGCGGCGGCATCCCCGACGGGCCCGAACTGCTCGACCTGGAAACCGTGTACAGCACCCTCAAGGACCGGTTGCGCGCCAAGAGCAAGCCGGAGCCCCGACGTGCTTGCGAGAATCACTCGGGGCTCCTGCCGATCGCGCGCAACAGAGCCTGTGCGCCGCCCCAGGGGGTCGGCGGCCCGGTGCTCGACCAGCAGATCACCTCGGCGATCACCACGACCGGGCTGCGGCTCGCACGGCGGCTGCGTGCCGTCGGCCGCACCCGTGACGCACTGCCCGTACTCCGGCTCGTCCTCGGGCAGCCCGGCGTGACCGAGGGCGGCGACGACATCGCCGTGCGACTGGAACTCGCCGACATCCTCACCGAACTGGACCACAGTCGGGAGGCGATCGAGGTGCTGGAGACCGCCTTCGCCGCCGTGCACGACCAGGTGGGCCCGGAGGTGGTGGCCGTGTGCCAGCGCCTGGCCGCACTGCTGCGGGAGGTGGGCAGCCACGCCGAGGCCTGTGACGTGCTGGAGCACGCGCTGAAGGTCAGCTTTCCCGGGGGCCGTTCCGCACCCTAGCGCTGACGTGCGGAGGCGACCCGCCGCACCTGGTGGACGCCCCTCGGCTGCTCGTCGGCCCCGAACGGAAATGCAAGCATCGAGCCGGAATCGGGCCATGGGGCGAAGACCTCAGGCGGTGGAGTGCGCCGTCTCCCCCGCGTCTCGGGCAGAGGTACTCCACGACCGGAGGTGGTCGTGGAGAGCTGCGAAGGCCGTACACGTGAGTGGGAAGGTCACGGCCGCGGTGACCAGAATGCCGACGATGACGGGTGCGAGGATGCCGGCGTAGTACGCGGCGAAGAAGTTGCCCGTGGCCTGTTCGAGGAGGGTTCGTACGAGGGGGCGCAGCGGCAGGGCGATCTGGGTCACCAGCCGGATCACCCCAGCGGTGAGCGCGGCCAGCGGTAGCGCGAGGGCGAGGACGCGGGCTGCTCCGGCGCGTGTCCGAGTCATGGACCAGGAACGGCGCAGGGCCGCGCGGGGGCCGAGGCCGTCGGCCGCGGCGGCCGGGGCGAGGGTGAGCGCGAGGCGCAGCAGCACGGCGGCGAACACGGCTGCCGCGGGAGATGCCGCGACAAGTGTGTAGGGCCACGATCCGCGTTTCAGGGGCTCGGGGGTGTCGAGTTGGTAGCCGGTGAGGCTGTGCGCCACGGCTGCGACGAGCAGCGGAAGGGGCCATACGATCAGGCCGCGCAGCGCGTACACGGCGAGCACCGGTCGCAGCCGCGCGGGAACTACGGTAGGCGACCGGTCCCCTTGCGAGGGCTGAGCCACCGCTGCAACCGCCCGGGAGCACACGTTCTGCAGGGCCGCGCTCCCGATGCCGAGGAGAAGGAGGAAGAGCGGGAGCGTCCCGAGGGCGACCCAGGCCAGGCCGGTGTGGTCGTGCAGGTAGGGGTCCTCTTCGTGGTGGTACCAGTTGCGTTGGTTCCGCATCTGGGTGAAGACGGGCCATGCGAGCGTGAATATCACGGCCGTCATCAACAGCCCGGCCAATCCGGACAGGCCGACGACGCGTACCGTCGCGCCCACCAGAGGACGCCGGTGCCGCCGCAGGACGGCGAACACGGTGGCGGTGACGCCGTGGTGCGGGCTCTCGCCGGGCGGTGACAGCGTGCGGTCGTGCTGTGGGGGCATGAGGCGAGCCTTCTGCGCGTTCAGGATCCGTTTCCGGCAGGGACGCCGGGTGGAGCGGCCATGTCGAGATCCTCGCATGGGCTCGCCCGGACGCTCGACAGCACTGGGCAGGGGCCATCGCGCAATGATCACGGAGCCGGGGCAGCGCTCCTCGGCTCCTGAGCCGTCGTCGCGGGACACGATGAGGCGGATGTCGCAGTTCTGGGGACGCCGAATCAACTTGCCGGCCCAACGCACGCCTTCCTCGTCGGGCTATGTGGCCACGATGTCCCCGCAGACGCTGCGTCCAACGAACTGCGCAGGCGACTTGACCCTCTCCTTACGTCAGGCTTGAGGCTGTGTGCCGACGAAAGGGCGGGTGGATGAGCTACTCCGTGGGACAGGTCTCGGCCTTCGCCGGTGTGACGGTACGTACGCTGCATCACTACGACAAGGCAGGGCTGCTCTCGCCAAGCGACCGCAGCCACGCCGGCTACCGGCTCTACAGTGACGCCGACCTGGTCCGTCTCCAGCAGATCCTCTTCTACCGCGAGCTCGGATTCCCCCTGGACGAGATCGCTGCGATCCTCAAGGACCCGCTGTCGAACGCCGTGGAACATCTGCGCGCCCGGCAAAGGCAGTTGAGTGAGGAGATCGCCAGGCTGCAACGGCTCGCCGAGGTGGCGGAACGGGCGATAGAGGTCCAGCAGACCGGGGTGCCCCTGACTCCCCAGGAACGCTTCGATGTCTTCGGCGAGATCACTTTCGATCTGAGCTATGCCACCGAGGCGGAGCTGAGATGGGCGCAGTCGCCTGGACAGCGCGAGGCAATGACTCGCGCGGCCGCCCATACCAAGGACGACTGGCGGCAGCTCATGTGCGAGGCATCCGCGTGGCGCGCTGAGCTGCTCGCGGCCTTCGACGAGGGAGAACCGTACGACGGCGAGCGGGCCATGGACTTGGCCGAAGAGCATCGCCTGCACATCTCACGGTGGTTCACCTCCTGCCCACCGGACATGCACCGACGCATCGCGGACGACTTCGTCGCCGAACCGCGCGCTTTCGCCCTGGTCGTACCGCCGTCGCAGCAGCGCCCGGGCCTGGCCGCCTACATGTGCAAGGCAGTGCACGCCAACGCGGCCCGCCGCGCGGTCGGCCGAACCGATTCCGAGGAGGACCGATGGGGATTCTGATCGCCGCTGCCGGATCGCGCGGCGACGTCGTGCCCTACACGGGCCTGGGCGCGGAACTACGCCGGGCCGGACACGACGTGGCCGTGGCCACCGCGGAAACCTTCGCGCCCCTCGTCCGCGGCGCCGGGCTGGACTTCCGCAGCCTCCCCGCCGACCCGCGGGGGCACGGCGGCGTGTCGGGCAAGCGGGAACTGATGCGTACCGCTGCCTCGTTCATCACCGAACTGGGCCAGGGGTTCGCCGATGTGATGGCCGACGGCCCGGATCTGCTTCTGCTGTCGACCACCACAGCTCCCCTGGGCTGGCATATCGCCGAGGCCACAGGCACACCGAGCATCGGTGTGTACCTCCAGCCCACCGCACCGACCGGCGACTTCCCGCCCGTCGTCACCGGCTCACGCTGGCTGGGCCGTCCCGCCAACCGGATGGCCGGGCGTTTCGCTCTTCGCATGGCGGACCGGGTCTTCGAACAGGCGGTGGCGAAGTTGCGCCACCGTCTTCAACTGCCTCCGGCCTCCGCTTCCGCGATGCGCAGACGGCAGGAACAGACGAACTGGCCCATCCTGCACGGTTTCAGCACGGTACTGGCGCCTCGCCCCTCCGACTGGCGCCCCGGTCTGGAGGTCGTGGGCAACTGGTGGCCCTTTCACGATCCGTCCGACCGGCTGCCCACTGCTCTGGAGGACTTCCTCAGTGCCGGGCCCCGGCCCGTGCTCATCGGCTTCGGGAGCATGGCGGCCGGCGACGGGGAACGGCTGAGCGAGCTCGCCGTGCGAGCACTGCGCCGCGCCGGGCTGCGCGGCATCCTCCAAGCCGGCAGTGCCGGGCTCGCGGCCGACGGCGATGATGTGCTCACCATCGGGGACGTACCGCACGCCCTGCTGTTCCCACGGCTGGCTGCTGTGGTCCACCATGCGGGGGCCGGCACATCGGCCGCCGCGCTGCGCGCCGGAGTGCCCGCGGTCACCGTGCCGGTGGCTGCCGACCAGCCGTTCTGGGGAGGACGACTCGCAGTCCTCGGTGCCGCCACCGACCCGATCCCCTTCCGATCCCTGACTGCCGAACGGCTCGCCGACTCACTCGACCGGGTCGTGAAGCAGCAGGCATACACACGAGCGGCCGTGAGAGGCGCGCGACACATGATGACCGAGGATGGAGCGGGTCAGGTCCTCAAGACCATCCGGCAAATGGCGAGATGCAGCTAGGGCCTGTTGTGAAAGTGCTGGTCACAGCGTTTCGTTGACGGTTGCGACCAGCACGGTCGCGTGACGGCGGACCGCGAGCCGACCCATAATGCCGTGCCGTCGGAACGGACGACGGGAGACACTGGCGCCGTGAATCAGCTTCAGGAGATTGTGGCATTGGCCAGCGGTGTGCTGGGCGGGGATGTCATCGGCGCCTACCTTCACGGGTCTGCCGTGCTTGGTGACCTCAGGCCGGCCAGCGACGTGGACGTGCTCGTCGTCTCCCGACGGTCGATGGACGAGCGGCAGCGACGGGCGCTCCTCGGTGGGCTGCTCGGGATCTCCGGCTCCCGCAACAAGGTCCGCCCGGTCGAGCTCACCGTGGTCGTCCAGTCCGAGGTCCAGCCATGGCAATACCCTCCGACCTGCGACTTCCTGTACGGCGAGTGGCTGCGAGCCGAGTACGAGGCAGGGGAGGTCCCCCGGCCGGAGCCGATGCCCGATCTGGCCCTGCTGATCACCATGGTGCTGACCGGCGACCACCCACTCACCGGCCCGCGGCCGGCACAAGTCCTCGGTCCCGTCCCGCACTCTGACCTGGTCCGGGCGAGCGTGGCAGGCATCCCCGACCTGCTCGACAACCTTGACGGTGACACGCGCAACGTCCTGCTGACCTTCGCACGCATCTGGACCACGCTGGCCACCGGCCGGATCAGGTCGAAGGACGCTGCCGCCGACTGGGCACTCGCCCGGCTCCCGCCCGAACACCGTCCTGTCCTGGGACACGCCAGGCAGCTCTATCTCAACTGCCGCTACTGCGAAGAAAGCTGGAGCGAGACATTGCGGGCCCAGGTACGTCCGCATGTGGACCGCGTGCTCGCCGAGATCGACCGGGTGAGCGCCCGGAGCTAGCGGACATACGAACCGCTTCCTGAGCTCCTTATCACTGGGAGTGTTACGACCGTGCTGGTCGCAGCCACCAGTTGATGGCCGCGACCAGCACGGTCGCTTCATGGCGGACGGCGAGCCCGTCGTATCTCGTTGCCACGGCTCGGTGTCGTTTGCGGCGATTGATCCCGCACTCCACCGCGTGGCGCACCTTGCGGTCGTCCTTGTCGAACTTGGGTGGGCGTCCGCCACGGGAGCCGAAGCTTCTTGCGGTTGCGGACCTGGTCCGCCTTCTCCGGGATCGTGCAGCCGATTCGGCGTCTGCACAGGTAGGCCCGGTTCGCGCGGGAGCCGTACGCCTTATCCGCACGGACCCTGTCCGGCTTGGTGCGCGGTCGGCCCGGACCCGTGCGGGGCACCCGGATGCTCTCCAGGACCGGCTGGAACTGCGGGCTGTCGTGGCGCTGGCCAGCGGTGACAAGCAGCGACAGTGGCACCCAAGCAGCCTGATCGCCCCGATTGGCGCACCCTCGCGGACAACGCACCAGCTGGAAGGGGTTGCCCTCATCTCCCGCGATACGGTGCTGTCATGTCTCGATCAGTCGAAACCGGATCAGTCTTGTCTCCCGTCACCGCGGACGACGTCGACCTTGCCGTGCGGCTCGCCGTGGGCATCCTTCGGGAGGCACCCCCGGAGGGGTGGGGCGATAAGGCCGGTTCGCTGGAGTGGGACTGCTGGGAGACTGTCGAGCACATCGCCAACGACCTGTTCTACTACGCCGTGCAGCTGGGACCGCAGAGCCCGCCGCTGGACACCCATGTGCCGTTCGCGTTGAGCCGGAAGAGGCCGGACGGACCCATGGTCTTCGCCTACGCGGACCGTGATGCGGGTCCGGCCGGCCTGGTGCAGGTGCTGGAGGCGTGCGGCGCGCTGCTGGTCGCCATGGTGCGTACGACGCCGTCCCGGGTCCGCGCCCACCACGCCGCCGGGGTGTCGGACCCTGAAGGGTTCGCGGCGTTGGGGGTGCGGGAAACGCTGGTGCACATGCACGATGTGGCGGAAGGCTTCGGGCTTGCCTGGACCCCGCCCTCCGCTCTCTGCTCGCGGGTGCTCGCCCGCCTGTTTCCGAAGGCTCCGGGCGGTGCGGATCCCTGGCTCACCCTGTTGTGGGCCACCGGCCGCGCCGAACTGCCGGGGCACCCTCGTCTCACCACGTGGCGCTCGGACAGCACACCGCGGTCATAGGAGCGGATCGGCTTCAGCCACGGCCAGGCTGATGATCGTGCCCTTGACGCGGCGCCACCCTGCGGAAAGAAGTAGAACTCACCGTTGAGACCAGCGATGCGGCCGTCGAGCGACGCCGACGTAGTACACGACCTTCCGCAAAATATCTCCCCCACGCGTAGTACTCTGCTTGAAGTGGTTTCAGCGTAGTACTACATGCGGAGTGGCTTCGATGGCGAGACGGAACGACCAGCGGCGCGCGGCCCTCGTCGACGCGGCGATCGAGGTACTGGCCCGGGAAGGCGCACGCGGTCTGACGTTCCGGGCCGTGGATGCCGAGGCAGCAGTTCCCGCAGGCACGGCGTCCAACTACTTCCCCAGCCGCGACGACCTGCTCACCCAGGCCGGGGCCCGGGTGTACGAGCGACTCCAGCCCGACGAGGCCACGATCGCCCGCCAGCGGGCGGCCGGCCGCGACCGGGAAACCTATGCGGAGCTGATGCGTGAACTCGTCGGCCGCATCACCTCGTTCCGCACCGGTTACCTCGCCCTGCTGGAACTCCGCCTCGAAGCCACCCGTCGTCCCGAACTGCGCAAGGTCCTCACGGAGCGAGTCCGGGCCGACGTCGACGCCAACGTCGCCTATCACGAGGCCTCCGGCCTCCCCGGCGACACCACGGCGGTCAAGCTGCTCATACTGACGCTGAACTGGCTGATCGTGGAACAGCTCACCCTGCCGGACGTTTTCACGGAGGCGGAGCGTGAAGAACTGGTGACGGCCGCCGTGGAGCGCATCGTGGCGGCGGAGTAGCCGCCCGGCCCCGGACTGGCCCAGCCGGCCGGCGCTCACCTCCACCCGCCACCTTATCGAACGCGCATTCGCGTGTGGTGGACGACAATCAGTCGATCACCGTTCTAGAATCGTAAATGTGTTCGATGATCTGCCTCCCGACCTGCCCAGCCTGCGCGTGCTGCGCATCTGGCACGCCATGTGGCTGGCACGAGTCGACGCCAAGATCGCCCGGCTGCGAGAACGCGAACAGCAGCAGGCTCGGGCGACCGCCACGGCCGCCGACCGGGCACCGGACTGGCTGCTCGAGTACGGGCTGAACCGGGACGCCCGGCCCAACGCCGTACACACCGGGGACTGCCGCATGGCGGGCAAGCGATCGAAGCCGGTCGACGCGGACACCGCCAGGCACGCACTGGTCGGCGGCGTCACCGCGTGTTCCTTCTGCCGCCCCGACACGGAACTGGGGATCATCGACTGACCGCCGGCCCTGGCCGCGAGGCCCGTGCGAGGAGCTCGGCCGGCCCTGTGACGCCGCCCCGGTCCGCGTGGCGGGGGATGCGCCCGCGCGCGCCCCGGCCGGGTTTGAGATGGCTGTGCCGCAGGAGAGCTGACCTTCGGGGCCGGTCGGGCCGGTCCCCTGAGCGCCGGACAGCCCGACCGTGGCCGCGCGGCAGCGGACCGGGCGGAGCGGTTCGGTGCTGTGCGGCGGGTGGGGAGGATCGGGGTGAAGTGTTCCGTTGGAGGCCGCGACGAGGCGCGTACCTCGCCGAACGGCGTCCAGGTGGGCCGAGGACGGGAGAGGGGGACGGCTCCCGTCCTCGGCCGATGACCGGCCTGCGGTCTCCGGCTCAGCCGGAGATCTCCTTGCGGTCGGGCCCTGCCCCGATGACGACCTTGCGGGGCTTGGCGCGTTCCGCGATCGGGATGCGCAGGGTGAGCACGCCGGCGTCGTAGTCGGCCTTGATGCGTTCGGTGTCCAGGGTGTCGGCCAGGACGATCTGGCGGGAGAAGACGCCCAGTGGCCGCTCGGACAGTTCCATCTGCACGTCGTCGGACTTCGCCGCGGGCCGGCGTTCGGCCTTGACGGTGAGCATGTTCCGCTCGACGTCGATGTCGATCGCCTCGGGGCTGACGCCGGGCAGGTCGAAGGCCACGACGTACTCGTCGCCGTCGCGGTAGGCGTCCATCGCCATCGCGGACGGCCGTGACCAGGTGCCTGGGCCCATCATCTGCTGGGCCAGCCGGTCGAGTTCACGGAAGGGGTCAGTGCGCATCAACATGGAAAAACACCTCCAGCGGGTACAGGCAGAAGCTGCCAATGCGCCTCACGGAACCGTTGTAGCATGTCGTCCAATGGATGACAATCTCGGAGTCGTCCAGACGACGACGCCCTGGAGGAGGTGCCATGACGACAGCGGATCGACCCGACCGACGGGGCCCGGCCCCGACCGACGCCCGGGGTCCGGCGTCGTTCCTCGCTGCCGCGGCAGCCCTGGAAGCCATAGACGACGCCCTGCGTGCTGCCCAGCAGCAGGCCCCAGCCGCTTCCGCCGCGCCCGGTGAGGGTCCGGAGCGGGCTCTGGCCTCCTTGCTGTTGCTGCGCCACGTCCGTGAGCAGCTCGCCGGGTGGGAGACCGGTCTGATCGAGACCGCCCGCGGCGCGGGTGCCAGCTGGGCCGACCTCGCCCGGCCCCTCGGCGTCGCCAGCCGCCAGGCCGCCGAGCGCCGCTATCTGCGCAACCGGCCCGGCCCCGCCGGAACCACCGGCGAGCAGCGCGTCCAGGCCACCCGTGAGCACCGCGCCGCGCAGCGAAGCACCGACGCCTGGGCCCGGAGCAACGCCGCCGACCTGCGCCGCATCGCCGCCCAGATCACCGCCCTCACCGATCTGCCCACCGCCGCCCGGCACCCGCTGAGCGAACTCGACGCCGCCCTCGCCCAGGACGATCCCGCAGCCCTCATCCGTCCGTTGAACGCCGCCCGCCCCCACCTGACGGCCCACCCCGACCTCGCCGCCCGGCTCGACACCCTCGCCACGGCCGCCACCGACCCCGGCTAGCCGACGGCAGCCACGGCGCCCGCCGAAACGGCGACGAGGCCCAGCGGTGGTGTCCGGGCGGGCGCCCGACGAGTTCACCGAGAGGTGAGCGGCAGGGTGGGGCTGCTGCCGTCGGCCCGCCACCACGAACCCCACACGACCGAACGGCGGCGACCCATAGCTTTACGTCTGACGCTTTTTCAGTGACTGAGTCAGTTGTCCGATGACAAGACCTGTGAGGTATACGCAAACATGTCAACCGAAACGTTTGAATTCCAGGTGGAGGCCCGTCAGCTGCTGCAGCTGATGATCCACTCCGTCTACTCGAACAAGGACGTCTTCCTCCGCGAGCTCGTCTCCAACGCCTCCGACGCGCTGGACAAGCTGCGCCTCGAGAAGCTGCGGCACAGCACCCTCGACGCCGACGTGTCCGACCTGCACATCGAGCTCGAGGTCGACAAGGACGCCCGCACGCTGACCGTGCGCGACAACGGCATCGGCATGTCCTACGACGAGGTGGGACGGCTCATCGGCACGATCGCTCACTCGGGCACCGCCCAGTTCCTGCAGGAACTGCGGGAGGCCAAGGAAGGGACCGAGGAAGGCCTCATCGGCCAGTTCGGCGTCGGCTTCTACTCCGGCTTCATGGTGGCGGACGCGGTGACCCTGGTGACGCGGCGCGCCGGGGAGAGCGAGGGCACCCGCTGGACGTCACGCGGCGAGGGCACCTACACGCTGGAGGCGGTGGCCGACGCACCGCAGGGCACCTCGGTCACCCTCCACCTCAAGCCGGCCGACCCGGAAAACCAACTCCACGACTACACCTCTCCGTTCAAGATCCGGGAGATCATCAAGCGCTACTCGGACTTCATCACCTGGCCCATCCGCATGGCGTCCGAGGGTACGGGCCCGGACGGCGGGAGCCCGGAGGACCGGAGCGACGAGACGCCCGCCCCCGAGACGCTCAACTCCACGAAGGCGCTCTGGGCGCGCTCCCGCGACGAGGTGTCCGAAGAGGAGTACCACGAGCTGTACAAGCACGTCGGACACGACTGGCGCGACCCGTTGGAGACGATCCGGCTCCAGGCGGAGGGAACGTTCGAGTACCAGGCCCTGCTGTTCCTGCCCGCCCACGCCCCCTACGACCTGTTCAACCGGGACTACAAGCGGGGCCTGCAGCTCTACGTCAGGCGCGTGCTCATCATGGAGGACTGCGAGGCGCTGCTGCCGCCCTACCTCCGCTTCGTCAAGGGCGTCGTCGACGCGGCAGACCTCTCGCTCAACGTCTCCCGGGAGATCCTCCAGCAGGACCGCCACATCGACATGATGCGCCGCCGTCTGACGAAGAAGGTCATCTCCACCGTCAAGGACATGATGACCAAGGAACCGGAGCGATACGCCACGTTCTGGGGGGAGTTCGGCACCGTCCTCAAGGAGGGGCTGGTGACCGACCCGGACAACCGCGACGCGCTCCTCGCCGTGGCCTCGTTCGCGAGCACCCACGATGACACCGAGCAGACCACGCTCAAGCAGTACCTGGAGCGAATGAAGGACGGGCAGGACGACATCTACTACCTGACCGGCGAGTCCCGGCAAAGCATCGAGAACTCCCCGCACATGGAAGCGTTCCGGGATCGCGGCATCGAGGTGCTGCTGCTCACCGATCCCGTCGACGAAGTCTGGGCCGACGCCGTCGGTACGTACGAAGGAAAGAAACTGCGGTCCGTCGCCAAGGGCCGCATCGACCTCGACACCGACGACGCCGCATCCGAGAGCGAGCAGAAGAAGCAGAGCGAGGAATACACCGGGCTCCTCGACTGGATGACGAAGCAACTGGGTGACGAGGTCAAGGAGGTGCGCCTGTCGTCCCGGCTGACCGTCTCCCCCGCCTGCGTGGTCTCCGATGCCGACGACCTGACCCCGGCCCTGGAAAACATGTACCGCGCGATGGGCCAAGAAGTGCCCCGCACCAAGCGCATTCTGGAGCTCAACCCTCAACACCAGTTGGTCAAGGACCTCAACCAGGCCCATGCGGAGCGCTCGGAGGACACGACGCTCACGGAGACCGCCGAAATCCTCTACGGCCTGGCCGTGCTCGCCGAAGGCGGCCAGCCCAAGGACCCGGCACGCTTCGTGAAGCTGACGGCAGACCGCCTGCAACGCTCACTCTGACCGGCGCTGCCGTACCGGCCGCGCCGGTACGGCAGCACAACCGAGCGCGCACGGCCGAACCAAAGCCCTGGAGCGGGCGGATGAAGAGGTCATCGAGTGCGAGCGCAAGGATCAACCGGCGCCACCGCGACGGCGGGCGCCGCCCCCGTCGCGGTGGCGCCGGTACCGCTGCTCTCCGCGCGCCTGGCAGGCTGCGTGAAGCGAGTTCACCCCCTCTAGGGGGCCGCAGTGCCTAGGGTGCCGCAGTGCCGTCGTTGATGTCCGCCGGGGCGGCTGCGGGAGCGTCCGCAGCCCGGCTCGCCTGCTCGTCGGCCGCGTCCAGCAGGCGTAGGGCGGGCGGGTTGACGGGTTGGGGTGTTCCCTGCAGGTCGTACTGGAACAGTGCGACCTCCTGCTGGGTTGCCCATGCGATGGCCGGCGGGGTGTAGCCGGCCATCGAGAAGAACAGTGCGGCACGCTGCTCGGCGATCGCCACCCCGTGAAGTTGCTGAACGGTAGGACGGGTGGTGCGGCTGCCTTCCTTCTTCACCTGCGCCACAGCACGCTCGGCGAGGACGTCTATGCCCCCGTCCGCACCGACAGGAGTGGCCGCGGCATCGGTGAAGCCCAGGTAGCGCATCCAGTCGACGGCCGCGAGTTCCGCGTCCCGGGCGTCGCGTATCAGCCGTTCCGCGGGGCGATGGACAGCGGCAGCGGGCAGCGCGGCCGCTGCGGCTTCTTCGCGGGCCGCCAACGCGACCCGCAGGCGTGAGTACCGGGCGAACCGAAAAGCCAAGTCCCCGACGCTCAGGTGTCCGAAAGCCGTCTCGGACGCCTCCCACACGTCCTCGGGCCGGGGATCGAACCGGTAGGAGACGCCCTTGTCCGATACGGCCGCTCCCCGGTCGGTAAGGATCAGCAGAGCGGGGCGTGCTCTCCCCTCGGTCACCGACTGCTCGACACACAGGATGCGTTCGTCCACGGCGACGTGCCGGCGGGCCAGACGCTCCGCCTCCGCCTGAAGACGTGGATTGCGCTCGCCGAGCGTCTTCTCCAAGCAGTGGGCGATCGCCTCGTCCTGCGGCGTTCCCCGCGCCGGGAGATCGTCGAGCAGTTCCCGCACCGCTCGTCGCATCGTCCGCGCCGCTTCGCGTGCCCGGCGATTCTCGAGGGCGGCGGCAGCGGCCTGCCGCTCCTGCTCGGCCCGCGCAGCGGCTTGGGCCCTCTGCCGGGTGTAGCGGGCTGCGTCACGTTCATGGCGGGCCGTATTACGCCGACCAGCGGGTGTCTTGTTGAGCAGCCACAAGATCAATGCGGCGAGAAGGAAGACGGCTGTCGCGCTCGCCCACACGACGGTGGACACAAAGGCGCCCACCAGCAGGACGAGCAGTGCGATCACCATGACGACGGCGAGCAGCGCCGTGATCATCTCGACACGGCTGTCGCCCGGCGAACGCGGTGCCGGCCGGCCCTGCGTGTCGCCGTCATCAGCCACCGCTGCCCCGGATTCCTTCGCCGGCTGCCGGCCCACGGCCGCCCGGCCGACCCCACCGCAGCCTCCGGCACCCTGACCGTGGTAGCCGATGCCCCCCTCGTTCACCGGTGCTCTGCGCCCACACACCGGACACTTACCGCGTTCCACCGAACCCCCTCATTGCGCCCCCCTGTTGGTAGAAGGATGAACGATAATGGAAGGACGTCAAAACAGCTCGGGCAGGGCAGCCCCTCACCGGCACCGGGACGGGGAAGAGACTCTGAGGGGACGTTGCAGCGCGGCCGGCCGTGGCGGTTGGCAGTGATCGACGCGATCGCCTGGAAGTCCCGGACCGGATCGCGGTGAGACCTCGGCGCCAGCGCGGGCTGGGACATGAGCGCCGCCGGTGATCTCCGATCCGCTGATCCGCGAACTTCCCGTGATCCGCGCGCTCGGGCCGACGGAGTGTCGGACCGGTTCGGTTTGTCCCTCGGCGGAGCATGGTGGTGACCATGCAGAAAATCTCCCTCGACGCCCGCGCTCGCGAAAACCTGGAGCGGGCCGCCACGTCCACCACCGGCCGCAGCGCGGAGACCGTTTACGGCGGCCACGAACACGCCCTGCGCCAGACCCTCATCGCCCTGCGCGCCGGCACCACCCTGGCCGAACACGACAATCCCGGCGAGGCCACCGTCCTCGTGCTGCGCGGTCGGGTGCGGCTGCGGAGCGGCGACGAGGCATGGGAGGGGACGGCCGGGGACCTGCTTCCCATACCGCCCGCCCGTCACAGCCTCGAGGCCCTCGAAGACGCGGCCGCGCTGCTGACCGTCGTCGTGGCCCCCTGACTTCGGCTGTCCGGGCGGGATCCGCTCGGTTCCTTCCCTGGCGGGCACCGAGCGCTGGACATCTATCCGGGGCTGCCGGTTTCCCGTGAGCACTGGCTGACGCAAGCACACCAAGTCACTGGCCTCGCCCTCCGAGTCCTCCTGACGCACGCTCCCCCGCCATAGCCGGGTCCGGCTGTGGCGGGGAACCTCGCCTTGGAGCTCACCTGGTACCCGGTAGCGGAGTTGCTGTGCAGCCCTCGCGTTGACCACCGCTTGAGGAGTTCGATCCCGACCCCAGGTGATGGCGGCCCCTGCGAGCATGGGTGCCGCACATGATCGCCGCGCGCCCACTGCTGTCCGTGGTCGTTGATGTCAATGCTGGGCCGGCAGAACAGCTGGCACCGGGCAGACGTGCAACGGCTTGCCTGGCTGGCGTCCCGTCCACACCGGACATGCCGACGGGCACACTTCCACAGCGATCGACCGGCCGGCGAGAGTGCGGTTGCGGCAGTCTGCTTGGATGCCGGAGATGACGACGAGTTCTTCTGTTCCCCGTGCAGACGACGCCGATTCCGACCGCCTGAGGGCCCTGCTGGAACGTGCCGCCAAAGGGCAAGACAGTCAGGCCTGGAGCGACCTCTGGACGGAGCTCTACCACAACGGCTCTCTGGATGTGGCCCATCCGCTGGTGCTACCCGCGCTGGCAGACGTGGCGGACGCCGACAACGCCGACATGGCAGCTTCGGCCCTCCACCTGGCCGGCGCCCTTCTCGTCCAGGCCGACCAGCGGTACGAGACCCGGAATCTGCGGCACCAGTACGCGCCGGAAGTCACACGCCTACTGGATGCCGCAAACCGGTGGCGGCAGGTCACCGCCGACCGGAACGACTACTGCAGTCTGGTTGAGGCGGTCCTGAACCTGGAGGGCGACATCCGCTGGGCGGAACACTTGATCTGGGGCATCGTCAACGAGGAATACGAACTCGAGTGCCCCGATCCCCATGGGTGCGCGTCGCTGTGGGTGATCATCGGAGAACGGGACTTCTTCAGTGCGGCGGAGGACTACGCCCTTTCCGATGACAGCGAAGCCCTTCCTCTCCATCCGACCGATCCCCGCGCCCTGAAAGGTCTCGGCCGGCGCCTCTACGACCTCGCCTGGGCCGACGGCCATGAGGAGGTCGCGCGCGCCTTGACTTATGCCTTCGGTGAGGCAACCTGCCCGGAGTGTGAACAGCGATTCTCCATCGTCGGACAGGTCGCCGCCTGTTCAAGCTGAAAACCGCGGGCGGCGGGGTCTTGCCCCCGCGACCTCTTCGTCCCGAAGCAACTTGGGTAGGAGCTCTGCGTTGGGCTGGTGTGCTGCTCACCTGCGTAGATGGTCCGCAGTCGTCCGCGGTTGCTCGTCGGCGCTGGCACGCAGTTAGACACTCACCCTTGCAATGGCAACCCCTTCCGCTTGGACCTCTAAGTGGTTCCCCCCTGACCGGGTCCAAGGGCACGGTAAGCAGCCCAGCCTGCCTGGGTGAGCGTCCAAGGATCCCCACGCCTCTCGTAAGGCTTCAGAAGACCTGCCTTAACCATCCGGTTCCGCTGCCAAGCGGTTCGGTTCTCCCACTTAACTTCTCCGTTGGATGGTTGCGGCAAGTGGTCGGTCTCGGTCAGCTGAGAACAGTATCGCTCTTCGATCCTCCGAAGTACGGCCTGCTTGGAACCCGCACCGCCCATTTCACCAAGCGTTGTGAGAAGCCAACGGCCAAGTACCTCGTGGGGTGTCAGTTGCATGCCGCGATCGTAGGATGCCGCTTGAGCCCGTGTGGCGCCCTCTGCTGAGAAAGTGGCACGGATACGGCTCCAGTTGGGGCGCTGCGCTCCGCTGGGAAGAAACGCCCCATCTTGCCGTACCGGCCGCCTCCAGGCGGAGAACCCGTATATCCCGGGCGCTCTGACCTGGGGTTTCTTGGCCTTCGAGGATAACCCGCCTGTCACTTTCAGTGGCCATTGGTCGGCCTCGGGCACCCTCGCACGGCCCACAGACGGCCCAGCTTTGGACCGACGGCCACGGCACCCCGCTCGCCGTCATTCTCACCGGCGGCAACCGCAACGACATCACCCAGCTCATCCCGCTGCTGGACGCCATCCCGCCCGTCCGTGGCCGGGTCGGCCACCCACGGCGCAGGCCGGACTCGCTGTTCGCCGACCGCGGGCTACGACCACGACATCTACCGCGACCAGGTCCGCGCCCGCGGCATCATCCCTGCCATCGCTCGCCGAAGCACCCGCCATGGCAGCGGGCTTGGCGTATACCGGTGGGTGGTGGAGCGGACCTTTGCCTGGCTCCACGGCTTCCGACGACTCCGCGTCCGCTGGGAACGCCGACTCGACATCCACGAAACTGGCCTGCTCCCTCATCACCTGTCGGACGGTTCGCTCACAGCTTCTCCGCTGTCTCGCGTTTGCCACAGCTCGCCTCCCTCGTACTTGCTCCGGAGCAGGGGAATCACCCCGCTGGGAATGCGGAACCCCTTCGCCCAGGAAGGGTCGGTAGCGTGGCCGTAGACGGTGGTGAGCAGGAAAGGCTCTCCTCCTGTCAGCACACCTATCGCTTGCAGATCCCTCGACAGGGTGCCGATCGGTTGGGTGAAGCCGCGGAGTCTGCGTGTCTCGTCGTAGCCGGCAAGCTCGTACACCGTCTCCCGGTCCACGAACCCGCCGTTTGCCGCAGCTGCAACGATTGCTTTGACTCGGGATGGGTAGCGCCTCATCAGCTCGTCCATGAACGCCGCCAGCGACTCCGCCGTCCAGGCTTCATCTTCGGAGTCTTTGTCGGCCGATGCCTCGCCCAGTTGCTCCAGGTCGCGGACCGAGCCCTCGTCCACGTTCAGTTCGAGGAGTTCTTTGGCCCAGCGGAGCAGTTCGCTTGGAGTGAGCATGTAGAGTCCCACGCCGGCCTGCTCCCGCAGTTCCTGGAGGAGTTCGGCACGTGGACGAGGCGGGATGTCGTATCCGCGGTTGGTCCACCAGTCCTTCTTCACGTCCCCCGTGACCAGTAGAACGTCGCACCCGCGGTGCCGGGCCTCCGCCATGAGCTGTACCCACACGAGGTAGTCACCGGCAGCTAGCTCGGGTTCCTTGGTGCGGAAGTCCTCGTGCCCCGGCGGTATCCCCTCGTCGGCGCGTTCCTGTGCCTCTTTCACGGCCTTGTCGTATTCGTCCGACGGCAGCGGCTCGCCGACCCGGCCGTGCAGAAGCGGTTCGAGGGCGTTGAGCACCGGGTCAGTGTGAGTAGTGGCAGTCTCCTTGAGTGCGTCGCACTCAGCCTGCGCCCGGATGAACTTCTTGAGGCTGCCGGCTGCTTTGGCGAGCTCGGTCAGGTCTCGGTCAGTCCGCTCTACAGCCTCTTCGTTGTCCTTGAGTTGGACGGCGGTCAGCCAAGTGGTCACTACTGTCCGGGCCGCGTTGACCGCCTTATCGAGCGCGGCGCTCGCCTCATTGGCCTTGGTCGCGTGGTGATGGCGTACGGTCGGCGACTCGCGGTTACGCCAGAACTCCGTGAGCACCTGGTGTGGAATCCACAGGCGCTCGCGAAGCCTGGCGAGGGCGGCAAGGGTGTCCCGGCGGGTGCTCTCGTTCGAGCGGTAGAGGTTGAGCAGCACATTGGTGTCAAGCACGACCAGACCGGAATCGAAGATCCGCTTGTAGTCGGAGCGGAGTGGGCTGCGATGGGCCTCGTCGCAGTCGAAGACGCCCCGGACTTGCGGCTGGTCGGACGTAGTGTGCGCTGCTGCCATGAGACGCTCCCCTGGAATCGTAAGGCGCATCACCCCCCCGGCTGGGTGTGCGGGGGAAAGTCTAGGACCGGATCGAGCCACTGCGACCGAGGAAACGGCGGCGGTTCCGACACCCGGACGTCCGCCGATCACCGACCGTCAGGGCTGGTCATCCGACACGATCCACGGCGAATTACCCATGGCCCGGACAACGGCCAACTGACCTGTCAGGCACGGCCAGCCGGAGCGATACACCTCGTTGTGTCGGCAGTTCTTAAGACGTCATCTCATTTGGCTGAGTAGGCTGCTGGCTGTGGTGGGGATTGTTGAGCGGCTGGTGCCGGATGAGTTGTGGGAGCTGTTTCAGCGG
>NZ_JBEXYS010000041.1:0-54375 GCF_040631045.1 Streptomyces sp. NPDC005706 | reverse complement strand
CGATCCGAGAACCGACCAACCTCCGACGACTTCACCTGACCCGGCCTTGGCACAACCCATCCAACGACCAGGCCCCAACAAAGTCACCGGTATTGTGCCTAGGTGCGGCTGCTGGGATGAGGGGCTGCTGGGTGTCGCGCATCCGTCCGTATGTTCGTGTCGCTGCCGTCAGGGTGTCGGTGCTGGACCGGCGGATGTGGCACTCGGTGGGCACCGGGCCGTCAGGTGGCGAGCAGGCCGCCGTCCATGTGCAGGTCGTGGGCGTTGACACCGGTGTTGCGGAGCAGGAAGTCGGTGGCGTCGGCGATCTCGGCCATGGTCACCAGCCGTCCGATCGGCGTCTGGGCGGAGTGCGGTGGGTTGGGGACGTCGCGCCACTTGGGGCTGTCGCCAATCAGACCGGGGTGCAGGGCGTTGACGCGGTGCGGCGCGATCTCCACCGCGAGCGTCCTGACCAGGCCGGTGATCCCGGCGTTGAAGGTGCTGACGATCGTCGAGCCAGGGTACGGGCGTTCCTTGGCCAGCCCCCCGAAGAGCACGACCGACGCCTGCGGGGTGAACCGGTCGCGCAGCACGCGGACGGTCTCCGCGTAGCCGACGAGTTTCATGGTCACGGCGGAGACCGCGTCCGTGATGTTGAACTCCGCGAGTGTGTTTGCCGCTTGGCCCACGGCGGTGATCACCAGATGGTCGATCTGGGTGACATCCGCGAGTGCGGCGTCGACGGTCTCGGGGCGGCCGAGGTCGAGGGCTAGCCCGCGGGTGCCGCCGCCGATGCGCGCCGCGACGGCCTCGGCCCGCGCCTTGTCCCTGGCGGTGACGATGACGTCGTCGCCGCGGCCGGCGAAGTGCTGCGCGATGACGCCGCCCAGTCCGCCGCTGCCGCCGACGATGAGTGTGCTGGTCATGCTGTGAAGGTCCTTCCGGATTCGGCGGCCTGGAGGCTGCTGAGGGTGGCTTCGGCCTGCTCGCGCATGGCCGGGACGAGGTGCAGGGCGGCTTCCGGCAGGTTGGCGGTGACGACCGCGAGTTCGCCGGGAGTACCGACCTGCTCGAAGAAGGCGATGTTGAGGTGGGCACCCACGGGCGGGGCGGAGGCGATGACCGTGCGGGAGAACTCCGCCCAGGCCTCGTCGGACATGTGTGCCGTCAGCGCAGGGAACAGCACCAGCTCCTCGTGCTCCAGGTGGGCGTGTACCAGGTCGCGTACCGCCACCGCCGCGTCGGCGAGCGCCGTCCGCTCGTCGGCATCCCGCACGGGAGCGGCCACCAGCGCGTCCAGTGCCGCGTCCAGCGCGTCGTGTTCGGCCGCCAGGTCCGCCGGCCCGGCCGCCGCCGCGGGGTCCGCGGCGGTCAATAGCGGCCAGAGCACGTCGTCCTCGCTCTCGTGGTGGTGCCGCAGCGCCGCGACGAGAAAGTCACGCAACTCCGCCAGGGCCGTGGCGGGGGCGGTGTCCCGCTGTGCCGCCTCCGCCAGCAGGGACGTCGCGGCCCTGTGCATCTTGTGCAGCAGGCGGGTCTCGGCGACCGCCGTGCCGCCTTCGGGTGTCTCAACATTCACTGTGGGATCCATCTCCTAGTTGATATCCAAGTGGATACTAACGTAGCAGTGGCGACGGGCGAGGTGTCGCGCCGCCGTAGAGTGATCACATAAAGGAGGTGCCGTGAACGACGCAGAGCCGGTCTCCGGGCAGCCACGCAGGCGCCGGAGGGATCCCGAGGGACACCGGGCGGCCATCATCGAGGCGGCCCGCCAAGCCTTCGCCGAGCGCGGGTACGTCCGTACGACCCTCCGTGAGATCGCCGGCCGGGCAGGTGTCACACACGGCCTGATCACCCGTCACTTCGCCTCCAAGGAAAAGCTGTTCCTCGCGGCGATGCCGGGCAATCGCGACCTGGAGGACGTCGCGGCCGGTGACCCCGCCACGCTGCCCGACCGGATCGCCCGTGCCTTCGTACGGCGGCTGGAGACCGACGCCGTCAACGATCCGCTGATCGCCCTGCTGCGCAGCGCCGCGTCCGACCAGCGTGCCGCGTCGGACCTCCTGTCCGCGATGCAGGAGCACAGCACCGCCGTCTACCGGTCCGTCCTGTCACCCGGTGAGACCGCCGCCCCCGGCGACGACCTGGACACCCGCGTGGCGCTCGTGGGGGCGCAGATGATCGGGGTGGCGTTCAGCCGGTACATCGCACGGACCGAGCCTCTCGCTTCGATGCCGTCCGACCAGCTCACCGAACACCTCACGCGGATACTGCGGGGCGTCCTCTTCGGCTGACCTCCTCGATCAACCGCCGAAGGCGGTTCACACGGTCCGTGCAGCGTCGGCGTGCCCGGCACGGGCTGCAGAAGGAGCAGCCGCTGCCGGGACAGTGGGCCGGCGAGGACCACACAGTCCAGATCGAGGCGTCCCACCTGCCGGTTGAACACGGACTTCGTCGAGCAGTGCAGCGTCGACACCCGATGCCGGTCCCACATGCCGGCGAACTCCGCACCCGCCGCGCGCAGATCGGCCACCGGTCTCGCGGCGGCGACGCCGAGCGCAGCGCGGAACGCCAGTGCGCGGAGGTGAACCAGTGCCAGGTCAGGTTCCGCTCGTGACCGGGCCGGTCGGTGAAGGTGCCGAACAGGGCGATGTTCCAAGGGTTCTGCGCCACGACGTTGGAGAGGTCGTCGCAGATGAGCGCGGGTGTCGTGGCGGCGAGCGCGTCCAGTGTGTACGACAGACCGGGTCGACGTAGTCCGGGGCCTCGGCGGGCGTAGGCGGCGCCTGCCCAGCCAGCAGGTACACGTGGTGCCGTTCGACGGGTGACAGGCGCAGGGCGGTCACGAGGCTCGCGAGTACCGAGGCCGACGGCTGCGGGCCACCTGCCTGTTCGAGGCTCTCGTAGTACGCCGTAGACATGTTGGCCAGCGCCGCCACCTGGTCCCGGCGGAGCCCTGGAGGGCCGGCCTGGCTGCTGACACGCACCGTCAACGAGTCCGCCGACCTGGGCGGTTTCGCCATGCCGCAGGGCTCGACGGTGGTGTTCAGCCCCTTCGTCATCCACCGCGACCCGGTGGTCTACCCGGAACCGGCCCGCTTCGATCCCTATCGCTGGTCGACGGAGCAGCGGGCCTCGATCCTACGACACGCCTACCAGCCACTCGGTGGCGGGGCGCGGCAGTGCATCGGGGAGAACTTCGCGTGGAGCGAGATGACCGTCATCCTGGCCGAGATCACCAAACGCTGGACGCTGGTCTCCGAATCCGGAGTCGTCCCGCGCATGATGCCCCGGGGTGACGATCCACCCGGACCGGATCGTCATGACTCCCCGCACGCCCTCCGACGCCTCGGGGAGGGCGGCACGGTGACCGCGCCGACTCGACTCACCGTTCCGCCGCTGTACTGCCCGCTGCCTTCGGCCATGCAACCCGACGCGGTGGAGATCGGGCCGCAGTATCGACTAGCTCGCCGGACTCGGCCTGTTCGCCCAGGAGGGGTGCGCGAGGAGATCGAGCCGACCGCGACCGCGGCGGTGCGCCGCCACCTGAGCCAACTGGACCATCTGTCCGGGGCAACCTGGAATGGAGCGTACGGGTGCCCCGATACCACGACGGCAGAGCGGCCGAGCCGGTGATGTCACCGTGGGCGACGACTCCTTCCGACGGTCGGTCGAGCGCACCGCCGATCCCGCCGTCGCCTGGTGGTGGACAGAGCACTGAGTCTCGTGCGGGACGATGCCGGGGACACCGGAGACAGTTGCAAGGAGCGGATGTCCACCCTCGCGGAATTATCCTGACACGCCGCCCGACGGACCTGGATGCGGGCCGATCCAAAGGGTCTCGGGCGTGCCCGTAAGCCAGTCGCGGGGCAGCAGCGGCAAGGTGTGCTCCACGTCCTGGACGCCCGTGGCCGGCAGGCTGACCTCGAAGCGGGTGCCGGGCCGTCCGTCAGGGCGGTCCGACACGGTGATCCGGCCCTGGTGCAGGGCGACCTGCTGGGCGACAAGAGTCAGGCCCAGGCCGGAGCCCGGGCTGTCCGGGCCCTTGCGGAAGCGCTCGAAGACGTCCTCGCGGCACTGCGGGGCGATGCCGGGGCCATGGTCGTCCACGGCGAGTACGGCAGTCGTCCGATGCCCACCGCCCGGCGGACGCAGGGTCACCTCGATACGGGCAACGCCGTCGGCGGCGCGGCCGTGGGTCCAGGCGTTGGCCAGCAGGTTGTCCACCGCCGAGCGCAGTCCCTGCTCCCAGCCGTGGACGCGCACTCCGGCGGTCGCGCGTACGGACACTTCGGCGTCGGGACGGGTGCGCCGCAGGTCGGCGACCGACGCCTCCACGAGCTCCGTGAGGTCCAGCGACGTGAACGCGTCCGCCTCGATCAGGTCGCCCTGCGCGAGCGCCTTCAGCATCACCAGCAGACCCAGCAGCCGGGCGTGCTCGCGACCCAGTTCCCCAAGGACCTCCGTCCGGTCCTCGGGGTCGAGTCCGGGGTGGTCGGTGAGGATGTCGAGGTTGGTCCGCATGCTCATCAACGGGGTGCGCAGTTCGTGGGAGGCGGTCGCGGCGAACGCACGGGAGGTGGCCAGCGCCTCCCCGGTGCGCGCCACCTGCTCGTCGTAGCGGGCCAGCACGGTCTGTACCGTGTGCGCGAGGTCGTCCACCTCGGCGATCCGGGTCGGCGTGTGTTCCAGACGTACGCTGCTGGTCCGCGGGTCGAGACCGCTGGTCCGCCGCTGCAGCCGTCGTAGCGGAAGCACCGCTCTGGCGGCGACGGCCCAGGCGGCGGCTCCGGCGAGTGCCGCGGCCAGCAGTGCTCCGGTCAGCAACCGCCCGCGCACCAGAGCCAGTTCGTCCTCGGCGGTGTCAGGTGACAGCAGCCACAGGTTCGGCGTGGTGCCCTCTTTCGCGGCACCGACGCGCAGCGACAGGACGAGCCAGTCCTTGCCGCCGGAGGTCACGCTGACGGGGTCCGGGGCGTTGCGGGGCAGTGTGGGGTAGGGATCGGGCTGCGGGCCCGCCGAGATCGTGCCCTGTGGCCCGGTCAGCCGGATGCCCACGTCCCGCGCGGAGTTGACCAGCCGGCCTCGGCGGACCCGCTCCAGGAACGGGTGGTCGGCGCCGGCCACGTCCAGATACGCCTTGGCGTTCTTGGCCACGATCGTTGCGCGGGCGCGCAGTTGGTCGTCCTGGTGGGTGCGCAGGTCGTTGCCGACCAGGTGCAGCAGCAGCCAGCCGGAGGCGAGGACCAGCACGGGCACGCTCACGCCGACCGCGAGCGCGATCCGGGTGGACAGTTTCACGGCGTGCCCTCGCTGTGCGGCGGCCGGCGGTCCGTGCGCAGGACGAAGCCGATCCCGCGCACGGTGTGCAGGATCCTGGGCCGGTCGCCCGCCTCCAGTTTGCGGCGCAGATAGCTCACGAAGGTGTCGACGGCGTCGCTGCGGACCTGGAAGTCGTATCCCCATACGAGGTCCAGCAGTTGCTCGCGGGTGAGGACGATGCCGGCGTTGCGGGCCAGGACCTCCAGCAGCGCGAACTCGCGCCGGGTCAGCTGCAGCGGCCGGTCGTCCAGAACGGCCTGGTGAGAGGCGGGGTCAAGGAGGAGGCCGCCGACGCGGACGGGGGCGGTGGCGGCGGCCGGCGGGCGGCGCCGCAGCAGGGCGTGCAGCCGCAGGACCAACTCCTGGAGCGCGAACGGCTTGACGAGGTAGTCGTCCCCGCCCACCTGCAGACCCGCCACCCGGTCGGCCGTCTCGTCCAGTGCGGAGAGCATCAGCACCGGTACGTCGTCGCCGTCGTCGCGCAGGGCCTGGCACACGTCGATGCCGCTGAGGTCGGGCATGGAGATGTCCAGGACGATGATGTCGGGGTGGCCGGCGCGGGCCTCCGCGAGACCGGTACGACCGCCGTCCGCGACGTCCACGGTGAATCCGCTCAGCCGTAGACCCCGTGCGAGCGACCGCCGTATCGCCGCGTCGTCGTCGATCACCAGTACCCGCCCGGTCCTGCCTGCCATGCACACCTCGGTTTCACCGTGTCGATCGAATCTGCCGGAAGAAGACCGATCAAATCACATGATGCGACAGCCTCGGACGGAATGGTGCCCATGAGTTGCCGCCTTCGCGGATTAATTGGCCTCGTCGCGGATTAATTGACCCCGATTCGGAATAATTCGACGAGAGGCGAACAAATATTGACCCCACGGAATCGCGCTGAAACGCTCCAAGCATGATTCGTACTCGTCAATTACTGACTATGGCGGTCGGGTTGGTGGCAATGGCTTTCTCCGTCCAGAGCGGAGTGAGCGGGGCGGCGACAGCCGCCACCACCCGACCCGTGACGCATCCGGCCGCATCCGCATCCACTGCGGCGGCCGCGGCCAAACCGAACATCGTCTTCGTCCTCACCGACGACATGTCCTCGAATCTGCTGCCGTACATGCCCCAGGTGCAGAAGCTCCAGTCGCAGGGCACGTCGTTCAGCGATTTCGTGGTCAGCAACTCGCTCTGCTGCCCTTCCCGCTCGTCCATCTTCACCGGTGAGTACCCGCACAACACCGGCGTCCTCAGCAACGAGGGACCCAACGGCGGCTTCAACGCCTTCCACGACAATGGCCTGGAGAAGGACACCTTCGCCGCGGCGCTGAAGGCCAAGGGCTACCGCACCGCGATGATGGGCAAGTACCTCAACGGTTACGACCCCAAAGCCACCGTCGACGGCCAGCAGCCGTACGTGCCGCAGGGCTGGAGCCAGTGGGACGTCGTCGGCAACGGCTACCCGGAGTACAACTACCGGCTCGCCCACAACCACACGATGGAACCGCACGGGAAGAAGAACAAGGACTACCTGACCGACGTCCTCAGCAAGAAGGGGCAGTCGTTCATCAAGAAGTCCGCGGCGGCGAACAAGCCGTTCATGCTGGAGGTCGCCCTCTTCACGCCACACGGCCCCTCCAGGCCGGCCCGCCGGGACAAGAAGGATTTCCCGGGGCTGAAGGCGCCGCAGGGGCCCGCCTTCGACAAGCCCCCGACCGACGCGCCGCCGTGGCTGGCCCGGCAGAATCCGTTGACCCGGAGCGAGAAGAACACGATCGACAAGAAGTTCCGCAAGCGTGCACAGTCGCTCCAGGCCGTGGACAAGTTGCTCGGCAAGCTCCGCCAGACCCTGACCAGGGCACACGTCGCCGACAAGACCTATGTCGTGTTCAGCTCCGACAACGGCTTCCACCTGGGTGAGTACCGTCTCAAGGCCGGGAAGCAGACGGCCTTCGACACCGACGTGCGCGTGCCGCTGGTGATCGCCGGCCCCGGTGTCGCGGCCGGCCGGACGAGCCACGCTCAGGTGTCGAACATCGACTTCGCGCCCACCTTCGAGAAGATCGGCGGCGCCGCCGTGTCGTCCCGGGTGGACGGGCACAGCATGCTCCCGCTCCTGGACGGCGGATCGGCCGCGGGCTGGCGCACGGCCAACCTGATCGAGCACCGCCACGCCCAGCAGGCGCCTGACGACCCCGACAACCACGGCACCGAGAGCATCAGCCCGCCCGACTACCACGCCATGCGCACGAACTCCTACACCTATGTCGAGTACGACAGCGGCGTCAAGGAGTACTACAACCTGCGCACCGACCCCGACGAACTGCACAACATCGCCGGACGGCTGAGCCGGGCCCGCCTCGCGGAGCTGCACACCGCGCTGACCCGGCTGAAGAACTGCCAGGGCGACGGCTGCTGGAGCGCCGGACACCCCTAGCTCGCAAGCCAACAGGTCCCGTACTCAGGCCTATTCACTCCCTCCGGCCCGTTTTTCCGTCATGCACAGCACCGAAAAGAGGTTCTTCCACATGTTCTCGTCCGATGCCCAACCGCCCAGCCGCCGAGTGGCGCTGGCCTCGATCGCAGGGGCCGCCGTCGCCGGATCCGCGCTCGTGTCCGGCGGCCCGCGCGCCTTCGCCGACTCCGGCGGCGCCGAGCCGGCCGCCGAGGCGGCGCGCGGCGGGCTGCCGCTCACGGTCGTCAACAGCAGCGGCAAGGTCGCCAACCAGGCGATTCACCTGTACATCGTGGGCAGCAAGGGAGACCGGCAGGTGCGGGTCACCCGGCGCGGCACCCTGGCCCCCGTCAAACTTTCCGACAACCACGCGGGCGGTTTCACCGACTACGCCATCCCGCTGGCCGCCCGCGGCGCGACCAGGCTGCGGCTGCCGCGCATGTCCGGACGCATCTACGTGGCGCTGGGCCACAAGCTGAAGTTCAAGGCCGTCCGGGGCGCCGACGGCAGGATCGGCCTGCAGCAGCCGGCCGGCTGGGTGGAGTCCGACCCCAACTACCCGGTGCTGCACGACTTCGTGGAGTTCACCCACGACGCGGCCGGCATGCACTGCAACACCACGATGGTGGACATGTTCAGCGTTCCGATGATGATCGGTCTGAACGGAGCGAAGAACCACAGCACCGGCCGGCTGCGCGCCGGCGGCCGCGCACAGGTCTTCCACGCCCTGCGGAACCACCCGGACTTCTCGCGGCTCGTCATCGGGAACCGGCGCATCATCGCCCCGAGCCACGGCCTCGACGCCGGTCTGTTCCCCCAGCACTACTTCGACCACTACATCGACAAGGTCTGGCAGACCTACCGCGACAAGAACCTCGTCGTCAGGACGAACGCGGGCACCTTCACCGGCCGGGTCAGCGACCACCGGCTCACCTTCTCCGGCCCGGCGCAGGTGTCCTTCGCCAAGCCCTCCACCCGTGACGTGCTCTTCTGCGACGGGGCGCTCGCCGCCCCCAACGACGGGACCACCGGCCCCGTCGCCGCCGCCCTCGGCGCCGGATTCAACCGCTCGACGCTGCTGAGCCACCACAAGCAGCCCACCACCCACGCCTCGGCCTTCTACGGCACCGCCGTCACCAACCACTACGCCAAGGCCATCCACGCCGCGACCACCAACGGCAAGGCCTACGGCTTCGCCTTCGACGACGTGGCCGACTGGGCCTCCTACATCGAGGACCCGAGGCCCCAGCACATGCACCTGACGCTGACCCAGTTCTGAACCGACCGCCACCGCAAGGAGTTGCCGCATGCGCAAGCCACGCACCGTCCAGGCCGTTCTCACGGCCGTACTGATCACGAGCTCCGCGATCGGTCTCAGCGTCAACACGGCGTCCGCCGCAGAACAGCGGGGTGGATTCGTCGTCAGCAAGGCGCAGTACAACAAGATGTTCCCGCACCACAAGAAGCTCTACACCTACAAGGGCCTGGTCAAGGCGATGAAGGCGTTCCCGGCCTTCGCGCACACGGGCGACGCCGGGACCAGGAAGCGTGAGGCCGCCGCGTTCCTCGCGAACGTCAGCCACGAGACCAGCGGGCTGATCTACATCAACGAGCAGAACAAGGCCAACTGGCCGACGTACTGCCGGCCGGAGCCGTACGGCTGTCCCGCCGGCCAGTCCGCCTACCACGGCCGCGGCCCCCTCCAGATCAGCTGGAACTACAACTACAAGGCCGCCGGCGACAAGTTCCACGTCGACCTGCTGCACCACCCGAACCTCGCGGCGAAGAACTCCGTCGTGACCTGGAAGCTCGCGCTCTGGTACTGGATGACCCAGTCCGGCCCCGGCACCATGACGCCCCACCACGCGATGGTAGGGAGCGGCGGCTTCGGCGAGACCATCCGCAGCATCAACGGCAGCCTCGAATGCAACGGCACCAACACGGCCGAGATGCGGGAACGGATCGCGAAGTACAAGAAGTTCACCAAGATGCTCCACGCCGGCACCGGCCGGCACCTCAGCTGCTGACGGCGGGGGACGTCATGCCGCACATACGCGTCCTCGCCCTGCCGTTACTGCTCTCGGCCGTACTCGTGGCCGGCAGCCAGGGCACAACGCCCACCGCGTTCGTGGCGGGCGGCCATTCCGCCACCCTCCCCGCGGCCTCCGCGGCCTCCGCGGCCTCCGCCGCCTCCGCGGCGAAGAAGAAGGGCATCAGCGCCTGGAAGTTCGACGGCGTCACCAAGACGCTCGCGAACGCGAACGTCGGGTGGTTCTACACCTGGTCCTCGGGAAAGCGCGGCATCAAGCCGCCGCGGGGCGTCGAGTTCGTTCCCATGATCCATGACAAGGGCTCAGTGACCAAGCAGGAGCTCGGCCAGGCGAAGAAGCAGGGCAGCACGCTGCTCGGCTTCAACGAACCCGACAGGCCGGACCAGGCGGACATGACTGTCGACCAGGCACTCGACCTGTGGCCCCGGCTCCAGTCGACCGGTCTGCGCCTCGGCGCTCCCGCCGTGGCCACCGGCGGCGATGTCGCCGGCGGCTGGCTGGACCGGTTCATGAAGGGCGCCGCCGCCCGCCACTACCGGGTCGACTTCATTCCCCTGCACTGGTACGGCGCCGACTTCAACTCCCAACGCGCGACGGCGCAGTTGCGCGGCTACGTCGAGGCAGTGCACAAGCGCTACAAGAAGCCGATCTGGCTCACCGAATACGCCCTGACCGACTTCTCGTCCGGCATCCCGCGCTATCCGACCAAGGCGCAACAGGCCGCCTTCGTGAAGAAGTCGACGGCCATGCTCCAGCACCTGTCCTACGTCCGGCGCTACGCGTGGTTCACCCTCTCCACGAACCGCGGCGACGGCACCGGCCTGTACCACGGTGCGAAGGCCAACCGGGTGGGCGCCGCCTATCGGGCGGCGGGCTTGAAGGACCCTCTGCCGCCCTTTCGACCCACCGACGTTCGATCCAACGACAAGAGAAGAGAAACGAGGCTCACGACATGAGCAAGCGGATCCTGCACGCCTGCCTCGCGGCCGGAACAGCCGCACTGACCGTGGTCGTCGCCCTCGCTCCGGCGAGTTCCGCCGCGACCGACTCCGCACAGGCCCACAGGCCGAAGTGCTGGGCGACGCACTACGGCCCGGTACCTCCCGGCAGCACCACGTCGAACGGCGACATCTTCGACAACAGCAAGAACACCGCGGCGACTTCGCTGACCCGCAAGCACCAAGTGCCCTTCGGCACCAGGGTGAAGGTCACCAACGTGGCGAACGGCAAGTCCCTGGTCGTACGCATCAACGACCGTGGCACGTTCAAGCACACGAAGCAGGAACCCAAGTGCCTGGACCTGACCGACGGCGCCTTCCGCAGGCTCGGCGGGAGCCTCGACCCCGACGCCGGTCACATCGTCGTCCGGCAGAAGGTCCTGCACTAGCCACCCGGTTCACGGCATGAGCGCCCGGGCTGTCCCCCGCAGCCCGGGCGTTTCACGATCCGTGTGCCGCCGGAGCAGGGCGATGGCGCCGAGGGCGGTGCCGGGGTCGCCGAGTCCGGCCGGAATCACGCGAGGCACCCCGTACGAGCCGCGGGCGATACGGGTGTCGAGCACGCGCTCGATCGGCGCCATCAGGGCCCGACCGGCGTCGACCAACTCACCGCCGATGACGATCACGTCCGGTCCGACGGCATGGCTCACATCGGCCAACACCCTCCCGACCTGCGCGCCCACCTGCGACAACACCGCATGCGCGATCTCGTCGCCGGACTCCAGCGCGGTCACCAGCTCCGGCACGTCCGCCACCGCACATCCCGCGGTTCGGCAGGCGTCGAGTACCGCCCCGACCGATGCCACGGTCTCCAGGCATCCGACCGCGCCGCACTCGCAGGGCGCGCCGTCGGGGTCCACGCTGATGTGGCCGAACATTCCGGAGCGGCCGTCGGCGCCGCGGTGCAGGGCGCCGGCCATCACCAGTCCGCCGCCGACGCCGTGCGACAACCGCAGATACAGCACGTTCCGTTCGCCCGCGGCGGCTCCCCAGATCGTCTCGGCCAGGGTGGCCAGCCGGGTGTTGTCGTCGATCAGCGCCGGTGCGCCGAAGCGTTCGCGCACGCGCGCCGCCACGACGTCATGCCGAGGAGACCACAGCGGCCCGTGCCCAGACGGTCCGACCGACCCGGTCACGCCGATGCCGATGCCGTTCAGGGCGCCCGGCCGCAGCGTTCCGCCCGTCAGCCGGTCCGCCAGCCGCCACGCGAGGTCGATGCGGGTCTGCCACGGGGTGTCGGGACCGTGCGGTTCGCCGGTCGTGCCGACTATCGCGTGCGTCGCGTGCGTCGCGTCCATCGCGGCCACCCGCACCGCCCGGCGCGCGAACTCGATACCGAGCAGCCGGCCTGCCCCGGGGTTCAGGGTCAGCACCTCCGCCGGCCTGCCGCGCCTGCGCCGGGCCACCTCCGGTACCGAGGCGAGGACGGTGCCGTTGTCCATGAGCGCTCCGACGGCGTCGTAGAGCGTGGTGCGGGACAGGCCGCTCAGGGGCCCTAATTCTCCTCGGGTCAGCGGGCCGTGCTCGCGCAGCAGGCGCAGTATCAGGGCCTTGTGCGCGGTGGAGGCCGGTGTCGGCTCGGTCGGCATGGCGAAGGCTCCCCCTCTTTCAGTGCAGCTGTCACGTGACAGGGCGGAGTTGACCCGCCACCTGTGCCGCGAGAAGTTAGGGGGTGTCTTTGTGGGAATTCTGTGGGCCTGCGATGCGGCGGCGGGTCGGGTACGACATGGGTGATGCGACCGCCCACCACTCAGAGGGAACGTATTCGGGCGTGGGCGGTGTTGCCCCGCACCGGAGGTACTCCCGTCTCCGTGGTCAGTCGCACTTCCTCGGCCAGGAGCTCACGGAGGCGATTGCCGTTCTGGGAGATCGCGGTGCGGTACTGGGGTAGAGATGCGGAGGACCGGATCGAACTCGTCCAGGAAAGTCTCGGCGCGGGGGACGGCGAACTCGACCTCTACGCTCTCCGAGTGCACCTCCACGCGTCCGGCATCGCTCAGCGCGCGCTTGACGAGTTCCGCCCGCTCCAGGTATTCGGCCAGCGTAGCCACAAGCCCACCTCAGGCTCGTCCATGCGGTCGATGGCCCGTGCCACGGGGGCGAAGAACGGAGCGCCCACGGCAACGGCCCAGCTCACCATGGTGGCGACACGATCGGAGCCACCGGTATCGATCCCCTCGGCCTCCGCCGCGTCGGCCCGCGCTCCAGAGGCCCGATGCCTACGCGTGCGTACGAGGGCCCGCGTCGCCCGGCGCTGGGCTCCGCCGGGTGGATGTGCTCAGCGAGGTGATCGGCAGTGTCCGGATCGGACGTATCGAGGCATGCTCGATCAAGGAGCGGGGGCCGTGGGAGTGGCGGTGTCCGCCTCTGACCGCCAGCGGATTCCACATCGTCCTGCAGGGCAGTGCAGGAGCTGCTCTACCCTCTTCGGCGACAGCGTGGCGGCACGGCTGCGTTGGTTGCTGATGCATGCTCCGAGCCTGAGTTCCAGCATCTCCTCGCCCTCGCCCTCGCCGACGGTGATCGTCTCGATGTGTTTCCTCGGTACCCGTAGGTGTCCTTCGCGCAGGTAGTACTGGCGGGCGGCCGCGTAGTTCAGCGCTCACGTGTCCGCCTGGCTGTGCCGCGGCTTCGGCTTCTCGTCGTCGGCGGAGGCGATCCCGAGGATCTGCTCGCACAGCCACTACTGGGCGGTGGTGAGCTTGTCCCAGCCGAGCCGGACCGAGCGTACCCACCGTCCGACGTCCGAGGTCCTCGCTCTGGTGCAAGACGTCGCCCGGCGCCGTGGGCAGGGTCCCGCCGGCTTCGAGGTGTTGTCGGGTGAGATGGAAGGCGCGTTGCCAGTATCGGCGCACACCTCCAGCCCCATCTACCCGAAACCGTTCTGCGTCTCCTGCTCGCCACCCTGGTGACCGGCGTCGGCGCGCTCTACGCGGTAGCCCGTGCGGGTGACTGCGGCGCGACGCCCCGGGCGCGTCGCCTTGGCGGGCCGCTACGAAGATCCCGAACTGTTCGGGATCTTCGAAGGGACCGCCGTTCCACTACGACAAGGGCCCGCTCCGGGGGAGACGGTCACTCTCCCCGTACGCGACGCCCCCGTGCAGCTGCCGGTGCGGGAGGAGGACCGCACAGGCTATGACCGCTGGTAGGCGTATCGAGAACGGTCCCGGAGCAATCTTCTCCGTCCTGCACGAACAGAGGGGACAGGGCCACCTGCGTTCGAAACGGTTGACGGATTCCAGGCTCCCGGGGATCCCAACGACAGCGTGGTAGTCGGTGCCCCAGGAAGCACACCCGCCCAGCGGCTGTATGACGCGAACCAGCCTCCGAGGGACGCCATCAGCCACGCTTCGAACAGGGGCCAGCGTACGGCTCCATGCAATTGGTGAGCACGAACTGGCGGAAGTCGATCACACCGATCAAACTTAGAGGGCGGTATGTAAGTGCATAGGTGATTTGGCGTCAGCTGAATGTGTGGCAGTGCGGTATCCCGGCCGGTCGGCGGACTCGGGCGTGCTGGGCTGGTTGCTGTGAGCGAGCGCAAGTCCTGCAAGACCGACCTGTCCGACGAGCTGGTCTCTGGTCCTGCGGGGTGAGGTTCTGCGCTCATCCGGATTGCCGGGAGTGAGATTTCAGTTCCTACTGACGTGCCGTCAAATTCGCAGCGCCTGGAGACGATCCGGTCCCGGCAGGCCGTCGAATCGGTAGTGTACGGAGCCGGCGTGGCAGGTGTCGCGAAGGGGGAAGCATGGCGTACCTGGTCGAGTTGCCCGTTTCCGGGGCGGGCGGCGCGGGAGCGGGTGGCGAGGGGGCGGGATCCGCTCCGTCGGATGCGACCGGCATCATCAAGGTCCAGATCGACGAGGTCGCGGACGGGCTGGTGCAGGTCGCCCGTCCCGGGCAGGTCGTGGCGCGGGCGACCCGGTCGCTGAACGACATGCTCGCCGGGATCCGGCCGGTCGCGGAGAACTTCGTCGACGGATTCCGCGATATGGCACGGCAACCCGACGAGATCGGCGTCGAGTTCGGCCTGTCCCTGTCGGCCGAGGCGGACGTGGTGATCTCCCGGACGACCGGACAGGCCAACTTCAAGGTCACCCTGACCTGGCGCAATGAGTCGTCCGGCGAACCGGCAGCGGACGCCGCGGGATGACAGTGCCCGCGTTACCGCCCGAACGTACGGTGGGTACGGGCCCGCAGTCCCTGGACGCGGCCGTACTGCGTGTCCTCGACGGCCGTGGGCAGCCCGTCGGCGTCGCCTTCCTGGTCTCCGACACGCTCGCCCTGACCTGCGCGCACGTGGTTCATGCGGCCCTGGGCACGACGGGGGACGCGGCGCCTCCCGCTTCCGCCCGGATCCAGGTCGACCTTCCCCTCGTGCCCGCCCCGCAGCCCGACGGCGGCACGCCTGCGACGACGGCCGGTGTCGAGCACTGGGTGCCGCCGCGGACACCCAACGGGGGATCCTCGGTGCCCTCCGCGCGCGCCGAACCCTCTATGCCCGCCACGCGCGACGATGTCGTCGAGCCCGCCGACGTGGCCGTGCTTCGGCTGCAGACGCCGCTTCCGGGAGCGGCACCGGTGCGTTTGGTGCACGCGGACGAGTTGTGGGGGCACCCGATGCGGGCGTTCGGGCTGCCCGTCGGCCGTCCCGGCGGGGTCTGGCACGCGGGGGTGTTGCGGGGTCGGCAGGCCGACGGCTGGGTGCAGGCCGATCTCGCCGGCAACGGGTATCCGGTGTCCCGGGGCTTCAGCGGCGGCCCCGTATGGGACGACCGGCTGTCAGGTGTCGTCGGCATGGTCGCGGTGGCCGAGTCCGGACAACCGCCCGTCAGTTACCTGATACCCACCGGCGGACTGTTGGCCGCCCGGCCCGAGCTGCGCGAGGTCACGCTGCCGCCGTCGCCGTTCCGGGCTCTCTCGGCATTCCAGGAAACGGACGCGGCGATCTTCCACGGCAGGCGGGCCGAAAGCGACGACGTGGCGCGGGCACTGGCCGCCGAGCGCCTGGTCACCGTCGTGGGGCCGTCGGGATCCGGCAAATCGTCGCTGGCCCTGGCCGGCGTGGTGCCCCGGCTGCGCGCGGAAGGCGCCCAGGTGGCGGTGGTGAGGCCGACTCCCGGCAGTAGCCCGCTCACTGCCTTCGCGGCGGCCGTGCTGCCGCTGCTGGAGCCCGGCTTGCCCGAGGCCGAGCGCCCCCAGCGGATCACGGAACTCGTCGAAGTGCTGCGCCGCCACGGCCCGGCGGACCTCGTGGCCCGGCTGCTCCAGCTGAGGCGCGGCAGCCGACTGCTCCTCGTGGTCGACCAATTCGAGGAGGTCCTCGGCCTGGAACCGGACGCTGTCGACGAGCTGGCCGACCTGCTCACGGGCGACACGCTGCCCGGCACTGTCCGCGTACTGATCACGTTGCGCGCCGACTTCCTGGAGCAGGTGCTGGCCCATCCGCGGTTCGGCCCGGAGATCGGCGGACACCTGCACGCGCTCGCCCCGCCGGCCCCGGAATGCCTGCGCGAGATCGTGACCGTGCCCGTGGAGGCCGTCCCAGGTGTGTTCTACGAACCCCATCTCGCCGAGCGCATCCTCGCCGACACCGACCCGGGGCCGGGTCGGCTGCCGCTCCTCGGCCTCACTCTCGACCTGCTGTGGCAGCGGCAGCAGGGCGGCCTGCTGACGCACCGGGCGTACGAGGAGCTTGGCGGTGTGACCGGCGCGTTGGGCGAACACGCCGACCGGGTCTGGGAAGCGTGCGTGCCGCCCGGGGACGAAGAAGCGGCCAGGCGGCTGTTCACCCGGCTCGTCCGGGTCCCGGTCGGCACGCCCGCGCCCATCCGGCGGATGGCGTTGCGCACCGAACTGCGCGCCGAGGAGTGGAGGGTCGCGCAACGGCTCGCGGGGACGAGGCTGTTGGTGACCGGCCGCGACGTCGAGGGCACCGAGACCGTGGAACTCGCGCACGAGGCGCTGATCAGCGACTGGGGCAAACTGGCCGACTGGACCACCGGGGACCGTGCCTTCCTGGAGTGGCGGGCCGCTCTGCAGCAGGACATGGACCGCTGGGAGCACGCCGAGCGTCCCTCGCAGTTGCTTCCGACGCCCCTGCAGCTCGCCCGGTCCGAACAGTGGCTGAGCGAACGCGGCGAAGAACTGACGGATACCGAACGACGCTACCTGGACGCCGGCCGCGCCCACCGCCGCGCGAGGGCCCGTCGGCGGCGGACGGTGCTCTCGGCCGTCGGTCTCGTCGTGGCACTGGTCCTGGTGGCACTGTCGTCGCTCTACGCCACGCGGGAGGAGAGCCGGGGACGCGCGGCGGAAGCCGCCTCCCGCGCTCTCGCGGTGGCTGCGGAGGACGACGTACGCACGGAACCCGCCCTCAGCGTGCTGAAGGCACTTGCCGCCTACCGCACGGCGCCGACGCCGGAGGCCCGCAACGCGCTCCTGCGGCAGTACCTGCGCTTCAAGGACTACGACCGGGTACTTTCCGGTGTGCTGGGCACGGTCCGGGAGGTCACCACCAGTGCGACCGGCGACGTCGTGCTGGCCACCTCGAAGCTGGGCCGGGCCGTCCTGTACGTCGGCGCCACCTCCGGTCCGGTGCTCAGCGCCCAGGTGCCCTCAACCGGGCAGGTCCAGGGAGTCGCGGTGTCCGCGGACGGCAGGCGCGGCGCCTACGTCCAGGCGGACGGCAGGGCCGTATGGTTCGAGGTGGACACCGGCGCCGCAGGCCTGCTCGGCCCGATGCACCGGCTGCCCGACGCGCCGGGCGGCAGCGACGTCAGCTGGGAATCCTCGGTGCGCCCCGCGATGTCGGCGGACGGCCGTGTCCTCGCTGCGCGCGTCCGGGGCCGCCTGGTGTGGTGGAACCTGGACCGTGGCACCCTCGCCGGTGAGGTGCCCGCACCCCACGACATGAACACCGCCCTGTGGCTCGGCCCGGACGGGCGGACGATGCTGACGAAGGTCTACACGGCGTCGGGCGCGCAGGCGCTGAAGTCCGTGGACATGGGCACCGGCCGCGTCACGCAACTCCTCTCCGAGGCCGTGGAGATCCTCGTGTCCGGTGACCGCCGCACCGCGGTCGTGTGCCGAGCGGAGGGCAAGCACACCGTCGTCAGCCGTCACCGGACCTCCGACGGCGCCGGGATCGGCCGCCCCTACCGAGAGCAGGACAAGGCGTATGCCACTGACATATGTACGGTGGACGCCGTCGACGCGACCGGGCGGCGCGTCTCGCTCCCCTGGGGTGAAGGACTGCGCGTCGTGGACCTGAACAGGAGCGAGACGATCTCCTGGTCGCCGCTGCCGCGATCCGGCGCACAGTCCATGCCCGCGGACCTCCTTGCGGAGTCGCACGGCAGGCTCTACTACGTGAGCCAACAGGAGTCGATGATCACCTTCCTGGGACTGACACCGGGCAGACGACTGCCCGAGGTCGCTCAGCAGCGGCTCACCGCCGACGGGAAGCGGACGATCACCGTCCTGGAGGACGGCTCCCGCATGGAACTGCGCCCGGCCGACCCGGGGCGGAGAGGACAGGTCCTCGCGGAGGCGTCCCGGGCGAAGCCGTACTGGGTGCCCGACCAGCCCGACCTGCCCGTCTTCGACGGCAGCGGCAGGCTCGTCGCCGACCGCGAGTCCGCCGACACGGTGGTCGTCCGGGACGCGTCGACGCTGCGGAAGGTGGCCACCGTTACCGCCGTCCGGCCGCCGAAGACCCGGCCCGGCACCCATTGGGTCCGGGACCTGGACGTCAGTGGGGCGCTCAGCTGGCACTTCCAGCAGTACGAGTTCCGCTACTTCTTCGACCACACCGGCCGCCTGCTGACGGTCTCCGGCACCGTCGTCCAGCAGTGGGATCCGCGAACGGGCCGGCAGACCGCCCGCTTCGACGCCGGCGCGCTGCGCCCCGGCGATGACCCGGACGCGCTCGTGACGATCGCCCCGTATCCGGACCGGAACCAGGTCTCCGTGATCGTGCGGGGGCAGCGCGGCATCCGCGTCGTCGACATCACGGACGGACGCGTCACAGCCCGCGTGCCCACCGAGGGGGATGTCCTCTCCGCCGAATTCAGTCCCGACGGACGGTACTTCGCGGTCATGCGCCGTGAGACGGGACTCGAGGTGTGGCAGCGCGGCGACCCCGGACGCAAGGTGATCGGCCCGCTGAGCACCGTCGGCGAGAGCAGCGCCGACGCGTACCGCGCCGTCTTCCTCGACGACGGCCGCTTCCTGATCGCCGCGGACAACGCCGTACGCACCTACCGGATCGGCGAGCGGAGCTACGGCGACGCGTACCTGTTCGCCGATTCGACCCTCAGGACGGGGGACTACTCGTTCCCGGACGTGTCCGAGGACGGCAGGACCGTGCTCCACGCCGCCTTTGACAAGACCGCCAGCGCCCTCGTCCTCGACCCGGAGCTGTGGAAGCGGGAGTTGTGCCGCATCGTCGGAGACCGCGCGTTCACGGCGGACGAACGCGACAACCTCCCGGCGGAGGCGAAGACATGGCAACTGTGCCCGTAGCGCCGGATGTTGCCCGGCGAGCATGGACGACGAGGTCCGAGCGAGGGGGACGCATGGCGTATCCGGTCGAACCACCCGTGTGCGCGCCCGGTGGCGCCGGGGATGTCGCACCGCGCGGCCCGGCCCTCGCCGCCGGCGCGGACCTGGGGATCTCCCGGACCACCGCGCAGGCCGGCTTCACTCTGCCCCTGACCTGGAGTCGTCCGTCGGACCGGGCGGCGCGATGAAGTCGGCGCGGGGACCGGAACGGCAGTCGGCGGCCATGGGCCCGAAGGTCCTGGACAGAGCGCTGCTACGCATCTTGAACGCACGGCGGCAACCCGTCGGCGTGGGCTTCCTGGTGTCCGACACGGTCGCCCTGACCTGCGCGCACGTGGTCTCCGCCGCCCTCGGCACGTCGGCCGACGCACCACCGGAACCCGGCGCGCGCCTGTCGGTCGACCTGCCTCTCGTGCCCACCGTGCCGCATGGGGACGCGACCGTCGTACTGTGGGTGCCGCCGAGGGGGCCGGGCGGTGCGGCTTCCGGTACCGCCGATGTCGCCGTGCTGCGGTTCGCGGCTCCGTTGCCCGGTGCGGGACCCGTGCGGTTGGTCGACGCGGACGAGTCGGCCGACGCCTCCTCCGACGATGCCGTGGACGGGCTTTGGGGGCACAGGGTGCGGGCCTTCGGACTGCCGGCCGGGCGCCCCGGCGGGGTGTGGCACGCGGGTGTGCTGAGGGGGCGGCAGGCCGACGGCTGGATGCAGGCCGATCTCGCCGGTGACGGTTACCCGGTGTCGCAGGGCTTCAGCGGTGGGCCGGTGTGGGACGACGGTCTGTCGGGTGTGGTCGGCATGGTCGCGGTGGCGGAGTCCGGTCAGCCGCCCGTCAGTTACCTGATTCCCACCAGGGGTCTGGTGGCCGCCTGGCCCGAACTGGGCCCACTCGTGCGGCCGCCCGGGCCGTTCCGCGGACTCGCCGCCTTCGAGGAGGCCGACGCGGCGGTCTTCCACGGCAGGCGGCACGAGAGCGACGGGATCGCCCGGGCGCTCGACGACCGGCAATGGGTCACCGTCGTGGGCCCGTCGGGTTCCGGCAAGTCGTCGCTGGCGCTCGCCGGTGTGGCGCCACGGCTGCGAGCGCGTGACGCCTGCGTCGTCGTCCTGCGGCCCGCGTCCGGGAGCAGCCCCCTCGCGGCCCTCGCCTCCGCACTGCTGCCGCTGCTGGAACCCGACCTGCCCGAGACCCGACGACTGGCACGCCTGCCCGAACTGTCCGGCCAACTGCGCCACCACGGGCTCGCGGACACGATCGACCGCCTGCTCGAAGTCCAGGGTGGCAGTCGACTGCTCGTGATCGTCGACCAGTTGGAAGAGCTGCTGTCGCAGCCCCCGGACGCCGTGCGCGAACTGGCCGACGTGCTGTTCGCCGAAGAAGCCCTGCCGGCCGCCGTCCGCGTACTCGCCACCCTGCGCGCCGACTTCCTCGAACCCGTCCTCGGTCACACACACCTCGGACCCGTCACCGGTCGGCACCTGCACGCCCTCGGGCCGATCGGCGAGGACGGACTGCGCGACATTGTCACCACCCCCGTCGAACGCCTCCCCGGCGTCTCCTACGAGCCCCATCTCGCCGAGCGCATCCTCGCCGACACTGGCACCGAACCAGGCGCGCTGCCGCTCCTCGCCCTCACCCTCGAACTGCTCTGGCAGGGGCAGGAGGACGGCGTACTCACCCACCGCGCGTACGATGAACTCGGCGGTGTCACCGGCGCGCTCGGCAACCACGCCGACCGGGTCTGGGCCGAACACGTGCGGCCGGACGACGAGGCAACCGCCCGCCGGCTGTTCACCCAGCTCGTCCGGTTGCCGCTCGGTGCCGCTGCGGCCACCCGGCGCCTCGCTCGGCGCGGCGACCTCGGCGAGGACCAGTGGCGCATCGCCCAGCGCATCGCCGCCCACACCCGGCTGCTCGTCACCGACCGCAGCGCCGAAGGCACCGAGACCGTGGAGCTCACGCACGAGGCGCTGATCGGCGAGTGGGACAAGCTCGCCGCGTGGGTGGCCGAGGACAGGTCCTTCCTCGGCTGGCGGGAGACCGTGCAGCACGAAATGGAGCGCTGGCAGGAGGCGGACCGTGCCCCCGAACACCTGCCGACCTCCGCGGCGGTAGCCGGCGCCGAACAGTGGCTCCCGGAGCGTGCCGCGGTCCTGAGCGAGGCGGAGCGGGACTACCTGAGGGCCGGCCGGACCCACCGCCGTGCCCGCGCCCGCCGGCGGCGAGCCCTGTTCTCCGGTCTGGCCACGGCCCTGGCGTTCGCTCTGGTGCTCGGCATGCTCTATGTCGTCGAACGCCGCAGCAGCCAGGAACGCGCCGCCCTCGGTGCCTCCCGTGCCCTCGCCCAGGCCGCGCCGGAGTCGACTGTCACCGACCCGGCCCGCGCCGCGTTGCTCTCCCTCGCCGCCTACGACATGTCCCCCACACAGGAGGCCAAGAACGAACTGCTGCGCCAGTACCTTCAGTACAAGGACTACGACCGGGTACTCTCCGGCGAGCTCGGCGACACCGTCTTCGACAAGAGCCGTGACGGCGACGTGGTCCTCGGGGCGGCCAAGCGCTCCGGCGCCACCCTGTTCGTGCACGCCCTGACCGGACCGCTGCGCACCGTGCGGGTGCCATCCACCGACAAGGTCCAGTACGTCATGGTGTCCGCCGACGGGAGACGCGCCGCCTACGTTCAGTACGACGGCAAGGCCGTGTGGTTCGAGGTGCACCCCGACGCGAAGCAGCCCGTCGGGCCGCTGCACCGGCTCCCCGACGCCCCCGGCATCGGCACGAACTGGAGCGACACCGTAACCCCCGCGATGTCCCTCGACGGCACGATCATGGTCGCCCACGTGCGCAAACGCATCATCTGGTGGAACCTGGACAACGGCCCGCACGGCATCCTCGCCGGGAACCTTCCGGCGCCCAAGGGCCTCGAGTTCAAGATGTGGCCGGCCCCTGACGACCGGACGTTGCTGGTCCCCGTCTACAAGCGGTTCCGCGACTTCGGGCAGGGCGAGAAGGGCAGCCTGCTCGCCCTCGACCTCAAGACCGGCAGGAGCCGGCTCGTGGTACGCGCCGACGCCGACCAGATCCGCATCTCCGGCGACCGGACCCGAGTCGTCCTGTGCCACGTGCGGGGCAAGACCACCGAGGTCACCGTCCACCGGGTCCGCGACGGCTCGCGAGAGGGCTACGCCTACAGGGAGAAGAACAAGGACTTCGCATCCACCATCTGCTCCGTGCAGTCCCTCGACAGCTCCGGCCTTCGTGTCGCTCTCAGCTCCCCCAAGGGCCTCACCGTCGTCGACATGCGCGACGGCAAGGTCCTCTCCCGCAACAGCCTGCCCGACTCGACCTCCTCGCTCGCCAAGAGCAGCCCATGGCTCGCGGAGTCCGGCGGCAGGCTCTACTACGTCCGCCACAACGAGTCGATGATCGGTTTCGTCCAACTGCGCCCCGGAAACTGGTTCGTCGAGGTCGCCCAGGAACTCCTCACGCACGACGGCAAGTACTCGATCACCGTCCTGGCGGACGGCTCGCGCATGCAACGGCACCACGCACGCGAGGACAGCGCCCGCGTGCTCGCCGACGTACCGCGCCGCAAGCCCTACTGGGTACCCGAAGCCTCCGAGCCCCTCGCCCTCGACCGCACCGGACGGCTCGTCGCCGACCGCGAGGGCGCGAACATCGTCACCGTTCGCGACACCGCCACGCTGCGCCGCACCACCACCGTCACCACCGCCGAACCTCCCCGACTCGATGACTCCACCCCGTCGATCGGGGACATCGAGATCGACGACGACAAGGGCAGCAGCAAGCACCCGAACTACGATTTCGGCTACTTCTTCGACCGCGGCGGGAAACTGATCACGGCTTCGGGAAACATCGTCGAGCAATGGGATCCGCGCACCGGCCGGCGACTCGCGCGCTTCGACGCCGCGACGGTCCGCTCCCGAGCCGGAGGAGCCAAGGACGCGGAGGTGATGATCGGCCCCTACCCGGTGGCGAACCGGGTCGCCGTCATCGTCCTGGACCGGCCCGGCATCCATGTCGTCGACATCACCACCGGGCGCATCACCGAGACGATGAAGACCGGCGACGACATCCTCGCCGCCCAGTTCGACGCCAAGGGCGAGTACTTCGCGATCCTGCGCAGGGGCTCGGTGTTGGAACTGTGGCGGCGTGGCGATCCGCCGCACAAGGAGATCGGCCCCCTGCGCAGCCTCGCCGAGTCGGCGGGCACGCCGTTCGCCGTCGAATTCCTGGAGGGCGAGGGCCGCTACCTCGTCGCCGCGAACAACACCGTACGCGTCTACCGGATCGGCGAGCCCGGCTACGAGTCGTTCTACTCGTTCACCGGCCCGCGCGACAGCGCACTCGACGGGCAGCACTCGTTCCTGGCCGCCTCGGCGGACGGCAGCACCGTGCTCCACGTCGGCCCCGACGGCACCGGCGGACCTCTCCAACTGGCGCCAGGTCGGTGGTACCGCGAGCTGTGCGACATCATCGGCGACCGGGAACTCACCCGCGGCGAGGTGGATCTGCTCCCTGCAGATCCGAAGTCCCGGAAACCCTGTACCCGGGATGGCTGAGCGACGTCAGACTCACTCTGACCTCTGAGTGGGCGTTTAATGTTGGTTCGCGATGGGCGTTTCGACCCGCTTTGCCGTATTTGCCGCCAGCGCGCAACCTGGGATGCCTGGAGGGTCCGCACTGATGGCAATCTTCCGCCCCATTGCTAAGCCAGACGGAATCCAGTGCCGGCCGTGACGTCGCCTGGCGGTTACGGCCGTGGCTGGGTGAACAAGCCCTGCTCGGTCTCGACCACTATCCCGGGCTCGGCGAGCCGCTTGAGCTTCAGGCGGGCGTCGTTGACGGTGTTGGGTGCGATCGGCAGGTCCATCGTCTCGCACACCTGCCGGGCCTGCAGCGGGCCGTCGGCTGCGGTGAACACCGCCATGATCTGCTGGTAGGCCGGATGGTCCGGCAGCTTCGGCGGTGGCGGCGCAGGCGGGATCGGCTCGGGCAGCTCCAGCAGCGTTTTGCGGGTGATCCGGACCTCCTCGGCGGTTTGGTGAAGCTCCTCCAGTTGCGCGGAGAGTTCCGCGATCCGCTCCTTGGCCGCCTCGGCCTGCGCGGCGAGTTCCCGCTCGCGCTCCTCCAGCCTGGCCAGTACCGCCCCGAGCGTCAGCTCCCCGCCGGTCATGCGGTGCGCCAGGCCGCAGCGGTGGCACCGGTCAGCCGGCGCAGTATCACCGCGGTCATCGCCCAGTACACCCGCGACTCGGAGGTGCGGGGCTGGTGCTCGTAGTCGCGCACCAGCCTGCGGTGCAGCATCAAGATCCCGTAGGCGCGCTCCACGATCCACCGCTTGGCCTGGGGAACGAACCCGGTCTGCGCCGGATTGCGCTCCACGATCTCCACCTCGATGCCCACCTGTTTGCCGTGCGCGACGACGGCATTCTTGAAGCCTTGGTCGACCAGGGCCTTCTCGACGGTGTCGGTGTCGGCGGCGACCTTGTCCAGGAGCGCGATGCCGACGGCGTTCTCGTGCACCGACGCGGCCACCACGACCACCGCGATCACCAGCCCCAGGACGTCAACGGCCAGGCCGCGCTTGCGGCCCGGTACTTTTTTGCCGCATCACGCCCCGTCGACTGGGCACCCCGGCCGCCGCGTGCACGCTCTGGGTGTCGAGCACCACCAGATTCGGGGCCGCCTTCCGCCGCGCCTTCTCCCGCACCTGCCAGCGCAGCGGGTCGTGAATGGTCTGCTCGGTGCCGTCATCGCGCCACTTGGTGAAGTAGTACATCACCGCACCGCGCGGCGGCACCTCCCGCGGCGACATCCACCCCATCTGGGCGTACGCCCACGTCCCGCACGGCCACCCGGGCGACGCCACCGAGGCGGTGCTGCGCCAGATCGAGCGGTTCGCGCCGGGGGCCCGGGAGCGGATCGTGGGACTCTCGGCGCGCTCGGCCACCGAACTGACCGGCTACAACGCGAACTTCGTCGGTGGCGACATCGTCGCCGGTGCCAACACCGCACGGCAGGTCGCGCTGCGCCCCCGGGCGGCCCTCGACCCTTACAGCACCGGCATCCCCAGCGTCTACCTGTGCTCGGCGGCCACCCCACCCGGCGCCGGTGTGCACGGCATGTGCGGGGCGAACGCCGCCCGCTCCGCACTGCGGTACCTGGACCGGTGAGCGGTCCCGTGCAGCGGCCGGAGGGGGCACCGGATCCGGTCGTTCTCGCGGCCCAGGTGATACAGGCCAACCGGGACGACGTCATCGCCAGGCTGGTCGCCACCACCGAGGCGGAGATCGCCCAACTGGAACACGACGAGCCGCTGCACGGGCTCCTGGAAGCCGGCATCACCGAGAACATCGTCACCGCCCTGCACGTCATCATCAACCGCATCGACCCGCGGACCGTGGACGCGCCGGCCTCAGCCGTCTCCTACGCCCGCAGGCTCGCCCAGCGCGATGTTCCGCTCTCGGCCTTGCTGCGCGCCTACCGGCTCGGCCATGCGCAGAGCCTGGACTTGGTCCTCGCCGAGACAGTCCGACTGGGGCTGCCGAACCCGGCCGGCACCGTCATCACCCTGGTCGGCCCCAGCTCCGCCTATGTGGACCGGGTCTGCGACCAGATCGTCTGTGTCTACGAGGAGGAGCGTGAACGCTGGGTGGGCACCCGCGGCATGCTGCGCCAGTACTGGGTCAACCAGCTCCTCGACAACCCCCGCGTCGATCTGTTGCAGGCCGAGGCCGCCCTCGACTACCGGTTGTCCGGCAACCACATGGCCGTCGAAGGCTGGCTCCACGGCACCACGGGGACCACCGGCACCACCGCCGTCTTCGACCGGCTGGCTTCGCTGTTGTCCACCGTCCTGCATGCCCAGGGCCGCCCCCTGCTGGTCCACACCGACGAGGCCGACGCCCGAATCTGGCTTGCCGTCAGGCCCGACTGCCCGGTGGACCCCGACAATCGCCGCCGAACTGGCCGACGCCGCGCTGCCAATGCGTGTCGCCCTCGGCATCGTCCGCCCGGGCCTCGACGGTTTCCGCCGCAGCACCCGCGCCGCTGCCCGCGCCTAGGTCCTCGCCCTCTCGGCGGCGGCCGGCACCCCCGCAGTGGCGGCCTTCACCCGCGTCGCCCCCGTCGCTCTCCTGGTCGAGGAGCCCCGCGAGCTGGCCGACTTCGTCTTCGACACCCTTGGCGAGTTCGCCGTGGACGACCGCCGCCGCGAACTCCTCCGCGAGACGCTCCGCGTCTTCCTCGCCACCAATCGCGGTTACGCCGCCACCGCAGACCAGTCGATGGTGCACCGCAACACCGTCCACTACCGCGTCCAGCGCGCCGTCGACCACTGCCACCTTGACCTCGACGCCAACGCCTTCGACCTCCACTTCGCTCTCACGATCTGCCGCCGGCACGGGTCGAAGGTCCTGTGCCGCGAGTGAAGATGATGGGGGCCGCGAACACGGCTATCCCCCCGGACACCTGGCCGACGGCCACGTGCCTCTTCAGCGCTCCGATACGAGCAGTTGTGTCTCCTCCGGTGACCACCCGACCGCCACCTCGGCAATCTGCTCGGCCTCACCTTCGTGATGTCCGCACTCGCACTGCCGTGCCCCCCCGTGACTGCGGCGGACGGAAGCGGTGGAGCCACGGCGGTCGTACGTGAGCGCACCGCTCGCTGACGCTTGGACAGGGAGCTACTGCTGTCCGGGGACCGCCATCTCCCCGAGGAACGACCAGTCATCCTGCGGAACGCTCGCGTTCACGATGCGCGGCGTCTCGACCAGATGCGGCGGCAGCGTCTGCTGCGCAGCCCTGAAGTGCGCGGACTGCACATGCGTGGCCCCGGCCTCGTCGTCGCGGAAGGCCTCGACCAGGACGTACTCCGTCGGCTCGTCCACGCTGCGCGACCAGTCGAACCACAGACAGCCGGGCTCGGCGCGCGTTTCCCGGGTGAAGTCAGCGGTGATCTCGGGCCAACGGTCGGCGTGCTCGGGACGGACTCGGAACTTGGCGGTGATGAAGATCATGGGATTCCTTTCGCTGACGCCTGCGCGCCCTGCATCGAAACAGAGTTGTGTATACGGCACCGGCAGGACGACGAGCCGATCCAAGGGCAGGCGCGCTTCGCTTGCGCTCCGGCCGCGCCATCAGGACTCATAGCGACACGATCGTACGAGCTGGGCTTGCCGGTGCCGGCCGGCAAGCTCCACGACACCGAACGCGTCGCGGCAATGGCGGACGGATCGTTACGACCGGAGGACCAGCTTTCCGTCCGCGTACGGAAGGGCCTTGGCGCGCGGCAGGTGCACGAGAACCCCCTCGCTGACCGGAACTCCCTCCTCCCGCGGCGTCTTGGCCCTGACGGGTTGCCCGGCGACCTCCACCTCGAGCACGCGCTGCGCGCCGTGGTCGCTGACGCCCCGCAGCCGGCCGGGGAAGGTGTTGGGGCCGGGGTCCGTGACGATCTTGACGTATTCGGGCCGGACGCCGACCTGGACCTCGGTCGTGCTCTGGGGGATGTCCCAGGCGACGGACAGCGGCTGGCCGCCCAGCGCGAAGGGCCCGGCGTTCCGGTCCACGGTCAGGAAGTTCATCGCCGGTGAGCCGATGAAGTAGCCGACGTAGGTGGAGGCGGGTGCCTCGAACAGCTGCTCAGGGGTGCCTTGCTGCACGGCGCGGCCGTCCTTCATGACGAGCAGTTCCTGCGCGAAGCTCATTGCCTCGTACTGGTCGTGCGTCACGTAGATCACCGTGGGCCGGAACTGCTCGGTGATCTCGCGGATCTTGCGCCGTAGCGAGTGCTTCAGCTGCGGGTCGATCACGGTGAGCGGCTCGTCCATCAGGACGGCCGCCACGTCGTCACGAACCAGGCCGCGGCCGAGTGAGATCAGCTGCTTGTCGTCGGCGGTGAGCCCTCGAGCGGGCTGCCTCAGCCGGTCGTGCAGGTCCAGGGCCTCGGCGACCTGCCGGACCTTGGCGTCGATCCTCGCCTTGTCCCAGCGCCGGCACTGCAGTGGGAAGGCGAGGTTCTCGTAGACCGTCATCGACTTGTAGATGACGGGGAACTGGAAGACCTGGGCGATGTTGCGCGCCTTCGTGGGCAGGGCGGTGACGTCGGCGCCGTCGAACAGCACCCGTCCCTGGGATGGTCTGACCAGGCCGGACAGGATGTTCAGCAGCGTTGTCTTGCCGCAGCCCGAGGGTCCGACCAGCGCATAGGTCTTGCCGGACTCGAAGGTCAGGTTCAGCGGCTTGAGAGCCCACCGCTCCTCTTCGGCACCCGGCGCGTACGCGTGCCCGACGTCGACGATGTCCAACTGCGCCATATCAACGCCCTTCCACTGAAGCGAGATCGTATGAAGGTGTTCGCACGAGCGTCCCCTGCTCGTCGAAGGCGAACAGCCGGTCGGGACGGAGCCGAAGCTTGACCAGGTCGCCGAGGGCGACGTCGTGGATGCCCTCGATCTGTACGACGAAGGGGGTCTCGCCGACGACCACATGGACGAAGGTCTCGGAGCCTGAGATCTCGACGAAGGTGACCTCGCCCTCGACCCCGCTGGAAGCCAGGCTGAGGTCGGTGGCGCGCAGGCCGAACTGGTAGGCACCGTCGGGCTGGTCGGCCAGGTGCGCGGAGACGTGTGTGGCCTGGAAGCCGGCCACCGTGACCTGGCCGCCCTCGAGCCGGCCCGCGAAGATGTTCATGGGCGGGTCGTTGATGATGGACGCCACCGTGGTGGTCGCCGGGCGTTCGAAGACCTCCTGCGGGGTGCCGGTCTGCAGGATCCGCCCCTCGTGCATGACCAGGACCACGTCCCCGAGCATCATCGCCTCGGCGGGTTCGGTGGTCGTGTAGATGACGATCGTGTCGCCCTGGTCCGAGAAGAGGGCCTTGAACTCGTCGCGCAGTTGTTCGCGCAACTTGTAGTCCAGGTTGGCCAGTGGCTCGTCGAGCAGGAGGATGCCGGTACCGCGGGCCAGGGCGCGAGCCATCGCGACGCGCTGTTGCTGGCCGCCGGAGAGCTGCGAGGGCTTGCGCTTCTCGAAGTCCGCGAGCCCCACGCTCGCCAGGCTCTGCCGGACCCGCCGCTGGATCTCGTCCCGTGAGAGCCCGGCCCGCTTCAGCGGGAAGGCCACGTTGCCGAACACATTGAGATGCGGGTAGTTGATGAACTGCTGGTAGACCATGGCGGTGTTGCGCCGCCACACCGGCGTCTTCAGGAAGTCGGCTCCCGCCCGGGTCAGCGAGCCGGAGTCCACTTTCTGCAGGCCGGCCAGGGCGCGTAGCAGCGTCGTCTTCCCGGCCATCGTCCGGCCGATGACGGTGTGGAGCCGTCCGGGCCGGAAGGTGGCGGTCACGTTCTTGAGGTGGTCGACGCCGTCGACGGTCAGGCACAGATCAGTGACACTCAGGTTCATCGGACGGCTCCCGACAGGTTGCCCTTGGACAGCAGGCGCTCCACCCAGAGGGCGAGCAGGATCAGCGGTGCCACGCCGAAGAGCGCGGCGGCGGACAGTGTCCACCACGGTGGAATGGAGGAGTTGAGGGCGACGACCGCCTGGGGCAAGGTCTGGACCTCTGTGAAAGTCAGCCGGAAGGCGAAGAAGAAGTCGTTCCAGCCGAACACGGCGCAGAACATCGCTGCCACGGTCAGCCCGGGCAGGGAGTTCGGCAGGATCGCCCGTACGAAGGTCTGGAACGGGGGGCAGCCGTCCAGCATCGCCATCTCGTCGATCTCCCGGGGGATGCCGTTGAAGAAGTCCACCATCACCCACACCGCGATCGGCAGCAGCAGCGCGACCGTCACGATGACCAGGCCCGGGATGCTGTCCAGGAGGCCACCCCACTGCAGGAGGTAGAAGAAGGGGATCACCAGGACGACGGGCGGCATGATCCGTTGGGAGACGAAGAAGAAGACGATGTCGCTGTTCTTGATGAAGCCCAGCTTGAACCGGTACCGGGACAGCGCGTAGGCGGCCAGGGACCCCAGGGCCAGGCTGATGGCGGACGCGGCGATGGTGACGATCGCGCTGTTGATGAAGGGATCGATCACATCGATACCGCCGGCTCCGCCGAAGATGTTGCGCCAGCCGGTGAGGGTGGGCTTGTACTGCACCCAGGGGATGTAGGTGGGACCGCCCTGGACGGCGTTGGCGTTCTTGAAGCTGGTCGTCATCGCCCAGAAGAACGGTCCCGCGACGAAGCAGGCCCACAGGGCGATCACGGTGTACTTGAATACGGGGTAAAGGCGCGACCTCATGAGTCCCCCTTCAGCTTGAAGGCCCTGGTGAGCAGGGCGGCGACGACCGTGAGCGTGACGATCATCAGGACGAGGTAGGTCAGGGACATCGCCCCGCCGTAGCCGGTCTGCTGATCGCGCAGCCCCTGGATGTAGAGGTAGTAACCGGGGGTCTCCGTGGAGGACCCCGGCCCGCCGGACGTCAGTACGTAGACGCTGTCGGAGAGCTTGGACGCCTCGATCAGCCGGATGATGATCGCCGCGACCGAGACCGGTGCCATCAGCGGGAAGGTCACCTTCCAGAAGGTCCGCCAGGTGCTGGCGCCGTCGATCGCGGCGGCCATGAACGGTTCCTTGGGAAGGCTGAGCAGGCCGGCCAGCAACAACAGGAACATGAAGGGGGTCCACTGCCAGACCTCGACGGTCATCAGCGCGAGCAGCGCCGGACCGGACTCGGTGAGCCAGGGAATTTTCGTCAGGCCCAGCATCCCCAGCAGATCGTTCGCCGGACCCAGTGACTCATGGAAGATCGTCTGCCAGATGGCGGCCATCACCACGGGCGTGGTCATCATGGGGACGAGAAAGAGCACCCGCCAGAATCTGCGGCCGCGTGCCTCGCGCCAGACCAGCAGGGCCATACCGAACCCGATGACGTACTGGATCAGGACCGTGCCGCCCGCCAGCAGGATCAGCCGGGTGATGGAGGCCCAGAAGCGGCTGTCGTGCAGCATCGCGGCGTAGTTGGCGCCTCCGATGAAGTCCATCCGAGGGTTGCTGACGTTCCAGCCGGACAAGCTGACGCGGATGGTGAACAGAAGCGGGAAGATGATGATCAGAAAGAGCGTGAGCAGTCCTGGCAGCAGGAACATGCTCTTGTGCCGGCGCAGGCCGTCCATGGTTCTCCTTGCGGAAGGGGCGGGAGCCCCCGGGTGGCCGGCCGGTCCGGTCCGGCCACCCGGGGCGTCCTGCGGTCGGATCAGGAGTTGTCCTCGAGCGCGACCACGTTGCGATAGGCGCTTTGGACCTTGTCCTTGCCGATCTGATCGGTGATCTTGACCCATTCCCTGGCCACGCCGTCCAGCGCCTGTTGGGGGGAGCTCTGTCCGGCCAGAGCAGCGGCGACACCGTTGGCCAGCGCGGACATGTACTGGTTGACACCGGGAACGCGCAGGTCGAAGACGCGGTTGGTGCTCTTCTCCATGCCGGCGAGCGTGTGCACGTACGACTCGGCGACGTCCTTGTCCCAGCCCTGCTTCTCCCAGAACGCCGGGTCGAAGTGGGCGTTGCGGTAGGGGTTGACACCGAATCGGCCGATGGTCAGGTCGAGGGCGGTGTTGGCCTCGTTGCTGAAGAAGCAGAGGTAGTCGAAGGCCATCCGCTGGTGGCGCGAGGCCTTGGCCACCGCTGAGGTCCATCCCCATGTGAAGTAGGGCGCCTGGTTCGCCTTCTTGTCCCACGACTTCGTGGTGCGGTTGTAGACCTCGGTCGAGCCCGGCAGCGGCGCAGCCTGGACCTTGTTGCGGATCCTGCTGTCCGGCTGCTGGGCCTGGATGAAGGCGTCGTCCCAGGAGTAGGACATCAGCGTCTGGCCGCCTCCGAAGGAGAAGATCTCGTCTCCCAGGCCGAAGTTGGCGCCGCCGGGTGCCCAGGTCGACTTGGCCTTCACCATGTCGTCCAGGGCACGGACGAAGCCCGGCGTGTTGATCAGCGGCTTCATGGTCTTGACGTCGAAGAAGACACCGCCCTTGACGTCCGGGTTCTTCACGTATGGCGCCGCACGGCTGATGAACGCGGAGAAGGTCAGGTCGTCGCGCTTGGTCACCTCGGCGCTGCCGTAGTTGGCCTTGCCGTCGCCGTCGAGGTCCTTGCCGCTGAAGAACTTGGCTGTCTCCTGGTACTCGGCCCACGTCCTGGGGACCTGAAGGACCTTGCCCGTGGCCTTCTTGTACTCCGCCTGCCGCTTGGGGTCCTTCAGGACATCGGTGCGGACCTTCAGGTAGTGCCGGTCACCGTCCACCGGGTACTGCACGACCTTCCCGTCCCACGTCGCCACGTCCATGTAGGCCTTGGTGACGTCCTTCATGCCGGGGCTGTTCAGGTACGTCTTCGGCACCGGGGCCAGATATGGGGCCATGTCGCCGATCCACAGGGACGGGTAGAACATGACGTCGTACGCCGGCTGGCCTGCCTGGAGGGGCGTGAGGATCTTCTGGTGCAGCTCGCCGAAGGGGACGTTGACCACCTCGACCTTCCCGCCGGTGATCTCCTCGAACTGCTTGGCGTGCAGCTGGGTCGGCTCGCCGATGACGGGAACGGCGTGGCTGATGATCTTCAGTGTCTGCCCGGAGTAGTCCTTGCGGCTGATCGACTCGTAGCTGCAGGGTCCGGGGACGTCCTTGACCTTCGTCGCCGGGTAGTCCTTGCCGTACTTCTTGTAGCTGATCTCCGAGCCGGGCTTGAAGAGCGCGGCCTTGTCCTTGGGCTTTTGCTGTGCCTGGTTCTGGGCGGTGCACGCGGTGGCGGTCAGGGCCGCGGCGGCGGCGACGGCGACCAGGGCCGTGAGCTTTCTGCTGCGCATGGGGCTTCTCCTGCAGTGTCAGGGGATCAAGATCGCTCGGCCGCGTACGGCCCCGGCGTCGAGGTCGTCGAGGGCCTGCCGGAAGGAGGCGAGGGGGTACCGCTGGGTGTGCAGAGTGACCTTGTCCTGGGCCGCCAGGACCATCAGCTCGGAGAGGTCGTTGTAGGACCCCACGAGGTTGCCGATGAAGTTGATCTCCGTGGAGATGACGTCGATCGTCGGCACATGAAGGTGGCCGCCGTAGCCGATGACGTAGTAGTTGCCGTTGCGGCGCAGGCAGGCCACGCCCGTCTCGACGGCGCCCCCCTCGCCGACGAAGTCCAGGACGGCCTCCGCCCCGTGACCACCGGTGAGGTCCCGTACGTTGTCGGCTTCGCTTCCGTCCGCGACGAGGGTGTGGTCGGCGCCCAGTTCCTTGGCCAGGGCCAGGGCCTCCGGGCTGCGATCGATGACGATCATCTCCACCGGCGACAGGGCCCGCAGCACCTGAATTCCGATATGTCCGAGTCCGCCGGCGCCGATGACCACGGCCTTGTCGCCGGGCCGCAGCACCCGGGCCGCCTTGGCGACGGCGTGGTACGCCGTGAGCCCGGCGTCGGCCAAGGCCGCCACCGAGGCCGGCTCCAGGGACGGGGCGAGGGGCACGACCGAGCGGGCGCTGGTCTTCAGATACTCCGCGTACCCTCCGTCGGCGTCGATGCCGGGGAAGGCCGAGTTCATGCAGTGCACGTCGTCACCGGCCCGGCAGGCGCGGCACAGACCGCAGGTCACCAGCGGGTGCAGGATGACCGGGTCACCGATCTTGACGTTGGTGACGGCCTGCCCGACCTCCGCGACCCAGCCGGCGTTCTCGTGACCGATCGTGTACGGAAGGGCGACCCCGCTCTTCTCTTTCCACTGTCCTTCGAGGATGTGCAGATCGGTCCGGCAGACTCCGGCGCCCCCGATTCTCACGATCACATCCAGCGGACCGGTGATCTGCGGGTCCGGCACGTCCACGAGCACGGGCGGCTCGTCGTACTCGATGACCTGCACGGCTTTCATAGCGGCTCCCTGCGAGTCGGCGGGTGGGTGGTGCGCCGATTACACAGGCCGCCGATCGCAGGTCGGTGTCTCAGAATCCGTCCACGAATGTCTCAATGTGATACACGCCGTAGGCGCGACGCCGCCGAGCTGTTCCAATCACTGCACTGAGGAATGTGACGCGCGCCGCACGGGAGTGTTAAATGCCCCGACACCAGCCCGGGAACTCGCTGAGAGCAGCCAGAGAGCTCTATCTGGAAGCCACCAACGATCCGAGCGCCCGGCCGCTCGTGGTCGCGTCATGGCAACGCTCGATCGGGTACCAGGTGAAGTCGGGCAGCCTCGACGCCCCCTACCTGGACAACCCCAACCTGGACAGCCCCCTGGCCAGGGCGGCACTGCCCATCCTGGACAGGTTGCACGAGCAGCTCGCCGACGACCCGGTGTCCACGATGATCACAGACCGGAACGGAGTGGTGCTGTCCCGGAAGGTGTCCAACGAGGGTCTGACGACGCACCTCAACCGCGTGCGCCTGGCTCCGGGCCATGTGTTCGCCGAACGCTACGTGGGCACCAACGGCATCGGGACCGCGCTGGCCAGCGGCCGCCCGGTCATCATCGCCGGAAGGGAGCACTACGCCGAAGAGCTGCGGGAGTTCCACTGCGCGGCCGTGCCGATCCTGCATCCCACCCGGCGCACTCTGCTCGGGGCCTTCAACCTGACCACCATCCGTCAGGGCTCCGACGGAATGCTGATGGCCTTCTCCCGCTCGGTCGCGGCCCAGATCGAAGGCGAGATCGCGGCGATCACCTCGCGGCGCGAGCGGGCTCTCTTCCAGGACTACATGGAGGCGTGCTCCTCGGCGCGCCCGGGACCCGTGCTGGCTCTCAACCGCGACGTCGTCATGATGAACGAGCAGCTCAGTGCCGCCGTGACCGGACCCGATCACTACGCGCTGCTCGACCACGCCCGTGAGATCGCCGATCATCCCCGGCTGGAGGGGACCCGCAGCATCGCCCTGCCCTCAGGACGGGTCGCCGAACTCAGGGTCAGTCGCTGTCGGCGCGAGGACAGCGACGCGGGCGCCGTCTTCCGGGTCCGGCTGATCGGACGGTCCCGGGCCGCACCCGCTGTCTCCGCCGCGCCCGTCCGCTCCACCCTGGGATTGGTGGGCTCGACCCCGCATTGGCTGCGTGCGGTCGCCGACAGCGAGACAGCGTTCGTAACCGGGACATGGCTCCATCTCCTGGGTGAAGTCGGCGTCGGCAAGAGGACGCTGGTCGAGGCCCTGCATCGGGCCCACGGCGCCGGACGACGGCTGGAGATGCCACAAGCGCCGCTGTCGGACTCACCGGCCGTCACCGAGCGCTGGCTGCACGACATCGGAGAGCTGCTTGTCGTGCCGTCCAACGTGCTCCTCCTGAGCGACGTCCACCTGTTGGGCGACCAGCTGCGGCAGCGGCTGACAGACCTGCTGGTGCGGCTGGACGGCAGCGCGACCGGGCAACTGGTCATGACCAGCCAGCCGTCGATGGTCGGCGCCGACGACGATCTCGACCAGCTCTGCGGAGCCTCGGTGGAGGTGCCTGCCCTGCGCCATCGTTACGGGGACACCGAGCGCCTGGCGCGGTTCTTCCTGCGCAAGTACCGGCCGAGCGGTGAGAGCAGGTTCTCCCCGGATGCGCTGACCATGCTGCAACGGTGCCCCTGGCCGGAGAACGTCCGGCAGCTGGAGTCGGTGATCCGGGGCCTGGCGCGGCGGCCTTCGGGCCGGATGATCCACGTGGAGGACCTGCCGCCGGAATGCCGGGTGTCGTCGAACAAGGTCCTCACGGCCATCGAGGCGTTGGAGCGCGACGCCATTTTGCGTGGGTTGATGGACCGCGACTCCAACGTCCAGCGGACCGCGCAGGACCTCGGGATCTCCCGAGCCACGATGTACCGCAAGATGCGCCGATACGGGATCGTCCCGTCGAGCCTGACGTGACGGGCCGTTCCGGCACGCAGGCCGTGGCGTGCGGCGCCTGCTCGACGTCGCCGGTCTGCCGACCCCACAGCGTGGACAGGGACGGTGGCCGGCCGCGATCGCGTGGTGGCAGGGCGGATCCATCGTGGGGCCCTGCGGGTGCCGGCCGTCACGCCGTGGCACCGCACCCGGTGACCTTCTCGGCGATGGTCGCCGACACGGTCGGCATCAGCCTGGCTCACGCCGATTGGCGGCCGCGTGCGAAGAACCCGGCGCACTATTTGGTTCGCAGCATGAGGGCAAAACGCGTGTTGTCGCCGTAGACCCCGCTCTCATCGCCGCGGACCCCGTACCGCTCCTGAAACAGGACCACGGCCGCTCGCACGTCCGCGTCGTAGCGGCCGTCGATCGCGCCGCCGTCGTAGATGTGCGATATCTGCAGGAGACGTACCTGCAATTCGTATACCCCATGGCCGCTGTCGCCTTGGCGCAAGAGGCCCGTGCCCGGGATTTCGGGGAGCGGCGGGTCTGGGGTGCCGGGCTGCGGGCGGTTCGTCTGCCCTGGAGCCGGGTGAGAGGGGTCCATCGGCGCGGGACTCGCCGGCAGTGGGGTTTCCAGGTGCCCGGGAGGCGAAGAGGGGGTCGTGGGCGCGGCGTTGTGATAAGTCAGCAGCCAAGAGGCGAGGATCAATCCGCTCGCCGCGCCCAGCCCGGAGATGCCGGCGACTCGCAAGCTGCTGCGGTTGGTGGATCGCCGCCGTCTGCCACTGGTCTTCCTCCTGTGTGCGCGGACGGATGGGGCAGATCCCTGCGAGGCCGCGGTGGCGAGTTGGTCGAACGGGACGGCCGGACGGTGGGGGACGTCCGACCAAGCGGTGCCCGGCCCGGGTCTCCTGCTCCGCCAGTCTTCCTGCCTGGCAGCCGGAGTCGGGATTGCCACACCTGGTGCGACAGCCTCCGGTCCCGGTCCACTGGCCGTCGGCGGGCTTCCCACCGACGGGGGCGGGACGGCCTCCAGCCCTCTGGGCAACCCCGGTGACTCGGCAACGACAGCCCGCGGGGCGTCGACGTGGCGCAGGCCGCCAGTCGGCGGCGATTCAGCGGCAGTTGGCCGGTGCGGCCCAGGACGCTCTGATTGCGTGCCTGACGACACACGTCTGACCGGCAGTGCCCGGCCGACGGGGGAGGAAGCCGGGGCCGAGGACGCGGACGCGGTCGGCTGGGGAAAGCGGGCATCCGAGGTCGGGTGACCGTGCCGGCTCCGGGGCGGAGACGCGCCCTCAACGTGTTCCTGGTGTTCCTGCTGCTCGTCGCGCAGGAGGTCGGCGCGTGCGGCATCCAAAGCGTCCAGCACGGCTTGGAAGGAGTCCCTGATCTCTTGCGCGACGTCAGGATCCGAGCCGGGGGTCCGCTCAGGGTTGGCGTCGTTGCGACCCACCGGGTCCTCCTCAGCTTGTCTTGCTTCTGACGGCCATTTCTTTCGTCAGCGGCGGCCACGTACCAGGGGCCGGATGGTGACGAGGGCCTCTGCGCAGGGCGCGCCGGTGGGGGGTTCCCCTTCTTCTTCTGTCGGAGGCACATACGTAGGCCGCGCGGCTTTGTCTTCATCCCGCGGGCGGTGTGTAACCCACGCCTCATTCAAAGCCTGGGCGGTGGTCCAGCCGCCCGGACAGCCCTCGCCATGGCCATTGCGGTGCGTACCTGGCCCGGTGAGGCAGCAGCGGTGGCCGAGTCGGCCCACAGCATCTCCAAGCCGCGGACGTCGACCCGGTCATCGTCCCAGGTGTGCCGTCGCCTGCAGGCCGCGCGCCGTGCGGGCGGCCGTGGCAGGGGAGGAGAAGCGGAGGTTTTCGTCCTCTACGGAGTCTTCCCGCAGTAGTTTGACGTCGGCTTGGTATTCCATCGACATCAGCCACGGTTCCTTGGCGCCTTGGCGCGGCAGGTGGTCGATGGCCCGTTTGATGTAGCCGGCTTCGAAGTCGAGTAGCGGGCGGGTGGGCCTGTCGGGGTCGCTCAGCTCCGGGCAGCAGATGGTGTGGCCGTGGGCGTGCATGCAATCGAGCAGGCGGCAGAAGTGCTCGCACAGCAGGCCGACCTTCAGTGTCCAGGAGGAGTGGTGTAGCCGACCGCGAACGAGAAGTTGGGTACCCCGGACAGCATCATGCCCTTGAACGCGACCTTGTCCGGCAGGTGCACCTTCGTTCCGTCGACGGTGAGCTGGACACCACCGAGTGCCTGCACGTTCAGCCCGGTCGCGGTCACGATGATGTCGGCTTCCAGCCTGCGCCCGGAGGACAGGCGGTGCCGCGTTCGGTGAAGGTGTCGATCCGGTCGGTGACGATCGAGGCACTGCTGTTGCGCAGCGCCTCGAAGAGGTCGCCGTCCGGCACCACGCACATACGCTGGTCCCACGGGTCGTAGGGTGGGTTGAAGTGCTCCTCGACCGGATAGTCCTTGGGCAGTTGGCGGGTGTTGACCCAGCGGATCAGCCGCCGGGCGCTGCGCGGGAAGCGCTGGCAGAACCGCCGGATCGCGGCTTGCTGGGCGACGTTCTTGCGCCGTGTCCACGCATACCCGCGGCGTTGGCCCAGGACCTTGCGCAGGAGGTGGGCGATCTTGTCCGTGGAAGGGACGGGCAAGACGTAGGTGGGGGTGCGCTGCAGCATCGTCACATGGGCGGCCGCGCCCGCCATGGCCGGCACGAGGGTGACCGCCGCGGCGCCGCTGCCGATCACCACGACCCGCCTGGCGCGGTAGTCGAGGTCCTCGGGCCAGTGCTGCGGGTGCACGATCAGGCCCACCTCGCCCGGTGCAGGACGTTGGCTCGGCTGGTGCGGCGGATCTGAGAGGTGAGTTCCGGGTCATCGGTCAGCGCTTGCAGGTACTACGCCGACAAAGTGGCGTCCTCGATCTCGCGCAGCCACTCCTCCGGAGAGCGCGCAGCCACCGCGGCGCCCCGCCTGATCAGCTCCCGTGTCCGGTCAGATGGCATGTCGCGCTCCGTGAGTGAGGTGCACAAGGGGCGGGCGGCTGTGCGGATCGGCTGTCGGCCGGCCTGCGCCGGCCGCCTCACAGCGGCCGGCGAGGCTGCGCAGTGCTGCCGGCGGACGGTGTTCCACTCCCCGAACGCTGGGGGCGGATCCCGCCGCGGGACCCGGACCGCCGACGTACCAGAATGCTGTTGATCACCTGCCGTGACCTTTCCACCGCCCGCCTCGCCCCACATGCCCGGAAAGACGGTCGGACATCGCCTGGAGCACGAGCGCCGGTAGGTCTCGCACCGTTCGCTCCAGGCGATGTCAACTGCCTTCGCGTCAGGACCACCGACGGCGGGGCGACCGAAGCCGAGGGAGAGCACTCTGGCCGGCCAAGCCCCCGGGGCGGGGCGACGGCGGGACTACAGGGCGGCGATGACGTCGGCAGAGGTCATCGGCAGCGAGAACATCGGGAAGTCGTAGGAGATGGCGTTGTCGTGCTCCTCCTGGGAGGTGGCGGCGACGCAGTCGGTCAGGGTGATCACCCGGAAGCCGTGCTCGTAACCGGTGCGCATGGTCGACTCCACGCAGCAGTTGGTGAGGAAGCCGCCGAGAATGATCGTGTCGATGCCTTTGCTGCGCAGGATGAAATCGAGGTTCGTGCTGGCGAAGGTGTCGAGCCCGCGCTTGCCCTCGATGACGATGTCCCCGTTCACCGGAGTCAGCTCGTCGACGATGGCGGCGCCCCACGTGCCCTTGACGAACGCCTTCCCGTCCACGACGCCTTTGAGGATGCCGTACGGGTGACGGGTCAGTTCACCGTAGCCCTCCGCGAACGTGATCGGCGCGTGCATGATCGACACTCCGGCCTGCCGGGCGGCGTCGACCAGGGCGACGGTGTTGGCAAGCATGCCGGTGCGCTTCATCACGTCGGCGACCGCCCCGTTCAGCACACCGCCGTCGCTGGTGAACTCGTTCTGGTACTCGATGAGCACGATTGCGGTCTTGGCCGGGTCGAGCTCGAGCTTCTCGGTCATGGCGACACCTGATTCCCGCGTCTTTGAGGTATAGGCCTTGTGTCCTGCAGCACAGCGAGAAGCAAGATAGCTCCTTGTCCGACAAACAGACAAGGAGCTATCGTGTGCGGCATGACGATCTCGCCGGTATCGCGCGTGCCCTTGAGCCTCGACGTGGCTCAGCGCCTACGGGCGGCCATCCTCGACGGCACATTCCCCGCCGACACCGAGCTGCCCACGGAAACCGAACTCGCCCAGTCCTTCGGCGTCGGGCGGTCCACCATCCGCGAGGCGCTGCGGGTGTTGCAGGCGCACGGTCTGATCAGCGGCGCGGACACCGTTTCCACCGCGCGTCCGCGCGTCACCCACGAGCGCACGGCCGGCGCGGCGGGCCTGGCGCTGAGCACCGCTTTGCAAGTCGGCGCGATCCCGCTGGCAGACCTGGTGGCGCTGCGCACGCTGCTGGAGGCGGAGGCGATACGGCAGACCACGTCCGTGCCGGATGCGGCTCGGACCTGCCTGGTGACCATGGCGGCAGCGGTGGAGAACGCCGACATTCACACCTTCCACGCCGCTGACGTGGACTTCCATGTGCAACTCGCCTACGCCGGCGGTAATCAGGCGCTGGGTTTCGTCATCGGCGTGCTGCGCGACTGCATCGCCGGCTACCTGCTCGACGCGCTCGCCGCGGTGGCCGATCCGGCCACGATGCTCGGGCGTCTGCTGGCCGAACACCAGGCGATCGTCGACGCGCTGGACGCGGGCGAGACCGACCGTGCCGCCGAGCTGGTCGTGGCTCACGTCCGCGGCTTCTACGAGCCGGAGACACCATGACCGAGATGCTCGCGGACGTCGCCACCGTCCTCGCCGCCGCGCTGCCGGGCCGGGTGGTCACCGACCGGGACGCGATGGAGGCCTACCGCCGTGACCAGTGCCTGCTGGCTCCCGCGGGGCGCCCGGCGGCGGTGGTGCACGCCCGCTCGACCGATGACGTGATCACCACGCTGCGCACAGCCGGCGACCATCACGCGCCGGTGGTGACCCGGGGGGCCGGCACCGGGTTGGCCGGCGCGGCCAATGCGATCGACGGCTGCGTCGTACTCTCGCTCGCCGCGATGGACCGGATCCTCGCCCTGGACGTGCCCGGCCGCACGGCAACGGTCGAGCCGGGCGTGCTCACCGGCGATCTCGACGCCCGCGCCCGCGAGCACGGCCTGTGGTATCCGCCGGACCCGGGAAGCAAGGCGATCTCCACCATGGGCGGCAACCTGGCGACCAACGCAGGCGGCATGTGCTGCGCCAAGTACGGGGTCACCGCCGACCATGTCGCCTCGCTGACGGCCGTACTCGCCGATGGTCGCGTGATCCGTACCGGTCCGCCGACCCGCAAGAATGTCACCGGGCTCGACCTCACCCGGCTGCTCGTCGGCTCCGAAGGCACCCTGGCGGTGATCGTGAACGCCACCGTGCGACTGCGACCGTTCCCGGCGGCCACCGCGACCGTAGTGGCCGCGTTCCCGACACCCCAGCAGGCAGTCGACACCGTGCTGCGGATCGCGACGGTCGCCGACCCGGCGGCGGTGGAGCTCATGGACCGCACCTGCATTCGTGCCGTCAATCGCCTGACACGTATGGGGTTGGACGAGTCGGCCGGGGCACTCGTACTCGTCCAGTGCGACGGGCCGTCCGCCGATCAGGAGGCCGCCACCTGTGCCAGGCTGGCCGAAGCCGGTGGTGCCACCGAGACGCTGCACACCGCCGACCCGGCGGAAGGCGAGATGTTCATGCAGGCCAGACGAATGGTGTACCCGGCTCTGGAGAGGCTGGGCACCACGCTGCTCGACGACGTCGGCGTCGCGGTCCAGGACCTTCCCCACTTGCTTGCTGCGATCGAGCGAACTGCCGCCGACCACGACGTGCTGGTCGGCACCTTCGGCCACGCCGCCGACGGCAACCTGCATCCGACCGTGGTCTACGACGCCGCCGACCGTGACGCCGCCGACCGTGCCCGTGCCGCTTTCGACGACATCGTGGCAGCGGCGCTCGCGCTCGGCGGCACGATCACCGGCGAGCACGGCGTGGGCTCGCTCAAGACACGCTACCTCGACGCACAACTCGGCCCCACCGAGCGGGCGTTGATGGCCGGCATCAAGGCCGTCTTCGACCCCGAGGGCCGCCTCAACCCGGGACGCGCGTATTGAGGAGCCTTGTCAAACGAACGGCCCGGTCTCACATTCGGCGGTGACGGAGAGTCGTGAGGGTCGTTGACTCTCGCCTGAAGGATGTCAACGAGCTCGTACAGACGGTGCTTTCGGGTCTTTCCCCGCTGGCCATAGACCCCGGTTACAGTTCGTCTGGTTCGGTCCCTATGATCGGTGGCCGCGCCCTGTGGTCACCACTGGACCTGGTCCGATCAGTGTCGGCAGCTGCGGCGCTCGCGGAAGAGGTGCCCTGTCAGCCCGCCGAGTCGAACAGCACCGCCAGCCCTGTGGCCAGGCCCATGACCACGACGTTGACCAGAACCGCGCACACCATGCACAGCCAGCCCCGATGGCCGCCGGCGACAGCCAACGGCCCTCCACGCCATGCTTCTTGGCGCGGCGGCGTCCCATGTGCCCGGACACGATGACGACCAACGCGCAGACGATCAGCAGGCCCAGGATCGGGTCTGTCGAAAAGGAACGGGCCTGACCCACTTTCGGGCGGGCAGCGTCCAGCAGCGTGCTGAGCCCGCTCGTCATTGAGCCCGAGCCCCCACGAAGCCGCACGAGGGGGCGGTATGACCCGGAGGCGAACGCTCCACGGTCTGGAGGATGTCGTGCCGGGCGCCCACGGGGTCGAGAAGGGGGCTGGCGCCAACTCGCCCATCGTGACGACTGGTTGCTCGGCACCGCCCGATTGCCTTACGCCGGCCGCCGACTCACCCGGCCTCGAAGAAAACATCGCCCCGCCGGCACCACCTCGGCCGGCGGAAGCCTGGGCGGCTCGCGCCCTGACCGCCGCCGTCGCGCCCAGGTCCCCCGCCGGGGGAGCGACCACCAGGTCGTCCGCGTACGGGGTCAGTGAGCTGTTGACGAGTTCGTTGGCGGAGCGCGGGGAGGAGCAGCCCAAGCCGGCCGTCTCGATGTGGTTCACGCCGAGCGCGCCGAGGTCATCGGCGGAGTCCGGCACACGTCCGGTGAGCCGCCGCACTCACTTGACGAACTCGCGTACGGCGTCAGCAGTAGAGATTGCCGCCGGGTGACGTGCCGAGGATATGCGCGAACCGCTGGTAGGCGTCCACGCGGCTCTTCACCTGCGCCGGGTTCTTGCCATCGCACTCGAGGGAGCCGTTGATGCTGCGGATCGTCTGGCCGAAGCCGACGCCGTTGATCATGGCGTTGTGGGGCGTCATGGTGCGCCCGTAGTAGGCCGCCTGGCCGGCCGGGCAGCCGTACGGCTGGTTCCAGTCGCAGTAGTGCGGGTAGTTGGCGGTGTTCTGCTCGACGACGTACACCAGACCGCCGGTCTCGTGGCTGACGTTGGCGAGGAAGGCCGCGGCCTCCTGCTTCTTCACGGTGTCGCTGCCGGTTGTTGGCGAAGGCGGGGTAGGCCCCGAGAGCGGCGGTGAGGCCGCTGTACGTGTAGATGGAATTCCGGTTCGGGAACATCTGGTTGAACTGGGCCTCGCTCACCACGAAGGTGCCGACAGGGGTTCCGGAGCCGCTGTCGCAGGCGTAGGGCTCCCAGTACCAGGTGCTGATGGTCGGGTCGTAGCCCGGGTTGTCGTGTTCGGCGATGTAGGCCTTGCCGTCGGTGTAACGCGCGATGTCGCCTGTCGTGTACGGCCTTCCGGCGACCCGGCTCGGGTAGCTCGAACACGCGGCGGCGGATGCGTCCGCCGCCGGCAGCAGGACAGGCACGGTGCTTCCGAGGACGAGTGCGGCGACCACGGCGGAGATGCGGCGCTTCGACACAGGATCAACTCCTGTGCGGAGCACGGCCGCACCCGGACAAGGGCAGCGCGAATCCGGGCCTTGTGCGCACGTGCCGGTCGGACCGGCCACGGCGTGGGCGCGGCCGCGGTGGGGGGTGTGGAGGCACACTCAACCGCTTTGGTCTGTACCAGTCAAGGGCGCAGGCCAGTCATGCCCTGCCTTGGACGCGCCATCCTGCTGTGCGGGCCTCGCGGTGGTCGGCGGGCGACCGCGGCAGCCCCACGTCGCCCAGCCGTCCGCGACACGTCAGGATGCCGGTATGAGAATGTCTGTCGGTCATGCGAGCCTGCGTCCGTATCTGCCGTACGAGCAGCCCCCCATGACGAGCGATGACGGGCTGGTCGCGCATTTTCTGGGCACCAGTTCCGTTCTCCTGTCGGACGGGGAGACGTCCGTGCTCAGCGACGGGTTCGTCACCCGGCCGGGGTTGCTGCGCGTCGCCCTGGGCAGGATCGCGCCCGACCGCTCTGTCGTGCGCGCGGCCATCGATCGACTGCGGGTGAAGAATCTGGCCGCGGTGATCTGCGCCCACTCCCATTACGATCACGCCCTCGATGCGCCGGTGTGGGCCCTGGAGACCGGCGCGGAGTTGGTCGGATCGCCCTCCACCGCGAACATCGGCCGCGGCCTGAGAGTGCCGGAGTCGTCCTTGCGGGTGGTCGCGGACGGGGAGACCGTCTCCTACGGCCGTTTCGACCTGACCTTCCTGGACTCCGTGCACAGCCCCGGTGACCACTATCCCGGCACTGTCGACAAGCCCCTTGTACCACCGGCCCGGGCCGCGGCATGGAAGACCGGAACCGCCTTCAGTGTCCTCGTCACCCATCCTGCGGGCCGCATCCTGCTGCACGCCAGTGCCAACTTCCGCCCCGGCGCCCTGCGAGGTCGGCCCGCCGACGTCATCTATCTGGGCATCGGCAACCTGGGTAAGCAGCCGACCGAGTTCCTGCGCACCTACTGGGACGAGGTCGTTGTCTCGACCGGGGCCCGCCGGGTCGTCCTGGTGCACTGGGACGACTTCTTCCTCGGTCTGCACCGGCCCCTGAGGCCGATGCGCTACTTCCTGGACGACATCGACGCCACGATGAGCCGGCTGCTGCCCCTGGCCCGACGCGACGGTGTCGACATCGTCCTGCCCGTTGCCTGGCAACCGAGCGCTCCTCTCGCCGACCTCTCGTGAACCGTTCCCGCATGTGCAGCGTGACGCCGGCAGGTACGACCTGCCTGTACCGAGGCGCCACTGCGTCGGCCCAGCCGGGGCGTCGCGGGTCGGCGAGCCGGCTGCCGGAGGCCGGCTGCGGCCGGTGATCGACAGCCCAGCCTCCTGCTGGGAGCAGAAGAAGGGCATCTCCCGAAGTCCCTCCGACGCCGCCTGCTGGTGACCCGGCACAGGAGCTCCTGTGGGCGAATGATGGCGCGGCCTCCGGAGAGGCTCTCGAAGATCGCCGGGTCGCTGGTGGCGTAGTAGGTGGCCAGAGGCAGGCCGGCTCACCGGGGGAGGCGTGGGGTGTCGAGAGGCCGGGATCAACCGCGTTCCGCGCCGGCACGGTCGAGACCTCCCGTGCAGCTCCCGCCCCGCCAGTGGCCGGGGCCCGGGCGAGCGCGAAGGCGCGGTGGGGGACCGGCTCGCCAAGAGGACGCTCTGCTCCTGTCCGCGCGGTCACCGGTGGCTGGCCTACTGCCGGCTCGCTGCCCGCAGCGAACCGGCTCCACCCACCACGGCCCACTCATGACGCCTCACCGGTGCCGGGAGCGGGCCCGGTCTCGTGCCGCTTTGCAGGACCGCAGCCCGTGGTCACCTCGGCCGGGCGCCGTAGCGCCTCAGCAGGACTTGCGGGGCTTGCCCGGTCATCACCAACGGTGCGACGCACCCGGACACCAACGATCCGGCGCCTTCCCACAAAGAGACGGAAGTCCATGCTGCAGCTCTCGTCATCTGCCCTGGGCAGGGGCTGGACCGTGAGTCTGGATTCACGGCGGCACCGGGGCCGCACGGTATCTCGGACCGAGGGTGAGACGACGTGCAGAGGATGACGAGGCGGGGCATCGAATGGCTGTCCGCGGCGGCGCACAACCCGGCTGAGTGCCGACAGGTCTGGGCGGACGACCCGCGGAGGCCGAGTCTGCTGCCGACCGGCCGCTTCTTCGACGTGCTGAGCGTGGAACAGCGCCTCGGGATGGAGATGTTCGACCGCCTCCAGCGCAGCGGAATGCCGGTCGGACCTGCGATCGCCGACCGCAAGGCGCAGTGAGTCGGGTTCTTCCTCGGCTCGGTGGCCCGTGAGACGTTCCTGTTCGCGGAGCTCCTGGACAGGATCGACCGCTTCGACGAGAGATACCCGACCCCGTACGCGGCGGTCGCTGCCCTTCCCGAGGAGACAGACCACTGACGCCGAATGAGCCGACCGACGGACGCGACGCCGCCGCGTGGTCGCCTCTCGACAGCGAGGGCTGGTACGCGGCCCGAAACGCGACCACGGCAGTGCGGGACGCCCTCGTGCGCGCCGGCCTGGAGAAGGACTTCCCGTACCTGCGCGCGGACTTGAACGCCTTCGGGCACGGGCTTGTCGAGCTGGGCCGGGTGTCCCCCGACACGGCCGAGCGCCTGGCGGAACTCCTTCGCCTGGCCCTGGCGAGCGGACTCCGCCGAGACAGTGAGGGTGTCGAGCACGCACAGACCACCGCCGAAGAACACAAGGGAAGGATCTGAAACCATGACCGACCGGCGAGGAGTGGTGGCCAAACGGGCAGAAGACTTGGTACCCGGTGTGCCCTACGTCCCGCGGCTGGAACCGTGCACGACAAAGCGCCGGCGCCTTGGCCGATCAGCTCGTCCTGCTGGGACCTGACTCCGACTTCCCCGGCATGGTGGCGGACGTGAACCTCGTCGGTGACGGACTGGTGCAGCTCGGGACCGTACGTCCTGAAGCGGCCGAACTGCTGGCGGCGCTGATCGCGGCAGGACTGCGGGCGGAGCTGCACGGCACGACGGCTGAAACGCCTGCGACCGCTCGACGGGAAGCACCTGCGGCCTGAACCGCTCCTCGAACGCCGGTTGGCCGCGGTCCGAGCGTGCTCCCGCGATCAGCTGGTCTGGCCCCGTACGACATCGTCGCCCAGCGCTGTCGTACGGGGCTACTTGCTGTCCCGTTGTACCTGGCCTGCGGCTCGGTCGGGACCGGCGCCCCAGCGCCGCAGCCCGGACGAAGCGGCAGGCCGACGGGTGACATCAGCTTGGGAAGCAACGGCGCTTGCAGGGACAGACAGCCTCTGAACTGGGCATATACGCTCCGGCGTGGCGCCTGCGGGCGCTGGGCGCACCGCTGTTGACCGTGGTTCACCGGTCTTACGGGCACGCTATGGGCACGCCGTCCGACGGGAGCCGCCTGGCCGGCAAGGCGACGACGGGTGACCGGTGTGAGCCGCACAGCGACGCGCGGGGTGATCGTCAGCTTCAGGCGGGAACCCGAGCACGGTCGCACCGGACGGCAGAGCGGTCCTCAGGCGTAGTGCGAGACCCCTGAAGACCCAGAGATGACGGCCGCGTTGCGCCTATCGTGCGGCGACAGGCGCGGAGTGGAGTTCGTGGACCAGCTGCGGGGTGAGCAGCTCACCCGTGCGGTCGGCGAGGACGGCCATTTCGTAACCGACGAGGCCGACGTCGCATCCTTCGGCGGCCAGGACGCCGAGGCAGCTTCCGTCGCGGATGCGGCCGATCATGAGGAAGCCTCCGAGCATTTCGATCATGACGAGTTTCATGCTTTTGAAGCCGTGGGCGGTCGCCGCGTTCTGGGCGAGGCTGGTGATGCCGGAGACGACGGCGGCGAGGTGGTCAGCGCGATCCCGGCCGAGACTGTCCGAGGCGGCCATGAGCAGGCCGTCGGATGAGACGGCGACGGCGTCGGTGACGCCGTCCGTAGTGCGTACGAACTCCGAGATGAGCCAGCCGAAACTCTGGACGGCGGTGGTCACGATGACGCTCCCTGAGTGGTGCGGGCTTCAATGGCACGGGCTTCGGCGCGGGCGACACCTGCTCGGAAACCGTTTAGCAGGCAGGAGACAGCGGGCGGGGCCGGCGGGAGCGGGGCGGCGGGTTCCTGTGCGGGGGCGAGCAGGCGCCCGGGGAGGGCGAGGAGGGCGGACAGGCCGCCGCCGGGAGTGTCGAAAAGGTGGACCTGGGCGCCTTCACCAAGGCGGTGGGCGAGCCGGCCGACGACGAGGTGGCCGAGGAACCGGGTGGGAGAGGTGAGGAGGGCCTCGTCCCCGGAGCCGGAGAAGCGGGCGTGGGCGCGTTCCTTGTCGGCTTCGGACATGCCCACGCCGTGGTCGACGACGGCGAAGCAGTACGTGCCGTCCTCGGTGTCGTACCAGCCGTGCACCTCGACGGGTTCGGTCGGCGGCGAGGAGATCAGCCCGTTCTCGATGAGTTCGGCGAGAAGGTGGGCGACATCGGCGACGGCGTGCCCCCGCACCTGTACCGGCTCCACGGCCGCGATCAGCACCCTCCGGTACTGCTCCACCTCGGCGATGGCGGACTGGACGACCTCCAGGCCGCCGGCCGGCGCTGCTGTGGGCCGCGGCGGGTTCTGCCCGGCCAGGACCAGCAGGTTCTCGGCGTTGCGCCGCATGCGGGTGGCGAGGTGGTCGAGCTCGAAGAGCTCGGCGAGGGCATTCGGGTCGAGTTCCTGCCGTTCCAGGCGGGTGATGAGACCGAGCTGACGACGTACGAGGTTCTGGTTGCGGCGGCCGAGGTTGGCGAGTGATTCGGTGGTGGTGCGGCGCAGGGCGGCCTGCTGGGCGGCCAGGTGGAGGGCGGTCTGTTCCACCTGGTACAGGGAGGCCGCGACCTCGGCGATCTCGGCTGTGCCGCCCAGCAGCCGTGCATCGGGGTGGTCCGGGGGGTCCGCCGCCGGCAGTAGTTCCCCGTGGTCGGGTGGAGACTGTTGGATGCGGGCGACGGTTGCGGGCAGCCGGTGCCGTGCCACGTCGTGGGCGGCCTCGGCGAGCGCACCGAGCGGGCGGGTGAGAGAGCGGGAGGCGAAGGCGGCGAGACCCGCGACGAGGGTGGCTACGAGCGCTCCCGCGACGAGGTAGGCGGCGAGGCCCGTCTCGGCGTCGTGGCTGAGCCGGTCGGCCCGGTCCCGCACATCGTCACCGACCGACTCCTGGACTGCGTACAGATCGTCGACGAGTACGGTCATCGCGTTCCACCAGGCGCCGGCGTCGGCGTGGAGTGCCGAGCCGTCGGCGGCGTCCTCCGCCTGATTCTCGTAGGCGGTGGCGCGTCTGGCGTACTCTGTCGCGAAGGCGTGCTCTAGGGTGGTGCGTTGGGATGAGGTGGCGACCTGCCGGAAGCGGTCCAGGGCGGTGATGCGCCTGGCTCGCACGTCGGTGAAGGTGAGGTACTCGCGGCCCTGGAAGGCGCCTTCGGCGAACACGCCGTTGAGCAAGCCGCGTTCGAGGGCGAGGGATTCCTTGGCGGCAGCCAGCTCCCTCAACCCCGCGAGCCCATTGCTCAGTTGGTGGTCGGCGCGCGTTGCAGTCTCCGCCACCGGGTCGACGGTGTCGAGGGCGTTGATGGCGGTGGTGTAGAAGGTGAGGGTTGTGGCTCTGCCGGCGTCTCCCCTGTCGGCGGAGGCACGGATACCGGACAGGCGTCCCAGCTGCCTGCGGATGACACCCTCGATGGCGTTGTCATCCCTCATTCCGGCCAGCGCCGCATCCACGCGCTCGCGGGTAGCGGCCAGCTCCGGCAGAAACGCCTTCCTGCCGCCCAACAGGCCGTTGGTCAGGCCGCGTTCGCGTTGCATCTGGTGCACCAGGGCCTGGACCCGGAGACTGAGGTCGACTTCGGCACGTGTCGTCCGGGCGTCGCCGAGGGCCTCGGTGCGGCCGTCCACGGCGAGGCCGGTCACCGCCAGCAGCATGCAGACCGGGACCGTGATGACCACTGCCACCCGGCCCCTGATGCTGCGCCAGCCAGGCACCGGGCGACCGCCGGATGCGGTTCGGCCACCGCGGCGCCGTAACGAACCGCCCCGATCCGGGCTCCCCGTGTCTGGGCTTCCCGCGTTCGAGCCCAGCTTGCCGATCGCGCCCAGCCTGCCGAGCAGTGGCCGTACCGGCTTCCATACCCTCATGCGTCACGAAGCTACTCCGACCGCCGTGCCCGCCGGTTTCCGACCCGTTAGACCGCGTGGGAAGTTCCGTTGCGCCACTCTCACACCGCGGGCGAGGAAACTGTGACGGTGGACGACAGGGCCGGTGATCCGCGTCGGAGGCGGGTGCCTGTCAGACACGAAAGCCACGATGACCGTTCCCGGCGGAGTGGCGTGGCGGACGCAGCTTCGGCTTCCCCGACACCGGGGGCGAGGCACAGATCGGTTGCCGGTCCGAACCGCCCGGCGCGCGCCCGGCCGTTGCCGCCCGTGGGAGCGATCGCTATCGCGCCTGTCTCCTTCAGCGCGGTCAACGAGTGGGAAAAGCCCCAGGCCGCTGACCTGGGGCTTCGCTCTGGAGCGGGTGACGAGAATCGAACTCGCGCTCCCAGCTTGGGAAGCTGAGGGGATACATCGTCGATTCGGTCCCTGAGCTGGGCGGACGGCCGCTTCGTGGCCTCGGTCAGCGCCGTCGCTGTCACCGTAGTTCCCCGCCATATCTGGTGCGCTTGTGGTGCGTCAGGAGCTCTGGACGCCCGGCCGCAGTAGGTGATCTTGATCGGGCACCAGGTGTGTTTGACCGCGCCGCAGCCGGTGGATACGCGCACCTCTAGGCATTGGTCGACGGCGCGAGTTCCCGACGATGCTCCAGCCATGTGCGGCTTAGGTCGCCCCAGATCGCCTGATACTGGCCAAAGATCTCGTTCAGCTGATCGAACGTGAGCTCGTCGGCGGCCGTCGATGCCACGAGGTATTCGAGGTCATCGGCAAGTCGCTGGAACCGGTACTGCGCTTCCTCCATCAGAACCCACCGGGAGCGCCAGTTGAAGAACGGTTCGACGGCTCCCGGCAACGTCACCAGCGCCACACACGCCAAGGCCAGACCAGCCCACGCGTTGAGGTTCTGCAGGCCCAGGATGACCGTGGACGCAGCGGACAGTACAAGCGTCGCTACCTTGGTGACGGCGGCACTTCGAACTGAAGCGCTTCTTCTTGCCGCGGGCGTAGCCGTTGCCCTGACGAATCTTGTCCAACAGGAGGGCGGCTGCCTCCCTCGGGCTGAGACCAACGCCCAGGCCACTGTCCGGCTACGCCCCCAAGCTCTGTCGCCGCCTTGCAGCACGCTGCCTTGGCAATCGCGCGCCTAGCGTAGCCGCTCGAGGCTGCTACAACGGAAGGTGATCTGGCGGTCTAAGTGGCTCTGACCTTGTACTTCTGAGTCAGGGTGGCGGGACTTGACCCGCGACCTCTTCGTCCCGAAGCAACTTGGCTCCGGGCTCTGCCCTGGACTGGTGTGGCATTCACCTGCGCTGATGGTCCGCAGACGTCCGCGTCCGTCCGCCGTTGTTCGTGGGCGCTGTCACGCAGTTGGACACTCATGGCTGTTGCGCAGCTTGCTTCGCCGCCGTGTTCCGGGCGTGAGCTTCGCGTCGCAGTCGCGTTCGCAGTCCTCGATCTGTCGAGCTATGGGGATGCTGGTGGCAGATCGGATCAACCGCTCGTTTTCACGATCCACCAGGAAAGGACCGTTGCCCCCCCAACCGAGGGCGCTGTCCGTTCTGACCGTCCCAGACTGCCCTCCAGTAGAAGATCCACCCGAACGGCAAGGCTTCCACGCGCAGGATCTGAAGGTCGTACGTGACGTGGTGCCGCACGTCGTCGATCTCGGCAAGCACCAGCCGGCGCGCGTTCTCCTCGGTTAGCACCATCCGATGATGACACGGCGCCTTCAAGGGCTGGCTCGCATACACCCGCATTGGGGGCCAGGTGGGGCGAGTTGGCAACTGACCTGCGGAAGGAGCACTCCGGCCAGCGTGAGGTACATGCCCTGCTGGCGCCTCCTTCCCCGTGGCTCCCCGCTCGTTCTGGCACGGTTGTGCCACGGGGAATATCTCATCCGTAGCTCTATGCGGGTCGGTCGATGACGGTCAAGCCGGTCTGCCAACAGGAGCTCGCGTCGATGACTTCCTCATCGCCCCCGTGTGGCTCACTCGTCCCCGTCTCTGTTCAGATACAGCGGGGAGGAGAGGTTCGTGTCCAGGTCCAGGAACCACATGGTGACGACGTGCTCGAACTTCGCGCAGGCGTTGAGGTGCTGGGCGGTGAGGTGGGCGACGTACCGGGCGGCGGCCGCGCTGTGCCGGGCGGACTCGTCGGTGCCGGTCGGTAGGTCGTTCTTCAACGAGAGGATCGCAAGCCACCAGCCGTTGAGGAGGTCGGTGGCGAACGTGTGCAGCGTCTTGCGGGCTTCGTCCACTCCGTGTTCGGACGCGAGGCCGCGGATCTCGTCGGCATCGAAGCCCTTGAAGGCGATGTCGGGGATGCCGGACAGGTTTTCGCGGAAGCGGGCAATCGCCTCCAGCTCGGCCGCGGTGAATAAGTCGGTCCCGGACTCGTACTTGGACAGGTCGTCAATGCCGGTGTCAGCCATCGTGCTCCTTCGGTGGCGCTACGAGGGTGGAACGGGGTCAGCCGAGGTAATAACACAGGTTCACGCTCGGCTCCTACAGGGGCGTGATGCCGAGGACAGTGAGGGGCGGCCTGAGCAGCGAACAGCCAGGGGCTTGGAAGATGCGGGCACGCCCTGGTGGGCTAGGTCGATGGCGCCCTGCCAGCACCGTGCCCGGCTGTCGAACGCCGCTGCCGTCCGCCGTCGTTGCCGTCAGCGCTGCCGTCACTTCCGTCGGCCGCAGAGTCGTGTGACCACCGCTTTAAGGAGCTGGGACCAGGCCGCGGCGGTCATGGCCTATCTGTCTGCGGGGAATCTGGTCTTCCCGGGCCGGATGCGTCGTGAACCTGAGCATGCGCGTCGCGCTGCCGAACGAGTGGTGAAGTTGTTGGGGTGGATCGTGATGTTCGCCTCCGTTCCGCACCTCGGCGGGAGCGGGCTGAGTCACGGTTCGCCCACCGTCGACAATTCGGCGGGCAGGGAGCAGCCGTGCCGGGTCGCGGACCTCTGCGCGAAGGTCCGCAGCATCTGAGCCCAGTGGGTGTCGGGGACCGGTGCCTTGCTGTACGAGCCGGGAAGCCCGAGCGTGTAGTGCGCCGTGCCCTGCCCGCGCTCGCACCGCGAGCCCATCCACAGCACCGTCTGCAGACCGGCGGCGCCGTCCTGCAGGTCCGCGTCCAGCCCCGGAAACGGGGACTCGGTCCGGCCCGGTTCCCATGGTCTTGAGTGCCGGCGAGATCAGTTTCGTGCGCGAGGCGGATCGGTGGGCAGTGAGCGAGGTCAGCTGCGCTTGGTCAGCCTTGTCGGGGATGGTGCAACGGATCCCGCGGCGGCGCAGGTAGGCGCGGTTCTTGCGGGAGGCATACGCCTTGTCCGCGCGGACCCGGTTGGGGCGGACGCGCGGCCGGCCCAACCCGATGCGCGGCACACGGACTTTGTCCAGGACGGGCTCGAACTGCGGCGAGTCGCCGCGCTGCTCGGCCGTGACCACGACTGACATGGGCTTCTGACCTTGCTCGACAGGCAGGTGCAGCTTGGTCGTGAACCCGCCGCGCGAGCGTCCCAGTCCGTGATCTCCGGGCTCGGTGAACACGCCGCCCGGTGGCTCCTTCTGCAGGTCGCCCTGTTTGCGGGCCCCGGCCGCGTGCTGATGGGCGCGGCACACCGTGGAGTCGACGCTCAGGTCCCACGTGATCGCGCCTTTCGCGTCGGACAGGGCCTGGAGCCGGGTGAGGATGCGGTGCCAGGTGCCGTCCCGCTGCCACCGGCGGAACAGGTCATAGACCCGGCCCCACGGTCCGTACTCGACGGGCACGTCCCGCCACGGAATACCGGTACGAACTCGGAACCGTATGCCGTCGATCAGCTGCCGCCGAGGCCAGACCGGCGGCCGCCCCGTCCTGGCACCCCTCGGCAACAACGGCTCCAGCACCGCCCACTGCTCGTCCGTGAGATCTCCCCGCCCCATGAACCGTGATCATTCACAGCCCAAGATCCACTTTCGATACACGGCCTAGTACCAATACCGGTGACTTTGTTGGGGCCTGGTCGTTGGATGGGTTGTGCCAAGGCCGGGTCAGGTGAAGTCGTCGGAGGTTGGTCGGTTCTCGGATC
>NZ_JBEXYS010000040.1:0-62760 GCF_040631045.1 Streptomyces sp. NPDC005706 | reverse complement strand
TCTCGGGCTTTCCTCCGGGCGCTTCCCTTCGGTCTTGCGTTTCCGACTCTATCAGATCTTTTCTCGACCCGATTTCCTCGGTGCTTTCCAGGTTCTCGCTCTCGCGTTTCCCTTTCCGGCGGTTCCGACTTTATCAGAAGTTCTGAGCCGGATTTCCCACCCGATCCGTGGCAACCGTGGTCCAGCGCATGAAGCTCTGGGGGTTCCCGCTCGGGCGGAGCCGTAAACGTACTGGAGCGGGGCGCCCCGATGCAAATCGAGGCGCCCCGCTCCGAGTTCACGTAGCCGGCGTGTCAGACCTCCACGACGACCGGGAGGATCATCGGCCTGCGGCGATAGGTGTCCGAGACCCACTTGCCCAGGGTCCGGCGGATCAGTTGCTGCAGCTGGTGCGGCTCCACGACGCCGTCCTGGGCGGAGCGCTCCAGCACCTCGTTGATCTTCGGGACGACGCCGGTGAAGGCCGAGTCCTCGATACCGGAACCACGGGCCTGGATGTGCGGGCCGCCCGTGATCTTGCCGGTGGACGAGTCCACCACCACGAAGACCGAGATGATGCCCTCGTCGCCGAGGATCTTGCGGTCCTTCAGGGCCGGCTCGCCCACGTCGCCGACGGAGAGGCCGTCGACGTACACGTACCCGGCCTGCACCTTGCCGGAGATCCTGGCCTTGCCCTCGACGAGGTCGACGACCACGCCGTCCTCGGCGATGACGATCCGGTCGTGCGGGACACCGGTCAACGCGCCCAGCTCGGCGTTGGCACGCAGATGGCGCCACTCGCCGTGGACCGGCATCAGGTTCTTCGGGCGGCAGATGTTGTAGAAGTACAGCAGCTCGCCCGCGGACGCGTGGCCCGAGACGTGCACCTTGGCGTTGCCCTTGTGCACGACGTCGGCGCCCCAGCGGGTCAGACCGTTGATCACGCGGTAGACCGCGTTCTCGTTGCCCGGGATGAGGGACGACGCCAGGATCACCGTGTCGCCCGGGACGATCCGGATCTGGTGGTCGCGGTTGGCCATCCGGGACAGGGCCGCCATCGGCTCGCCCTGGGAGCCCGTGCAGACCAGGACCACCTCGTGGTCCGGAAGGTCGTCGAGGGTCTTGACGTCCACGACCAGGCCCGGCGGGACCTTGAGATAACCGAGGTCCCGGGCGATGCCCATGTTCCGGACCATCGAGCGTCCGACGAAGGCGACCCGGCGGCCGTACTCGTGGGCCGCGTCCAGGATCTGCTGGATGCGGTGGACGTGGCTGGCGAAGCTCGCCACGATGATCCGCTTGCGGGCACCGGCGAAGACCTGGCGCAGGACGTTGGAGATGTCACGCTCGGGCGGGACGAAGCCCGGGACCTCGGCGTTCGTCGAGTCGGCGAGGAGCAGGTCGATGCCCTCCTCGCTCAGCCGCGCGAACGCGTGCAGGTCGGTGAGGCGGTTGTCCAGCGGGAGCTGGTCCATCTTGAAGTCGCCGGTGTGCACGGCCATGCCGGCGGGGGTCCGGATGGCGACCGCCAGGGCGTCCGGGATGGAGTGGTTGACCGCGATGAACTCGCAGTCGAAGGGGCCGATGCGCTCACGGTTCCCCTCCGCCACCTCGAGGGTGTACGGGCGGATCCGGTGCTCCTGGAGCTTGGCCTCGATGAGCGCGAGGGTCAGCTTGGAGCCGATCAGCGGGATGTCCGGCTTCTCGCGGAGCAGGAAGGGGACGCCGCCGATGTGGTCCTCGTGGCCGTGGGTGAGGACGATGCCCTCGATGTCGTCGAGGCGGTCCCGGATCGACGAGAAGTCCGGCAGGATCAGGTCGATTCCGGGCTGCTCCTCCTCGGGGAAGAGCACTCCGCAGTCGACGATCAGCAGACGGCCGCCGTATTCGAAGACCGTCATGTTCCGGCCGATCTCACCGAGACCGCCGAGCGGGGTGACGCGCAGGCCGCCCTCGGGGAGCGACGGGGGCGGTCCGAGTTCAGGATGCGGATGACTCAAAAGACTCTCCTCACCACGCGCGCCACGTACCGGTCGGGCACGTGGCGCGCATGACGTTCGTGCAGAAGCAGTTGTCGTTGTGGGATGCGGGCACCGGTGGCCCGCTGTTCGGTTGTCGATTCAGTTGTGAAGTTCGGGTGGTGCCAAGTCTGTTGTCAGAGCTGTACCCCGCCGGCGGCAAGATCGAGCTTGAGCTGGGCGATCTCCTCGGGTGAGCACTCGACCATGGGTGCGCGCAGGGGTCCTGCGGGCAGCCCCTGGAGGGCGAGCGCTGCCTTGGCGGTCATGACGCCCTGGGTGCGGAACATGCCGGTGTACACCGGGAGCAGCTTCTGGTGGATCTCCGTGGCCTTGACGACATCGCCCGAGGTGTACGCGTCGACAAGGGCGCGCAGGTCGGGGGTGACGACGTGGCCGACGACGGAGACGAAGCCGACCGCGCCCACGGAGAGCAGCGGCAGGTTCAGCATGTCGTCACCGGAGTACCAGGCGAGGCCGGACTGCGCGATGGCCCAGCTCGCACGGCCGAGGTCGCCCTTGGCGTCCTTGTTGGCGACGATCCGCGGGTGCTCGGCCAGCCGGACCAGGGTCTCGGTGTTGATCGGGACCCCGCTGCGGCCGGGGATGTCGTAGAGCATGACCGGCAGTCCGGTGGCGTCCGCGATGGTCGTGAAGTGCCGGTACAGGCCCTCCTGAGGGGGCTTGTTGTAGTACGGCGTCACGACCAGCAGGCCGTGCGCGCCGGCGCGCTCCGCCTCGCGGGCCAGTTCGATGCTGTGGCGGGTGTCGTTGGTGCCGACTCCGGCCACGACGTGGGCGCGGTCGCCGACCGCTTCCACGACGGCTCGTACGAGGTCCGATTTCTCCGCGTCACTGGTGGTGGGGGACTCGCCGGTGGTGCCGTTGATGATCAGGCCGTCGTTGCCTGCGTCCACCAGGTGGGTAGCGAGCCGCTGCGCGCCGTCGAGGTCGAGTGCGCCGTCCGCCGTGAAGGGCGTGACCATGGCGGTGAGGACCCGCCCGAAGGGGGTCTGCGGAGTCGAGGTCGGAGCCATGGGTAACACGCTACTCGGTGCTCCAGGCGTGGTCTGCCCTTGGGGTGCCGGGTAAGTCAGGACAAATAAGGAGCCCGGCACTGCCTGCTCGGGGGTTCAAGCAGTGCCGGGTCCGTTTGATCAGGCTAGATGAACTTCTCGGAATGCCGCAATACGGACACTTCGCCCGGCTGATCCGTACATCCGTTCCGCGTGGGGGAACAGGGCTTCGTTACGGAGCCACACGCCCGTTCGCGTTGAAGGCGGCATAGGTGAGCGGCATCAGCTTGGCCCACTCCGCCTCCATCTGCTCGCCGACCATCTCGATCTCCCGCTGCGGGAAGGACGGCACCTTGGCCAGCTCGTGCTGAGTGCGCAGACCGAGGAAGTGCATCAGGGAGCGGGCGTTGCAGGTGGCGTACATCGAGGAGAACAGGCCGACGGGGAGGGCGGCGCGGGCCACCTCGCGGGCGACGCCCTCGGCGAGGAGCTTCTGGTAGGCCGCGTACGCCTGCTCGTAGGACTCCTCGAGGGTGCCGCGCACGGCCTCCTGCTGGGCCTGCGTGCCCTCGACGAAGACGTACCTGCCCGGGCGGCCCTCCTGGACCAGCTTGCGGTCCGCACCGGGGACGTAGAAGACCGGCTGGAGCTCGCGGTAGCGGCCGGACTCCTCGTTGTAGGACCAGCCGACCCGGTGCCGCATGAACTCGCGGAAGACGAAGATCGGGGCGCTGATGAAGAAGGTCATCGAGTTGTGCTCGAACGGGCTGCCGTGCCGGTCGCGCATCAGGTAGTTGATCAGACCCTTGGAGCGCTCCGGATCCTTGTTCAGCTCGTCCAGCGACTGCTCACCGGCGGTGGAGACGCGGGCGGCGAAGAGGACGTCGGCGTCCGACGCGCTGGACTTCACCAGCTCGACGGTGACATCGCTGCGGAAAGTGAGCGACTCGGGGGTGGTCACGGGGGTCCTTCCCATCACTTCTTTAGGTTCGGGCCCACTGTACGGGGCACCCCTGACAGTCCCGAACAGTGACCTTGCCACTCATTTTTTCGGACATCGGCACCTTTTGTGTCACTCGAGCGTCTGTATCGGTGAGGCCTGATCGTTCGATCCCGAAAGGAGCTGAACCCGCGATGTTCCGACGGCGTGAGCCCGTACCCTTCGCCTTCCTGGCCGAGGCGGACAGGTTCCGCAGTAATGTCACTCCCCCGCCCCGCGAGCGGGCGTCGCTCGGCGAGCTGGCCGGACGCTGGCTGCTCGGCCTGACCCTCGTCGCCGGGCTCGTCGGGGCCCTGATCCTCGGGATGCCGGCGCTGTCCACACCGTCCGATACGCCGGCTCAGCAGTCCCAGGCCTCGCAGGGGCATTCCCAGGGGCACTGACCCTTCCGGCCGCTCAAGGGTGGTGGGCGGGAATCCGGCCGGATAATCTCACCGGGCACAGCCCCAGCGAGGATCGAGTGAGGACCAGCCGTGCCCCTGCCCTTCCTGACGGCCGACCGCTCCTTCGACGCGGCTTCCGAGAGCCCGCTGCCGTACGACGACCGGGACCGCTGGCGGCGGCCCTACCGGCCCGGGCCGTGGCGGGTCGGCGGTGCCGCCCTCGGACTGCTGCTCTCCTCGTTCGTGCTGTTCGGGGCGGTCCTCATCTCCCTGACCGACTCGGTGTCCGCCGCGGGCCTGGTCCTGACCCTGGCGCTGGCCGTCATCGCCTCCGCGCTGCGCGTGCTGCGCATGGGCGTGTGGGTGAGCGCGCGCGGACTGCGCCAGGTGGGCTTCCTGGGGACGCGTACGGTGCCCTGGCAGCGGGTGATCGCGGTACGGACGGCCCAGCAGCCGGTGCGCTGGCTGGGGTTGCCGCGCACCGTGCAGGGGCAGGCGCTGACGCTCGTGCGCAAGGACCGGGCCGTCGAGGACACTCCGCCGCTGCTCACCACGCACTCCCTGGACTTCCTGCACCGGCCCGCGGCCTTCGACCGGGCGGCGGACACGGTGGAGGCGTGGGCCGCGGAGTACGGGCGCGGCTGACCGGTCTCGAACCACGAGGAAGGGGCCGGACCGCGTGTACCGCGGTCCGGCCCCTTCCTCGTACCGGCTGGGGTGCCCGGGCCGGCTCAGACCTGGACGGGCCTTCCGTCGTGCAGGGCGATGGCCCGCTGCATCGCCTTGCGGGCGCGCGGGGTGTCGCGGGCGTCGTGGTAGGCGACGGCGAGCCGGAACCAACTGCGCCAGTCGTCCGGGGCCGCCTCCGTCTCGGCCTTGCGCCGGGCGAACACCTCGTCCGCCGAGTCGCGGTCGACGCGGCCGCTCGGGGTTCGCCTCAGCTCGTCGACGGGCAGGCCGCCCTCCGCCTCGAGTTCCGCGGCGAGCTGGTTGGCCCGGCGGACGAACTGGGTGTTCTTCCACAGGAACCACAGGCCGATGACCGGCAGGACGAGTACCGCCACACCGAAGGTGACGGTCAGAAGCGTGCCGGTCTGGATGAGCATCACGCCGCGGCTGCCGACCAGGACGAAGTAGAAGACCAGGACGGCGGCCGTGACGAGGTAGGTGATCTTCGCGCGCATGACGTGTTCGGACTCAGCTCAGGTCGAGGAAGTTTTCCAGGCCGAAGGTGAGGCCCGGAGTGGACACCACGCGGCGGGTGCCGAGCAGGATGCCCGGCATGAAGCTGCTGTGATGCAGGGAGTCGTGGCGGATGGTGAGGGTCTCGCCCTCGGCGCCGAGCAGCACCTCCTGGTGGGCGAGCAGGCCGCGCAGCCGGACGGAGTGCACGGGGACGCCGTCGACGTCGGCCCCGCGGGCGCCGTCCAGGGCGGTCACGGTGGCGTCCGGCGCCGGGGCCGTACCCGCCCGGCTGCGGGCCTCGGCGATGAGCTGGGCCGTGCGGCTGGCGGTCCCGGAGGGGGCGTCCACCTTGTTCGGGTGGTGCAGCTCGACGACCTCGACCGACTCGAAGTACGGGGCGGCGATCTGCGCGAACTTCATGGTGAGCACGGCACCGATGGAGAAGTTCGGCGCGATGAGCACGCCGGTCCGCGGGGACTGGGCGAGCCAGCCCGTCAGCTGCGCGAGGCGGTCCTCGGTCCAGCCCGTCGTACCGACGACCGCGTGGATGCCGTGGCGCACGCAGAAGTCGAGGTTGCCCATGACGGAGGCGGGGGTGGTGAGTTCGACGGCGACCTGGGCACCGGTCTCAGCCAGGGTCTCCAGCTTGTCGCCCCGGCCGAGGGCGGCGACCAGCTCCATGTCCTCGGCGGCCTCGACCGCCCTTACCGCCTCGGACCCGATCCGGCCCTTGGCGCCGATTACCGCCACGCGCAGCTTGCTCATCTGTTGCTTCCTTACCGGAGGTGATTAGGCGACGGCGTCGTGCAGCCGTGCGGCCTGCCTGTCCTTCAGCGGGCCGATGACCGACAGCGACGGGCGTTGGCCCAGGATGTCCCGGGCGACCGACCGGACCTCGTCCGGGGTGACCGCGGCTATCTTCGCCAGCATGTCGTCGACGGACATCTGCTCGCCCCAGCACAGCTCGCTCTTGCCGATGCGGTTCATCAGCGCGCCGGTGTCCTCCAGGCCCAGGACGGTGGAGCCCTGGAGCTGGCCGATGGCCCGGCCGATCTCGTCGTCGGAGAGGCCGTTCTGGGCCACCTGGTCGAGCTCGTCCCGGCAGATCCGCAGCACGTCGTGCACCTGGCTGGGCCGGCAGCCGGCGTACACGCCGAACAGGCCGCAGTCGGCGAAGCCCGAGGTGTACGAGTACACGCTGTAGGCGAGCCCGCGCTTCTCCCGGACCTCCTGGAAGAGGCGGGAGGACATGCCGCCGCCGAGGGCGGTGTTGAGCACGCCCATCGCCCAGCGGCGGTCGTCGGCACGGGCCAGGCCCGGCATGCCGAGGACGACGTGGGCCTGCTCGGTCTTGCGGGCGAGCAGTTCCACCTTGCCTGTCGTACGGATCGCGCGGCGGCCGTCGCGCGGGGCGATGGGCTGCGCGGCGAGGTCCTTGAAGGCGTCCGCCTTCTCGAAGGCGGCTCGGACCTGCCGTACGACCTTGTTGTGGTCGATGTTGCCGGCGCAGGCGACCACGAGGTGGGTCGGGTCGTAGTGCTTCCGGTAGAAGCGGCGGATGCGGTCGGCGGTGAGGGCGTTGACCGTGTCGACGGTGCCGAGGACCGGGCGGCCGAGGGCGTTGTCACCGAACATGGTGTGCGCGAACAGGTCGTGCACACAGTCGCCCGGGTCGTCCTCGGTCATCGCGATCTCTTCGAGGATGGCGCCGCGCTCGACGTTGACGTCCTCCTCGAGGATCTGCGAGCCGGTCAGCATGTCGCAGACGACGTCGATGGCGAGCGGCAGGTCGGTGTCGAGCACGCGCGCGTAGTAGCACGTGTACTCCTTGGCCGTGAACGCGTTCATCTCGCCGCCGACGGCGTCGATGGCGGCGGAGATGTCCAGCGCGCTGCGCTTGGCGGTGCCCTTGAAGAGCAGATGCTCCAGGTAGTGCGTGGCGCCGTTCAGCGAGGGGGTCTCGTCGCGGGAGCCCACGTGCGCCCAGATGCCGAAGGTGGCCGAGCGCACGGAGGGCAGGGTCTCGGTGACGATGCGCAGGCCGCCGGGGAGGGTGGTCTTGCGGACCGTCCCGATGCCGCCGGTGCCCTTGATGAGGGTTTGGGTACGGGCGACGGCCCGCGCCTCCGAAGAGGTGCGGGCCGTCGCCTTGGAGCCACGGGACGTCACTGGTCGGCGTCGTCCTTCTTCGTTTCGTCGCCGTCCTCGCCCTCGATCACCGGAACGAGGGACAGCTTGCCGCGGGAGTCGATCTCGGCGATCTCGACCTGGACCTTCTGGCCCACACCGAGGACGTCCTCGACGTTCTCCACGCGCTTGCCGCCGGCGAGCTTGCGGATCTGCGAGATGTGCAGCAGACCGTCCTTGCCCGGGAGCAGCGACACGAACGCGCCGAAGGTCGTCGTCTTCACGACGGTGCCCAGGTAGCGCTCGCCGACCTCCGGCATGGTCGGGTTGGCGATGCCGTTGATCGTGGCGCGGGCGGCCTCGGCGGCCGGGCCGTCGGCGGCACCGATGTAGATGGTGCCGTCGTCCTCGATCGTGATCTCGGCGCCGGTGTCCTCCTGGATCTGGTTGATCATCTTGCCCTTGGGGCCGATGACCTCACCGATCTTGTCCACGGGGATCTTGACGGTGATGATCCGCGGGGCGTTCGGGGACATCTCGTCCGGCGTGTCGATCGCTTCCATCATCACGTCGAGGATGTGGAGGCGGGCGTCGCGGGCCTGCTTGAGGGCCGCGGCCAGGACGGAGGCGGGGATGCCGTCCAGCTTGGTGTCGAGCTGGAGGGCGGTCACGAACTCCTTGGTGCCGGCGACCTTGAAGTCCATGTCGCCGAAGGCGTCCTCCGCACCGAGGATGTCGGTGAGGGCGACGTAGTGCGTCTGGCCGTCGATCTCCTGGGAGATCAGACCCATGGCGATACCGGCGACGGGGGCCTTGAGCGGCACACCGGCGTTCAGCAGCGACATGGTGGAGGCGCAGACCGAGCCCATGGACGTCGAGCCGTTGGAGCCGAGGGCCTCGGACACCTGACGGATCGCGTAGGGGAACTCCTCGCGGGTCGGCAGGACCGGCACGATCGCGCGCTCGGCGAGCGCGCCGTGGCCGATCTCGCGGCGCTTCGGGGAGCCGACGCGGCCCGTCTCACCGACGGAGTACGGCGGGAAGTTGTAGTTGTGCATGTAGCGCTTGCGGGTCACCGGGGAGAGGGTGTCCAGCTGCTGCTCCATGCGGAGCATGTTCAGGGTGGTGACGCCCAGGATCTGGGTCTCGCCACGCTCGAACAGCGCCGAGCCGTGCACGCGCGGGATGGCCTCGACCTCGGCGGCCAGCGTACGGATGTCCGTGACGCCACGGCCGTCGATGCGGACCTTGTCCTTGATGACGCGCTCGCGGACCAGCTTCTTGGTCAGCGCGCGGTACGCGGCGGAGATCTCCTTCTCGCGGCCCTCGAACTGCGGGAGCAGCTTCTCGGCGGCGATGTCCTTCACGCGGTCCAGCTCGGCCTCGCGGTCCTGCTTGCCGGCGATGGTGAGCGCCTGGGCGAGCTCGCTCCTGACCGCGGCGGTCAGGGCCTCGAGGACGTCGTCCTGGTAGTCCAGGAAGATCGGGAACTCGGCGGTCGGCTTGGCGGCCTTCGCGGCGAGGTCCGACTGCGCCTTGCACAGGACCTTGATGAAGGGCTTCGCGGCATCGAGGCCGGCGGCCACGACCTCCTCGGTCGGCGCCTCGGCGCCGCCCTTGACCAGCTGGATGGTCTTGTCGGTGGCCTCGGCCTCGACCATCATGATCGCGACGTCGCCGTCCTCCAGGACGCGACCGGCGACGACCATGTCGAAGACGGCATCCTCGAGCTCGGTGTGCGTCGGGAACGCGACCCACTGGCCGTTGATCAGCGCGACGCGGACGCCGCCGACCGGGCCGGAGAAGGGCAGACCGGCCAGCTGGGTGGACGCGGAGGCGGCGTTGATCGCCACGACGTCGTACAGGTGGTCGGGGTTGAGCGCCATGATCGTGGCGACGACCTGGATCTCGTTGCGAAGGCCCTTCTTGAAGGACGGACGCAGCGGACGGTCGATGAGACGGCAGGTGAGGACGGCGTCCTCGGAGGGGCGGCCCTCGCGGCGGAAGAAGCTGCCGGGGATCTTGCCCGCGGCGTACATGCGCTCCTCGACGTCCACCGTCAGGGGGAAGAAGTCGAGTTGGTCCTTGGGCTTCTTGGAAGCGCTGGTGGCCGACAGCACCATGGTGTCGTCGTCCAGGTACGCGACGGCGGAGCCGGCGGCCTGCTTGGCCAGGCGGCCCGTCTCGAAGCGGATGGTGCGGGTGCCGAAGGCGCCGTTGTCGATGACGGCCTCGGCGTAGTGGGTCTCGTTCTCCACTAGCGTTTTCTCCTCGTCTTCGTCCCTCGCGGCCCGTGTGGCCGGGGGACGTTTGTGGAGAAGCGCTCCGTCTGGTGCGGGCCGGTCTTCGATCGAAGCACCCGGGGCTCACTTCCCCCCGGGGGCCACTACCGAGGACCGGCGGCGGCGAGGTGCGCTCCTCCTCGTTCTGTTTCGTACGGGTTCTGCCGTACGTGTTCCCTGTCGTGCGTACTGCGTTGTGCTACCACACTACAAAGCGGGTGTGACACCGCGCACGTTCCGCACGTACGGCAAAGGGAGCGGCCCCCGAGTCCTTTCGGGAACCGCTCCCTTCACGGCGTCCTACTTCGCGCCCGCCGCACCGCGGCGGATGCCCAGACGGTCGACCAGCGCACGGAAGCGCTGGATGTCCTTCTTGGCCAGGTACTGCAGCAGGCGACGGCGCTGACCGACCAGGATCAGCAGACCACGGCGCGAGTGGTGGTCGTGCTTGTGGGTCTTGAGGTGCTCCGTCAGGTCGGAGATGCGACGCGAGAGCATGGCGACCTGGACCTCGGGGGAGCCGGTGTCGCCCTCCTTGGTACCGAACTCGGTGATGATCTGCTTCTTCGTAGCGGCGTCGAGCGACACGCGTACTCCTCATAGTCTGTAAGTGCCATCGAGTGCCCCCGGTCCACTTCTCGGGGGAGCTTCCACGACTCGAAAGGCGGGGATCCGCTGAGCGCGGCCTCCAGGGCGGCAGGGGGTGCCTGCGGTTGCTCCGGGGGTGCGTACACAAACGGCCGTCGACCAGGTTACCAGGCGGGCGCGGCCCCCTTGTCCCCGGTTCCGGAACACCCCGGAGCGGCGGCTGGCCGCCACTAGGGTGAGCGTACTCAGCGTACGTACGTCGGGAAGGGGTCGCTTCGGGATGGCGGAGTCGGAAGCGGAGATGAAGGCACGCAAGGAGCGGGAGCGGGACGAGCTGTACGCGCTCGACATCTCGGACGCCGAGTGGCACTGCGCGCCGGGCACCGAGCAGCACGAGGAGCGGGTCGAGATCGCGTACCTGCCGGAGGGGGCGGTGGCGATGCGCTCCTCCCTCGACCCGGGCACCGTCCTGCGGTACACGGAGGCCGAGTGGCGGGCCTTCGTCCTGGGCGCCCGCGACGGCGAGTTCGACCTGAAGCCGATGCCGCACAACGGCGGTCTCGCGGCGGACTGAGCGGAGCACGGCGAAGGGCGGCACGCGCGCGTGCCGCCCTTTTCGGTGCCGTGGGGTCGCGGTGTCCCCTAGCTGGTCATCGCGCGGGCCTGCGCGTAGACGTCGAAAACGGCCAGCGCCAGCGGGATCAGCGTGAGCAGCACGAAGCTCTCGGCGATCTCCAGGAAGCGTCCCCAGAAGGGGGTGACGCCGCGCCGCGGGGTGATCAGGGCGATCGCGGTGACCAGGGCGATGGCCGCACCGACCGCCGCGGCGAGCCAGACGCTGCGGATGTCGAGGGCGGTGGTGTCGCCCTGGAAGGCGTCGATCACGTAGTCGCGCGGCGGGTTCAGGGCGAGCCCGAGGCCGAGGAAGACGATCGCGGCGAGGCCCGCGGCCAGGGTGGCGCCGACCTGCTGGGTGTAGCGGAACAGGTGGGCCCGCATCAGCATCGCCACGCCGGTCGCGAGGGCCAGGAGCTGGGCCCAGGTGTTGCTGGAGAAACCGAGGACGATCGACGCGCCGACGGCGACGAGGGCGCAGCCGCCGACCAGGCCGACGAGGAGTTCGTGACCGCGGCGGGCCTGGGCGGCCACCCGTTCGGCGTCCACCGGCTCCTGCGGGGCCGGCTCGCCGCTGTCGTAGCCGCCGCGGGACGGGTTGGGCGGCTCGAAGCCGATGGGCAGCCGTGCGAAGCGCATGGACAGACCCGGCAGGAAGGCCAGCGCCACGACGGACAGCGGGGCGCAGATCGCGGCCGTCTCGATGGGCCTCAGATCGGTGAGGATCGCGATGAAGGTGGTGATCAGGCCGATGGCGGAGGCGAAGAGGAACGCCACGAAGGGGCCGTCACCGCCCGGCGACACCAGGGTGAGCACCACGGAGGCGACGAGGACCGCCGCGCAGGCGAGCAGGAACTGCAGCCGGCCGATGCCCTCGCCGCCGGCGAGCGGCAGCAGCCCCGAGCCCGCCACCCCGACGTTCGGCAGCGCCCCGAGTCCGAGCGCGATCGCCGAGCCCCGGTCGTCGTACACACGCGCGCGTACGCAGGCGATGCTGACGAGCAGGACGCCGGTGACGCCCGCGACGATGCCCTGCAGGCTGTTCATGTCGTGCCGGATCTGCGAGCTCCAGGCCACGAACGCGAGCAGTGCGGGCAGGATGCCGGCCGCGACCAGGCCGGCGGCGCGGGTGAGGTCGCCGCTCCACAGGGTGCGGTCGCGGGTGACGGCGGAGGCCACCGCCTCGGAGACGTCGTCGAGGACGGCGGGCGGCAGCGACTCGGCGAACGGGCGCAGGGTGAGCAGTTCGCCGTCGAGGATGCGCTGGGCGGTGAAGGAGCGGGCGCCGTCGAGGACGGTGCCGTCCCGCCGTACGAGGTGATAGCCGACCGGCGCGCCCTCGGCGGGGCTCTGCTGGGAGAGGCGCAGGATCTCCGGGTACAGGTCGGCGACCGGTACGTCGTCGGGCAGGGCCACGTCGATACGGCTGTCGGGTGCCACGATGGTGACCCGGCAGAAGCCGAATCCCATGCCCGCCCCGGAAGGGGCTCCGGTGCCCGGTCCACCGGTCGCGCCGGCCGGCGCGGAGGCCGTCATGCTCACCTGCTGTTCCCCCTTGTCGGTGGGGCGGGCCCGCGGTGCCGCCGCGCACCCTTCCGCCCGTAAAGATCCTGTGTAGGTTGAGCCGCGCCTTGCGTTCCGTCGGCCGACCGCGGGGTCGCATCCGGGGTTCGCGGGGTGGCGCTCGCCTCGAACCGTTGCGGATTGCCCGGGTTTTCCCGGAACGATTCGCAACTGCTCACGCGTCTCACCCGGCACCCTACCGCCCGCCGTTGTCCGTGGTTGTCAGTAGGATCGCGCTTCGCGGTCGACGTTCGCCTGACACGGGGCGGCGGACGAAAAATCTCGGTCCGGCAAGGGAATTGGTGCGTAGTGAGCCACATCGTCGTCAAGCGCCCGCCACGGGCACTGCCGAAGGAAGTGCCCACGGACGAGGTCGTACTGCAGGCGCCGCCGGAGCTCCCGCGCGGCCAGCAGGAGGGCGCGCTGATGCAGCTCCTGCCCATGCTCGGCATGGGCGGGTCCGTGGTGTTCTTCTTCAACCCCCAGGCCCAGCCGTTCATGAAGATCATGGGCCTGGTGATGGTGGCGTCGACGATCGGCATGGGCATCTCGATGCTCGTCCGCTACCGGCGCGGCAGCCAGGGGCAGATGGCCGACATGCGCCGTGACTACCTCCGTTACCTGTCGCAGACCCGGCGCGAGGCCCTGGGCACGGCGAAGGCGCAGCGCGACGCCCAGTTCTACCTGCACCCTTCACCCGAGCAACTGTGGGCGCTGGTCGCCGAGGGCAGCCGGGTGTGGGAACGGCGCACCGGTGACGAGGACTTCGGGCAGGTGCGGGTGGGTCTGGGCGCGCAGGCCCTGGCAACTCCCCTGATCCCGCCGCAGACCGCCCCGGTCGACGAGCTGGAGCCGCTGACCACGGGTGCCATGCAGCGCTTCCTGGCCACGCACAGCGCCCTCGACGACCTGCCGATGGCGGTGTCGCTGCGGGCCTTCTACCACGTGACGATCAGCGGCGAGCCGGGCACCGTGCGCGGCACCGCCCGTGCCGTCGCCGGCTCCCTCGCCTCCCTGCACTCCCCCGAGGACCTGGTCATCGCCGTCGTCACCGGCCGGGAGTCTGCGCCCGAGTGGGAGTGGGCCAAGTGGCTGCCGCACGCGCAGGCCCCGGGCCTCGCCGACGGCGCCGGCAGCATGCGTCTGATCACCACCAGCCCGGTGGAGCTGGAGGACCGGCTCACCTCCCGCCTCCAGGGCCGCCCCCGTTTCCACCCGGGCGCGCCCCCGGTCGCCGAGCAGCCGCACGTGGTGGTCGTGCTCGACGGCGTCTCGCTGCCGCCCACTTCGCTGCTGGCCAGCCCCGAGGGTCTGCAGGGCGTGACGGTCCTGGAGGTCGTGCCCGGCGACCTCAGCATCGGCCGCGGTGACCTCTCCGTCGTCGTGCATCCCCAGGAGCTGCGCCTGGAGTCGGCGCACGGCATGGTCTACGAGGGAACGCCGGACGTCCTGTCGTACGAGGCCGCCGAGGCCCTGGCCCGCCAACTGGCGCCGCTGCGGATGGGTTCGGGCGGGGACGACGACGAACCGCTGCTCGCCAACCTTGAGTTCACGGACCTGCTTAACCTCGGAGACGCGGCCTCGGTCGACACCAAGCGGACCTGGCGGCCGCGCTCGCAGTCGGAGCGGCTGCGCGTGCCGATCGGCCTCGGCGAGGACGGCCGGCCCGTGATGCTGGACCTCAAGGAGGCCGCTCAGGAGGGCATGGGCCCGCACGGCCTGTGCGTCGGTGCGACCGGTTCCGGCAAGTCGGAGCTGCTGCGCACGCTGGTGCTCGGCCTCGCCGTGACCCACTCCTCCGAAACGCTGAACTTCGTCCTCGCCGACTTCAAGGGTGGTGCCACCTTCGCGGGCATGGCCCAGATGCCGCACGTGGCGGCCGTGATCACCAACCTCGCGGACGACCTGACCCTCGTCGACCGCATGGGTGACTCGATCCGCGGTGAGCTCAACCGCCGTCAGGAGATGCTCCGCGACGCGGGCAACTACGCGAACATCCACGACTACGAGAAGGCACGCGCGGCGGGCGCCCCCCTGCAGCCGATCCCGTCCCTCGTCCTGGTGATCGACGAGTTCAGCGAACTGCTCACCGCGAAGCCCGACTTCATCGAGATGTTCGTGCAGATCGGCCGTATCGGCCGTTCGCTGGGCGTGCACCTGCTGCTCGCCTCGCAGCGTCTGGAGGAGGGCCGGCTGCGCGGCCTGGAGACCTACCTCTCCTACCGCATCGGTCTGCGGACGTTCTCGGCGGCCGAGTCACGCGCGGCGCTGGGCGTCCCGGACGCCTACGAGCTGCCGAACGTGCCGGGTTCCGGTTTCCTGAAGTTCGGCACGGACGAGATGGTGCGCTTCAAGGCGGCGTACGTCTCCGGCGTGTACCGCACGAGCTCGCAGGCGGCGGCCGCGCTGGGCGGCCCGCTGCCCGTCGACCGCCGGCCGGTGCTGTTCACGGCGGCCGAGGTCCCGGTGCAGTACGCGCCGGTCCCGCGGCAGCGCCAGGAGACGCCCGAGAAGCAGCAGGACGACGCGCTCGCCGACACCGTGCTCGACGTGATCGTGCGGCGCCTGGAGGCGCAGGGGCCCAGCGCCCACCAGGTGTGGCTGCCCCCGCTGGACAGCCCGCCGTCGCTGGACGCGCTGCTTCCCGGGCTCGCCCCGGTGTCCGGCCGCGGCATGACCCAGCCGGGCTACGAGGGCGCGGGCCGGCTGGTCATCCCGGTCGGCCTCGTCGACAAGCCGTACGAGCAGCGGCGCGACCCGCTGTGGACCGACTTCGGCGGCGCGGCCGGCCACATGCAGATCATCGGCGGCCCGCAGTCCGGCAAGTCGACGCTGCTGCGCTCGATCATCGCCTCGTTCGCGCTCACCCACACCCCCCAGGAAGTGCAGATCTACGGCCTGGACTTCGGCGGTGGCGGCATGGCCGCGGTGGCCGGCCTGCCGCACGTGGGCGGCGTCGCCTCCCGGCTGGACCCCGAGAAGGTCCGGCGTACCGCGGCCGAGGTCTACGGCGTCATGACCCGCCGCGAGGAGTACTTCCGCTCCTCGGGGATCTCCTCCATCGCGGAGTTCCGCTCCCGCCGCGCGCGCGGTGACATCTCGGTGACCGACCAGCCCTGGGGCGACGTCTTCCTGGTCATCGACGGCTGGGGCAACTTCCGCACGGACTACGAGGCGCTGGAGCCGCTGGTCCTGGACATCGCCGCACGCGGTCTGGGCTACGGCATCCACCTCGTCCTCACCGCCTCGCGCTCGATGGAGGTCCGCGCGAACCTCAAGGACCACTTGATGAACCGCCTGGAGCTGCGGCTCGGTGACCCGATGGACTCCGAGTTCGACCGCAAGGTCGCGGCCAACGTCCCCACCGGTGTGCCGGGGCGCGGCCAGACCCCGCAGAAGCAGCACTTCATGGCGGCCGTCCCGCGGATCGACGGCCTCTCCTCCGACACGGACCTCGCGGAGGCGACGAACGCCCTCGCCGCCGAGGTCACCCGCCACTGGCAGGAGCCGGGCGCGCCGGAGGTGCGTCTGCTGCCCCGCGAGTTCCCCGCGGCGCAGCTCCCGCCGGGCGACCGTTTCCCGCAGCGCGGCATCTCCTTCGCGCTCGACGAGGACAACCTCGAGCCGGTGTTCGTCGACTTCGAACAGGACCCGTTCTTCGTGGTGTTCGGCGAGAGCGAGTCCGGCAAGTCGAACCTGCTGAAGCTGCTGATCAAGCGCCTCACCGAGCGCTACGACGGCAACAGCTGCAAGCTGTTCGTCGTCGACAACCGCCGCTCGCTGCTCGGTGTGACGCCGCCGTCCCACCTGGCGGAGTACATCCCCATGTCGAACCAGATGCAGCACCACATGGACGCGCTGGCCGACCTGATGCAGCGCCGCACCCCGACGGCCGACGTGACCCCGGAGCAGCTGCGCAACCGCAGCTGGTGGCGGGGCCCCACGGTGTACGTCGTCATCGACGACTACGACCTCGTGTCCACGTCGAGCGGCAACCCGCTGGCCGGCCTGACGGAACTGCTCCCGTTCGCCCGCGACGTCGGCGTCCGCTTCATCATCGCCCGCTCCACGGCGGGCGCGGGCCGCGCCGGCTACGAGTCCTTCATGCAGCGCATCAAGGAACTCGGCGCCCAGGGCGTCGTCCTCGCGGGCGACCCCGCCGAGGGCGACCTGCTGGGCGGCGTACGGCCCCGCCCGATGCCGGCGGGCCGGGGCGTCTTCGTGTCACGGAAGCGGGGGAAGCCGATGGTGCAGGTGGGGCAGGTCACGGACGAGGTGAACTGAGCCCGTCCGGGTCGGCGGTCGTCCCGGTGCTTGAAGCCGGGGACCACTCTCTCGGACGTCGCGTTCGGCACTTACGGCTTGACCTCCTCGAGCGTCAAGAAGGACGAGCAGCGGTACGTCATCTCCGACGCCGCCGCTGTGGGTCACGTGAACTGCAGCCCGAAGCGGAAGGACGGCGCCGAAGTCTTCGCGGTGATCAGGAAGCACGGCGACCCGGCCGGCGCGGCTTCGATGGAGAGGGCCGTCACCGAGTACGCCGGGGCGGCGTCCACGTCAAGGGGTGTACCGAGCTCGACGGTTGAGGGAGGGAACGGGACACCGGGTGGCCTCGCGACCACCGACGGGAAGCAACGCCTTCTCAGAACGTCGTCAAGGCTTCGAGCGCGCTGTCGTACATGACGAAGACCCGGTTGCCCGCGGCGGCGAGACGGACATCGTCGAAATCGGGTAGCGGATACCGCCACACCTGGTGGCCGTCGGCCGCCTTGGCCGCAATGAGTTCCGTCGGATAACTCTCCATGCCTGAGGAATCGAACGCCCAGACGGCGTGGACCGCCACCAGAACGCGGCTCTTGTCCAGTGAGGTCATTGATTCACCGAAGTATCCGGTGCGCTCAGGCGTCCACATGCGACTTCCGTCGCGCTTGTCCAAGCGCATGGGGCAGCTGCCGTCGCTGGCATAGACCGCCTCCGCGCCGACGGCCGGCGAACCCCAGCCGTCCCGGGCGCTGCCGCCTGTGGACTTCGCTCTCCAGATCGTCTTCCCATCGCTGAGCCGGCAGGCTTCGAGTGCTCTGCCGTTGACATATACGGTGTTTCCGGAAACGGCCGGACGGACCTTGAGGTCGTGTTCGTCGTAGTGCGCCGTCCGGGTCCACGCGGCACGGCCGTCGCTCGTCCGCACGGCGAGGACGCTCCCGTTCGACGCCGCCAGGACAAGCCTCCCCTGCCCGACAACGGCGGGAACGATCAAGTTCTCACGGAAATCAGCCGGTACGGTCGCCGTCCACCGGACCTTCGCGTCCGAGCGGCCGACGCTGCGCACTCTGCCCTCCTTCGTCAGGACGTACACCGCCTCCGCGTCGGCGGCGAGCATCGTCGCCGCTTCTGCGTCTGAGCACACCCACTTGGCCACTCCGGTGGACGGGACGAAGGTGCGCAGTGCGCCCTGGCCGTCCGCGCACGCAACCAGCCGATCCGACAGGGACAGATACCCGCCCTTCGCCAGGATGTCCGGTGCGCTCCAGCGCCGCTTGCCGTTCGTGACGTCGTGCCCCGCGATACCGCCGCTCGCGGCGCCGAAGACGAGGACGTCCCGCACGGGCAGCAGTCCGGGCGAGTAGATGTCCGCCACATCGCTCAGTGACCAGATGTTCGCCGGATGGTCGCCCGCGGGCTCGTCCTTGCCGGGGCGGCGGTCCAGCGGCTCCGCGGGGGTCCGTACAGCCGGCGGGATGTCGAAGGGGCCGCTCGTCTTCGTGCTGCGGGATGCCGTACCGTCCCTCGTGCCGAGCCACCAGGCCGTCGTACCCCCTCCGGCCGCGACGACCACTCCTGCCCCGGACAGACCCGTGAGCAGTCGTCGCCGGGTCACGGACGGCGGCCCGGCGGTCTCGTGCGCCGTGACGTGAGTCGTCAGCCGCCGGGCATCGGCCTCGCGCGCCTTGATCGCGTCGGCGATCCTCCCCTGCCGCCACACCCGGTCGGCCCCCTTGGGCGCTGACATGGCCTGGACGATCTGAAGGGGCACCGGGCGGGCAGCCGGGTCCTTGGCCAGACACGGGGCGATGAGAGTCCTCAGATGGGGCGGCACGCCGTCCAGCCGCGGCTGTCCGTGCACGACCTCGTACTGCAGTGCCGCGACGTGATCACCGTCGAAGGCGCGTCTGCCGGTGGCGGCGTACACGAGCACGGCGCCCAGGGAGAACACGTCCGCAGGCGGTGCGACGCGCTGTCCCAGGACCTGCTCGGGCGCACCGTAGCCAGGAGTGACGGGGATCTGACCGGTGTTCGTGAGCGTCAGCCCGTGTTCGGGGCGGGCGATGCCGAAGTCGATCACGCGCGGCCCTTCCGAGGTGAGCACGATGTTCGGGGGCTTGAGATCTCGATGCACAAAGCCCGCCGCGTGAATGTCGGCAAGTGTCCGTGCCAGAGAAGCCGCCATGTCGCGCACCGCGGGTTCGGGAAGTGGACCGTGGCTGGCGACCACTTGGTCCAGGGTGAGGCCCGCCAGGAACTCGGTGGCGATCCAGGGCCGCGCGGCCTCCGTCTGCGCCCCGAGCACGGCTGCGACCCCCTTGCTGCGCACGGCCTGGGCCGCGTGGGCCTCACGAACGAAGCGCTGGGCGAGATTCGTGTCGTGAGCGAGTTCTGGACGCAGCACCTTGACGGCGGCGAGGGCGCCGGCGCCGTCCTGACCCACGTAGACCTTGCCCATCCCGCCCTCGCCGAGGACGCCGAGCAGGCGATAGGGGCCGAGACGGACCGGGTCGCCGGTGCCGAGGGTTTTCATGGAGGTCGGTCCTTCTGCCGGGGTCGGTTTGCGGTGTCCGTGATGCCGCCGCGGACGGTGACAGGCAGGCCGCCCGCTCGCGGCTACTTGAGCGGATAGGCGGAGAGGCGGTCCGGGGCCACGCCGAGGATCAGTCCGGCTTGGGCATCCACGTGGAACTGCTCGGCTGTCGTCTTGTACGTCAGGGCGGTTTCGTGGCCGGACAGCGAGACGGCCCGTAGTTGCATCCCGTTCCTGTAGTACGCGTAGCCGTTGCCGACGACTGGTTGCCAGCCCGTGTACGCCTCGTCCGCCTCGGCTGTCGCCTCGGTCCACAGAACGCGCCCCCGTCGCGCGTCCACGGCCGTGAGCCCCGTCCCTTTCCGGACGGCGTAGAGCACGCCCTTCTTCAACGTGGGCGGGCTGTACTCCCGGTCGCCCTCGAGGGCCCATGCCTGGGCCCCGTCACTCAGTCGCAGCGCACGCAGTTGAGCACCACCGAGGTAGAGGTATTTTCCGTCCGCGGCGATTTCACTCCGGAGGGAATCGGGGTCCCCGACGGCGCACGGCCTGTCCCACAGGACCGCTCCGCCGGCCGTGTCGCGCACGACGACATGCACCTTTCGGTCAGCCACCTCTTGAAGCGTCACCAGGCGACCGCCGACGACCTTCGCGGCGAGGAAGTGCAGACGCGTGCTCGTGGCCGACCGCTTCGGCAGGGACTCCTTCCAGAGCGTCTTGCCGGTCCTGAAGTCCGCGGCACGCAGGGTCCAGATCTGTGAGGGTTCGAAACCTGTGCCGGAATCCCCTTTCCCGGATCCCAGTGCCACGTACACGCTGTCGTCGGAGATGGACACGATCTGGTTGGGCCTGATCCTGGCGTTGGTGTCGGCGAAACGAACCGAGGTCGGCTTCTGGTAACGCTGACTGTCCTCCCAGGCGACGATCGCCGTCGACTCCGGCCGCGGCTGCGGCTGACCGTCGTAGTCCTGATCGAGCGAGCAGAGCCGACCGTTCCGGACCGCCGTCCGCCACCATGTGCCCGAGATGAGAGCGTCCCGCTGAGCCCGCCCGGTGGACGGTTCGAAGCGTTTGGCGCTCCCGTTCAGCGGCAGCACGACGGATCCGTACGCGTGGTACGGCACTGTGAGGCCCCAGCCGTACATCGTGAGATCGATGTATTCGCCGTAATGCCACAGCGGATCGAGGTTACGTGTCTGCCGCGGCGCCTTCTTCGGTCCCGGAGCGGGTGCGGCACGCCCTTGGTACCACCACGCGGTCCCGCCCACGGTCGCGGTCAGCGCGAGCGCCCCGCCCGCAGCCAGAAAAGCCCTTCGCGAAGGGCCTCGCCAGGCCGGTGCGGCGACTGCGGAGAGATCCCTCTCAGCCGAGGGCGCCGGAAGCCGCTGCGGTACCAGCCGCCAGACGTCGGCAGCCCGCCGCCCGATGTCCGCGAGCAGCTCGTCGGGAAGGTGATCGGCGAAATCGCCAGCTCCGTCGTGAAGATGAGCCGCCAGTTCGGCCGTCGAGGGTCGCTCGCGCGGCTCCTTGGCCAGGCACCTGGCGAGCATCGGCACGAGCGGGGCCGGTACGCCGCTGAGGTCCGCCTCCGTGTACCGCACCCGGTAGAGCAGGTCCGCTGCCTGGCCGTGCCCGAACGGGGCGCGCCCAGTGGCCGCGTACACCAGCACACCGGCGAGGGCGAACACGTCGCCGGCCGCATCGTGTGCCTGTCCGGTCGCCTGTTCCGGGGACATGAAAGCCGGGGTGCCGACGGCGGAGCCGGTACGGGTCAACCGGTCGTCCCCGATGGCCCGCGCGATGCCGAAGTCGATGACCTTCGGGCCGTACGCCGTCACCAGGATGTTGGACGGTTTGAGGTCGCGGTGCACCACATCGGACCGGTGCAGCTGGCCGAGCGCCGAGCACAGCGCGGCGCCCAAGGCCCGTACTGACTGTTCGGGCAGGGGACCCCCTGTCTCCACCGCCTCGCCGAGCGAGGGCCCGAGCACGTACTCCGTGGCGAGCCAGGGCGTCTCCGCGAGGGGATCCGCGTCCATGACCCGCGCCCCGAACTGATCGCCTATGACCCTGGCCGCGTCCACCTCCAGCCGGAAACGGGTGCGTGCCGCTGGATCCGTGGCGATGGTCGCGTGCATGGTTTTCACGGCCACGGTGCGCCCACCGGGGGAACGCGCCACGTAGACGGTGCCCATGCCTCCGCCACCGAGTCGGGCGATGAGCCGGTAGGGGCCGAGGGCGACGGGATCGTCGTGGGTGAGTGGAGTCGGCATCGGGATTCTTGTCGTCAGTTGCTGGGGTGGCGGGCGGCGGCGCCTGGGGACGGCGCGCGACCCTGTGTCCAGTCCTGTTGCTGAGGCGTCCGCACCTCTGCGGCCAGCACGGATGCAGACTGATGAACGATGGCGGCGATGAGTCGGGCAGGCAGCCAGCCGGGGCCGAGCAGTGTGTCGGCCCGCGAAGGGGCGGCGAAGCCCACAGGGGCGTCCGGTTGCCTTTCTCCGGTCAGCTCATCTGTCAGTTCGGTGAGTTCCGGCCGCTGTACCGGGTCACGGGAAAGGCACCGGGCAATAAGGGAGCGCAGTTCGGCCGGTAGTTCCTCTCGTTCCGGCATGGTGTATCCGGTGGCCGCGTAGGCGAGCGTGGCGCCGAGCGCATAGACGTCACCCAGCGGACGCGGCTGGCCACCTGCCGCCTGCTCAGGCGGCAGGCTGCCGTGATCGAGCCCGGGGATCCCCTGTCGTGGGGCAGCGTCAAGCACGGCCGCCCGTGCGGCTCCGAAGCAGGTGAGACGGGGTCCGTCCGCTGCGATGAGAACTGCGGAGGGACAGAGCCCGGCGTGGGACAGGTTCTGCCCGTGCATCACGGCAAGGTTCTCGGCCAAGGCCACGGCGAGAGCCCGGACGGTCCGCTCGGGCAGCGGGCCCCCGTGCAGGGCAAGGGCGACGGGCAGCGGAAGCGCGGGCACATAGGGACGCGCGTGCCACGCCTGATCACCGGGAGCGGAGAGTTCGGCAGCCGGGAGAACCCAGGACCCCAGGAGATACCGGGAGGCATCGGCTTCGGCCATGAAGCGCTGCGGATCGACGGTGGCCAGCGGTGTGCTCAGGAGTACGGTGCGGTCTCCGTCGGCGCTGCGTGCGATGAATCGGTGCTCGGATACGGGTGTTTGCGCAGGCACGCGGGTGTCGAGCCGGGTGACCACCGTGTACGGACCCACAGACCGGCTACCTCGGCTACTCGGTCCGGTGCCTGCGCGCATGTTCACCCTTCGTACGTCCGGCTCACCTCACCGGCTCGGCGCAGCAGCAGGGTGGGCGCCTCCCGCGCGCGCCCACCCTGGAGTTGCTTCCGCCGGCCTCGTGCTAGTGGAAGTAGCTGGAGGCCTTCTTGTCGCCTTCCATGTACGTACCGCCGGACTGGGCGACGACGTGACCGATCCCGGTCAGCGCCTGGTGGATGTCGTTCGCCTCCTTGTCCCAGCGGTGCAGCTTCTCGTGGAAGGTGGTCTGGGCCTGGCCCTCCCAGTACTGCATGCTGCTCACCACCATCTTGCGGAGCTCCTGCAGGTCCTGCTCGAGCTGGCTCGCCTCGTTGCCGATCTTCGTCGCCGCGACGTCGAGCCCGTCGTAAGTTACTGACAGTCCCTCAGCGTTGTTGGCCATGGCTGTTTACCTCGTCTCGCCGATGTGTGCCTGTTGTGTGCGCCGGCTGCCCGGCGGTAGCTCCGAATGCCGCTCGCCTCGTGAAGAGGCCGAGCCTCAGTAGGAGCTGAGGGAGGAGGACTGGACCGTGGGAGCGCCGTCCTGGACGTCGATCTTGTTGACGGAGGCGCGCACCTCGTCTTCCTTGCTGTCCTTGATGTTGCGCGTCGCGGTCATCGCCTCGATGACGTCACCGAGGATGTCGCCGATGTTCTTCAGCGACTCGTTGATCTCGTACTGCTTCTTGTCGAACGCGGCACGGCCGATGCCCTGCCACTGACCCTCGAGACCGTCGATGACGCCCTGCAGGCCGTGCACGCGCTTGCGGATGCCCTCGTACTTCTCGGCCATCCGCTTCTGCAGGTGAATTACTGCGGCATCTTCGAGCTTCTGCTTGTCGGCCATGTCAGCCCGCCCTTTCTTGTCTGTCTCTTCGGTCCAACTGATACGGCTCACCGCTGATGTCGGTGCGTTGCGGCGGTGAGCCCGCACTGCATGCCCTATTCCGAGAACACAGGGCTACGTACGACTGCCGACGTCACCTGGCACGCCGGGCCCGCACGACGGCAGCCCCTCCGCCACCGATCACGATGACCGCGGCGACCGCGCCGAGTGCGATCCAGAGGGTGTTGCTGTCGTTCGACGACTCCGTGCTCGATCCTGCCGCCGAGGTGCCGCCGGTAGAACCCTTCGCGGGGGCTTGTGACGGGGTTGGTGCAGAAGGGGATTCGGATGAGGAAGCTGAGGCGGAGTTTCCTGCCTTGGCCAGGAGATCGCCGCCATTGTCCTTGGCAAGCGGGTCGATGTGCGCCGGGCCGGCATCGTACTTGGGGTCTTCGAGGACCAGGCGGGGGCGAATGAACCCATAGCCGGCGTACTTACTCGGGTTGTCCTTGTCCCACTTGCGACCGGCCGTGTCGATAAGAGCGCGGGTCACCTGGTTCACCGTCCAGTCAGGATGGGCGGACCAGATCAGCGCGGCGGCACCGGAGGTGATTGCGGCCGCCGCACTCGTTCCGTTCACGTTGTCGCAGTAGGAACGGAAGCTCGCGTCGCACCATCCGGGGAAACCCTGGCCGGGGGCCGAAATATCCACGTAGTTCCCGGATGAGGAGAACGGTGACACCGTAAGGGACTGGTTCGCCGAGGCAACGCCGACTACGTACGGAAACGCAGCCGGATACTCGATGGTGTCGCCTGACTTGCGGCCGCTGTTACCCACAGCGGCGACCAGCAACTTGCCCTTCGACGCGGCGTACTCGACAGCGGCCTTCTCGTTGGAGCTCGGTCCCTCTGCCCCGAAGGACATGTTGATGATCTTCGCGTCGGTGTCGGCCGCCGCGCGGATCTCCTCTGTGGCGTCTGGCGTCTTCTTCTTCTCTTCAGCCCCGCCCTTGAATCCGTCGAACACCGAGCGGTACGGGACGATCTTCGCCCCGGGTGCCAGGCCTTTCAGGCCTCCCCCGGCCCCCGTGCCTGCGATGAGCTCGGCCATGGTCGTCCCGTGGCCGAGGTAGTCGTCCGTCGCTCGGTACGCAACCGCCTCGGGGATTTCGTCCGTCAGGACCTGTCCCTTGAGCGACGGAGTCTCCGCGTTCACACCGCTGTCGATGACAGCAACCTTCACGCCCTCCCCCGTGCTGACCTTCCACATCTTCTCGGCCTGCATCGGTCCGAGGTACCACTGCTTCGACTGAACGTCGGATGCGGCAGCACTCGGAGCGAAGCTCACGGCTGCGGCCGCAAGGACACCGACGACCGTGCCCACGGCCCGCGCTCGTCCGCTGCAGCGCGTTCCGCGGCCCGCAACCCGCTCGGCTCGCCGGGTGGTCCGTGACTTCATCGTTTCCGTGTCCTCGTTCGCGCTCAGTCGACCACCGGCGGTACGTCACGCCGGGGTTTGTCGGGCAGGTGTGTCTCTTCGTCTTCGACCAGGTAGTCGGGGCGTGGCGCCGCCTGGACGTTCTCCTCGCCGCGCGGCTTGCCCTGGCGTCCGGTGCCGCGCATGAGTCCTGCGCCCCCACGCGTCATGCCGTTGCGCTCGGCTCCTGCGGCGGAGTTACGTGTGGACGGCCTCCCGGTGACGGCTTCGGACGCTCCCGTACCCGGACGGGAACCAGTCGCATTCGAGCCCGACCTGGCGGCGGACTCGGACGTCCCGAAGACGCCACGCTGCCCCAGTCGGCCCGTCGCGGGACGGGAACCAGCAGCCCCTTCGCGGCCGATGACGGTGCCGCGGGGAATCTTCGATCCGCCCTTCGCCGGATTGCCACCGGTGCTCGTAGGTCGTCCTCCGACGACTCCGTTGGAGCGACCGGCCCCGGTCGCCGGCCCGGCATTCGCCCGAGGTGCTGCCGAGCCGCCGGTCCTCGGCGTGCCACCGGTGACCGCTCGGCCCATCGACGTCGGCTTCGATCCGGAGGTGGCGCCCTTGACCGCGGACTGACCCGTCGGGGAAGAGCGGCCCATCTGGTTCATGGGTCCTTGCCCCGAGGTACGTCCGGAGGCCGGACCGGTCGTGCCGGACGTACCCGCACGGCCTTGAGCGGACGGAGGCGTGCGGAGATATCCTGTGCCGCTCAAGCCCCGCCCGGATGAGGCATTTGGAACCGGAGTCCCGAAAGGCCCTTCGAACACATTGGGCTGGCCGCCGGTTGTCGGAGGTGTACCCACGACCGGCGGCGTGTGACTGGTACCGGCCGGCGTAGCAGGGGGAGGCAGTGTGCCTACGGTGTCGATGTTCGTGCCCACAGGCACATCCGGATCCGCGATCTTGCCGGGGATGTGCTTGGTCGGCGTCGCACCATCGGTCGCCACGTGGCTGGGAACATCACCAGTCACAGATGCGTGGTGGGCTCCAGGAGATACAGCGGAGGCTGCTTCGGTACCCCCGTGCGAACCCGTGGTTGACCCCGAACGGTCGACTTCGCGCACGCCGCGGGGCCGAGGCACTCCCACGTCAGGCATGGAGGTGAACTGCGGGGTCTTCTCCTTGACAGGCAGGCCTGACAGCACCTCTTCGGACACCGCATAGTACGACGCCAACCGGTTCATCTGGTTGATCGCCTCTTGGCGGTCCTTCTCCACCTTTACAGCGGCGGCATACCCCTCTTTGTCTGCTGCCTTCTCGGCCGCCGTGAAACCCGCGGGTCGCTTGTGGTTTGCCGGATCGCGGTCCGGCATGGCACCCCTCACCGACGCGAGCCCGACGGCCGCCGCTGTGATCTGGTCGCCGGCTGTCCCTGCGAAGTCACTCAAGTGGTGCGTGTTGGTGACGAGTTTGGCGCCCCACCCGCGGAACGCGTCGCCGGACTCTCCGACCCAGTGAACCTTGTCGATGTGGCCATAGAGTTCGTCCGCAGCCGCCTTGATCGCGTCTCGCGCATCCCACAGCGCCTTGCCCGAGGACTCGAGATCCTCCGGGTCCGTCTGCTCGACGAGATCAAGCATCTTGTTCAGATCGAGATCGCGCTGCCCGAAGTCCGTCCGGCCGACGATGGCCTGTCCGAAAGGGGTGGCTCCGACCGCAGCCCTGACGATGCCGTCGAGAAACCCGGCTCGCGGGCCGTCCTCCACACCGCGGACGAAGTCCGTCACATCGTTCTGCGATGAGATTCGGTTCAGGTCCGCTTCATGCCGCTTGTCCGTCATCGTCACGCCTTCATCTCAGTGCCGGTGCCGGTGCGCTGCTTCCCGCCCTGCTTGTCCTCGATCTTGCCGATCTCCGTCTGGATCGCCCAGAACCGCTGACGCTGCTCCTCTTCGAGTTTCTCAAAGCCGTGGTACGCGCCCTGGACCGCGATGCCGATCGCCTCGATCTGCAAGTGCAGGGTCTTGGACAAGGAGGTGAGCTCTGCGTGGACTCGGTTGTACTGCTTGTACAGGCCGTGCGCTTCAGGGAAGTCGCTTTCCGCGCCTGAAGTCAGGGAGGTGGGTCTGATCGTCTGAGCCCCGACCTTCATCGGGTTGCCCGCGGACGCCTCAAGAGTGGCGAGAACCGCATCCACCCGCGACACGAACTTGTCCAACGCCTCACCGCTGGCCTCCAGGTTCGCCGCCCTGGTAGCCGACACGCCCCCCACCATGTCTGCCGGAAGCACGACGCGCTCCTCCCCGTTTCCCCGTACGGTCCGCCGGCCCTGACGGGCCGGGACCAACCACCCGCTCGCCGTACGATCGCAAAGCGAGCCGCGTCTCACAACGCCTTTACCACTCTAGTCAACCTGCCCAACCGGTCCAACCAGGCATGTGTCTTAACTCGGTTACGAGACAACACCTGACGCCACGGTTTGTCCCATTTTCCTGTTTGCAGTGAACCGGCGCCCACCGCGACCCCGTTGCGGCCTCAGCCGCGGATGAACCGGCCCGCCTGGCACGGCCGACGCGGGCGGGGACACCGTTGGCGATCTCCATCGAACCTCTACACGAGGTCGGTGCGTACAAGGTAACTAGAGCGTGCCACACGTGAGTTGGCGATGCCCGGCAGCATCCCTCAGCGGGCCGTCCGTGAAGAGCACGCGCGGGAGATCCGAAGGAGTAATGGAGAGCCGGCGAGCGTTGTATGCACCTCCCTCCTCGAGAGGGTGGGGGCAGTCCTGCCAAGTATGCTGCGTGGGTCTTTCTGTCATGCTCAGCAAAATCGGAGATCCCACATGCCCAAGTTCCGCAGGTCCGCGGCCGTTTCGGCGGTAGCCGTGGGCGCTCTGCTCTCCGGTTGCTCGGCCTCCGTCAGTGTCGGGGAGTCCACGCCGAAACTGTCCGCCGACAAGCTGGCCTCCACGCTCTCCGCGAAGCTCGCCGCCGCCACCGGGCGGCCCAAGCCGCACGTCACCTGCCCCGAGGATCTCAAGGGCAAGGTCGGTACCACGACCCGGTGCACGCTCACCGCGGACGACGGCAGCACCCTGGGGGTCACGGTCAAGGTGACCTCTGTGGACGACGGGAAGATCAACTTCGATTTCAAGGCCGACGACAAGGCTTCGCCCGCTGCGGGCTGAGGCCGTTCAGCCGGGCCGTTCGGTTGATGCGCTACGACGCGCTCGGATGCAGGGAGTTGCCGCGCGGACTCGGCGGCGAACGGGGAGAGGCGGAGTCATGGCAGTGCCGGAAGCAGGACAGACCGCGGGCGACGCGGCCGCGCAGCCCGTCGGGATGCGGCTGAACCAGTTGCCGTCCGATCCCGGAGGGTCCTCCGGTCCCCCGCCGCTGCTCGGGGGGCAGAAGGACCTCGCTTCCTCTCCGGCCGAGAAAAAGGCCGCCGCGAAGGCCATCGAGGACCACATCGAGCCCGACACCCGAAAGGCCGGTGACTGGGCGGACACGGAGACCGACTCGGCCGTCTCCGAGTTCCGGGACGGTTGGCACACGTCGGGGGCTCTGAAGAAGGCGCATGAGACGTGGGGCGAGCAGGTGCAGAACCTGATGAACATGCTCGCGTCCGACAAGGCGTCGCTGCGGAGCGCCAACACCGTGCTGCAGAACACGGACATCCAGACCGGGACGAACGCCGGCTCGGTGTCCGTGCTCACCAGTTACTGACGAAACCGGCCGCGGTCACCGATCGGCCGTCCCGACCGGCACGCTGCCACGCCACACAACGGGGAACCCATGCCGAACTACCACGAGATCATGACCACCGACCTGTCCAAGCTCTCCACGGCGGCGGACCGTTGGGACGGGATGGCGAAGGAGTTCAACAAGCAGGAGATCGCCTACAAGCGGGATGTGCACGGCGTCTCCACGGGACAGACCTGGACCGGGCTGAGCGCGAACGCCGCCGGCCGGCGGTTCGACGTCACGCTCAAGCAGTTCCAGAGCGCCCAGAAGGAGGCCAAGGCGGTGGCCTCGCTGCTCCGTGAAGCGCACACGCAGTTCACGGACCTGCGCAAGAAGCTGGAGTCGGCCCGGGCGGACGCGGTCAAGGCCGGCATGGCGGTGTCCGAAGCGGGCGTGGTCTCCTACGACACCTCGAAGCTCAGCGACGGCGAGCGCAACGCCATGCACCACGACCCCGACTACCAGCAGTCCGTGCACTCGGCCGTCGCCTCCTGGCAGGAGCACGTGGACAAGGCCGTGAAGAACGTCGTCGAGGCCGACGCCCATGTCGAGACCGCTCTCAAGGCGGTCGTGCTCGACTCCGACATGAACGACGGCACGCTCACCGGCTTCAACGGCCAGGCGCACACCGGCATCGACAAATACGTGGCCGAGTCGAAGCAGACCCCCACCAAACCCGACGGGTGGGTCTCCGACGGGGAGGCCGAGGCCTCAGGTCCCGATGTCGATGCGGAGGCGACCGGACCGGACACCGGATCCGGCAAGATGGGCGAGGCCGAGGCGCATGCCGACCTGGGCCGCGCGAGCGCGGAGGGCTCGCTCACCAACGGGCCGGTGAAGCTCGACGGCGAGGCCGAAGCCTATGCGGGCGCCAAGGGCTCCGTGAGCGGTGGCATCACCCATGAGGGCATCCAGGGAGAGGCCGGCGCACTGGTGGGCGGCGAGGCCTCGTCCAAGGGCCGCTTCGACGTGGGCCCGGTGGGTGTGTACGGACGTGCCGAGGCGATGGCGGGTGCCGAGGCCGGAGGCCACGCCGGGGCGGGCCTGGAGGGCATCAACCTGGGCGGCGAGGCGTTCGCGGGGGCGAAGGGCGGCGGCACCGTGGGCGCGGACATCGGCGGTATCGGCGCGGGTGTCACCGCCGAGGGGTGGGCCGGTCCGGGTGCCGAGGCCAATCTGGACATCGGGAAGACCCAGGACGGGAAGTGGGAGTTCAAGACCAGTGTGGGTCTCTCCCCCATCGTCGGTGGTGAAGTGGGCCTCGAGTTCACCGTCGACCCGGGCAAGGTCACCGACACCGCGGGCGATCTGGCCGATGCCGTCGGCGACGGGCTGAGCTCGGCCGGCGACGCCATCGGCAGCCTGTTCTGATCCACACTTCTCATGCCCGTCGCAAGGGCGCAGCGCTTTAGGAAGGAGGGCTCGCAATGGCCACGAGCCTGCCGGTCCCGATCGATTTCGAGCTGCCGGAGGGCTGGCGCTCGGCGCCTCCGGACGAGGTCGGTGCCCCCGGTGCCGCGTTCGTGGCGGTGCATCTGCCGTCCGACGGCGGGTTCACCGCGAACATCACGGTCGACGGCGAGTACCGTCCGGACCCGGCGACGCTGCCGGACATCGCCGACGAGTCCGTGGAGCGCCTCGGCCGGGCGGTCACCTCGGTCGCCGTCACCGGCCGGCGCGAGACGGGTTCCGCGGAGGCTCCTGGCCTCACGCAGACGCTGTCCTTCTCGACCATCGCCGGCGGAGTGCGCCGCGACCTCGTCCAGTCGCAGGTGTACATGTCCATGCTGGACGTCTCCGATCCGCACAAGCGGGCGGTGATCCGGCTGATCCTCACCTCGACCGCGGCCCAGCATCCGGCCGTCCTCGACGACTTCAGCGACCTTGTCCGCAGTGTGCGTCCGGGCAGCGGCGCGACGTCGTGAGTGGTCCGCGGGAGCGGGAAGGGTGTTTGTTGTGCCGGCGGCAGTGTCCCTCGTAGGTTGAGCCCATGGGACTCTTCGACAAGCTGACCGGAACCCGGCGTCCCGCGGACGGTGTTCCGCCGATCCAGGCGGATGAATTGCGTACGGCCCTGCTCGGGCTCAACGGGCCGGATGTTCCGTACGTCGTCCGCTACGGTGCCGCGGAAGGCGCCGATCTGGTGGCCGAGTGGCGGATCGCGGAACCCGCCTGGCAGGGCTTCTTCGTGGAGTCACAGATCACGCACGCCGTGCGCATCCGGATGCGGCTGGACCGCGACGCCCATGAGGTGCGTGCCCTCGAGGAGCAGTGGGAGGTCAGCCGGGTCGGCAGTCCGCCGAGGCTTCAGGTCGCGTCGTCGTACTCGCGCGGGCAGGACCGGACCGTCACGCGGCAGTGGACGCTCGGCCGGGGGGACAACGGGCGTCTGGAGGCGACGGAGACCTTCCGGTTCGATGCGGCGGAGCTGCGCGAGCCCCTGCAGAGCGCTGTGCTGAAGTCCGGCTGGACCTGGCGTGGGGTCGTTCTCGGCAAGTTGTGAGGCCAGGCGGAAGGAACGTCAGCACTCCCCGGTCCGCACCCCCGCCGTCAGCCGGTAGCCCCGGAAGGTCAGGGTGCCCGGGCTGCCGTTCAGGCCCGGGGGTGTGTAGTCGTCCTTCTTCGCGCGGGTGCGTTGCAGGTGGACGCAGAAGGCGTTGTCCGCGCCGGACGCCGTGACGGTGAGGTGGGCGTCGGTGTCCGTGTCGGTGTCCGCCGGGTCGGCGAGGACGCCGGTCTCGGGGGCGTCGCCGCCGCCGTAACGGGTCACCTTCTCCTCGGTCAGCGACTCGTAGTCGGTGAAGTAGGGCGAGTCGCCCGTCTCGTCCGTCCTGTAGGCGTAGCCGTCGAGGTCGTCGGTGGCCTGGTGCACCGCGCCGGTCAGCTCGCTGTCGCTCCAGGACATCCGGTCGGAGACGCCGAAGCCCTGCACGGCCGTGTAGACGCCGCCGATGGCCAGGGCCACGAAGAGGACGCGGGCCACGACGAAGGAGGCGTCGGGCAGTTCGGGGGCCGACGGGTTGATGCCGGCGCGCCAGGCTCGTACCCGGTCCGCCGGCACGCAGGCCATGGCCAGCAGGACGGCGCACAGGACGAGGAGGAACACGTTCATCTTCGTCAGCGCGTCCACGAGCCGCCTCCCGGCTGCCGCGGACGCCGGCGCCGTGCGTCACGGACCGCAACGGCGGTGCCGGTCAGGCCCGCGACGAGGACCAGGCCGCCGACCACCACGTAGGTCGCCATGCGGGTGTCGCGTTCCTCCGCCGTCTCGCCGAAGTGCAGGGGGGTGACCGAGGGGGCCTCGCCCTTGGAGACGCCGTCCTCGGAGCGCGGTGACTGGACGGGGTGCTCCGGGTCCACGTCCGTCAGCGCCTTCACCGGGTCCACCACGCCCCAGCCGACCAGCCGGTCGTGCCCGGGGATCGAGCGTTCCGCGGTCTGCTCGATCTGGGCGGTGACCTCCTGGGCCGTCCAGTCGGGGTACTTGGCCTTCAGCAGGGCGGCCACGCCGGCGACATACGGTGCCGAGAAACTCGTGCCGTTGTCCGAGCAGTGGCCGCCGCCGGGCACGGTGGAGATCATGTCGACGCCGGGAGCCGCGACGCCCACGAAGTCCCCCGACTGTGAGAACGCCGCCCGCTCGTTGTTGCGGTCGGAGGCCGCCACCGCCAGCACGCCGTGGTACGACGCCGGGTACGTCACCTTGACGTTGCCGCCCAGGCCGTCGTTGCCGGCCGAGGCGACTACCACGACCTTCTGGTTGAGGGCGTAGGCGACGGCCTGCTCCAGTCTGGAGTCCGGCCGGACCGCGTTGGCCGTGTCCTGGGAGATATTGATGACGTCGGCGCCGGCCTGGACGGCGTGCTTGATCGCATCGGCCAGGGTGAGCGCCGTGCCGTCGCCCTCGGCGTCGTTCTGCTTGATCGGGATGATCGTCGCGTCCGGGGCCAGGCCCACGAAGCCGGTCCCATTGGCGGGCCGGGCGGCGATGATGCCCGCGACGCGGGTGCCGTGGCCGACCGTGTCCGTGGTGCCCGAGCTGTTGCCGCGCTCTATCTTCTCGCCCTTGGAGTTCTTCGCGGGCAGCAGGTTCTTGCCCTTCGAGGCGTCGACGGCCTTGGTGAGCTGCGGGTTCTTGACGTCGACACCGGTGTCGATCACGGCCACCCGCACGCCCTTGCCGGTGGACTGGGCCCACAGCGCGTCCAGGTTGACGCGCTGCAGCGCCCACGGCCGGCCCGTGTAGTTCTTCGCCGGGAAGGTGCACTGGCCGTCGTCGGCGTGGGCCGCGGTGGCCGGCAGGGCGAGGGTGGTGGTCGTGGCGGTGAGGAGCGCCGCGGCGGCCAGGGCCGCCGTCCGGGCCACGGTGCTCGGACGTCCGGGGGCCGGGGGCCGGGGGCCGGACGGCACCGTCCGCGCGGGCCGCGTCCCCGACGGCTTCGACTTCTGCATGAGTGCGTTCTCCTCCCGCGCCGCTAGGAACCCTGCGGCTGCCGCGCCGCCGACTCCGACAGGCGCGGGCCCGTCGGCAGGAACCTCGACCACTCGACGGGGATGGGCGTGGGCGTCACGTTCTCGTAGCCGAGCCGGGTCTGGGCGATCTTCGCCTCGCTCAGCTCCTCCTTGCGCCGCTTGGCTGAGGTGCCAATGCCCTGGTCGTCGGTGGCGCTGTCGCTGTTGGACTGCAGGGCGTAGCGCAGGCCGGTGTCGGTGACCAGGAAGACGCCGCCGGCGGTGGTCTCGGTGCCCTGGAACTGGCGGTAGAGCTGGCCGGATCCGGGGGTGACGTAGGCGCTGGAGGAACCGGTGGGGAGCTGGGCGGGGAAGTCCTTGCCGACCCAGGTGGACAGGGTGGTGGCGCCCTTGGCGCCGACCGAACGCATGACGTTGCAGAGGGTGTTGCGGCCGCTGGTGGTGCTGGAGCCGTCGTTCACCGTCCTCGGCTTGTACGCGGGCCAGTTACGGCCGCCGTCGAACGTGGTGCTGTCGACGACCGCGCCGGGGCTGACCTGCTGCGCCTCACCGGCCTGGCCCACGCCGACGAGGTCGCCGCTGTTGAGCAGGAGCGTGGCCGTGAACTCGGAGACGCGGGCCACCTTCCCCTTCAGGACGACGTAGTACTGCATCGTCTGCCCGTCGTACGCCTTGATGACCTCGCCGACCTTGTCGTACTGGCGCAGCAGTTCGGAGGCGCCCGCCTTCTCGCCGGGGGTGCCCTGGATCGACGGGATGGAGACCGGGTCGCCCTTGTGGAGGGTGTCGAGCCAGTCCTGGGAGACGCGCTGCGGGGCGCGGCTCTGGGTGTCGAGGGCCTTGAGGAGTTCCTTGTCGGCCGGGTCGGCGATCTCGTACGCGGTGCCCCGCGCGTCGACCACGTACTGGGTCTTGCCGTCGGGGCCGACGACGTACATCAGGTCGCCCTTGGCGAGCTTGTCGCCCCCGTCCGTCCTGGACCACTCCTTCTGCGCGAGGACGAACGCCGCCTTCTGGATGGCCCGGCCGCCGTCGCCGGGGCGCTCGCAGACCGACCAGCGCTTGGTGGCCGAGGCCTCGTCCGGGGTGGGCAGGCGGTCGGGGGCGTAGGGGATGCCGATGGTGGCGCCGTGCGGGGGCTTGCCGCTGTCGAGGATCTTCTCGTCGACGGTGATGACGCTGTCCTTGCCGGGGTCCAGCAGGAGTTTGGCGGAGGCCATGTTGAGGACCGGGTGGAGCTGCTTCTGCTTGCCGGTCTTCAGTACGACGTACCGGGTGGTGGACTTGCTGGCGACGATGACGTGTTCTTCCGGGGTGTCCCAGCCCTTGGGCGCGGTCGGGCTGAACATGCCGATCGCGCCGAACACGGCGAGGACGACGGCGCCGACGACGAGGCCGGGCACCAGTGCCTTCAGCGGCTTCGGGGCGCCCTCCTCGGAACCGGAGGGGGAAGGCTGCAGGAATGACGCGAGCGTGCGGCGCTTCGCGAAGGTGTAGGCGTTGAGTTCGTCCCGCCGTGATGCCATCTGTGTCCGCTCTCTCCCCGTTGCGGAGCCGTGGGGGACCTGTGAAGATCCGTCCCCCGTCCTCGGTTGCGTCTGGTGCCTCGACTGTCAGACCCGGCCCCTACTATGCCTGTTGCGTGGACGTGCGTGTGGCACGGGTAGGGTGCTCAGGGCTTGAAGGGACCGGAGCGCAAGGGATTTCGGGAGAGTTCGGGGGTTTTGGAGTGATGGCTTCCGCAACGCGGGCCCGGTCGCGATCGCAATCGGGGGCACGATCGGGTGACGCGGGCCGGTCGGGTGCCCGCGGCTCTTCCTCCTCCGGGCGGCGTGGTGAGCGGGCTTCCGCGTCCTCGCAGGGCGCTTTCGCTCCGCACACCGAGTCCCGTTCCGGGCGCGGCGGTTCGTTCGCGGTGCAGCGGCTGGTGCTGCTGGAGATCGCGGGCGCGCTCGTGGTGTGCGGCTGGCTCGTCGGCACGGTCGCGCTGATCGTCGCGGGCGCGATCGCCGCGGTGCTGGTGGTGCTCGCCGTCGTACGGCGCCGGGGGCGCTCGCTGCCGGAGTGGCTCGGCACCCTGCTGGCGCTGCGGGCCCGCAACCGGCGCGCCGCGGGCACGCCGGTGCCGGTGGGCACCGACTCCGGTCTGGCGCCCGCCGTGGAGTGCGACCCGTCCCTGCGCACGTACAGCCACAGCCGCGGTGACGACCGCGATCAGCGGCCGATCGGCATGGTGGGCGACGGCGGTTTCCTGACCGCGGTGCTCCAGGTGGAGTCGGACGCGGGCGCGTTGCGCGCGGAGCGCGGCCGCAGACCGCTGCCGGTGGCCCTCGTGCGGGACGTCCTCGAAGTCGACGGGATCCACCTCGAGTCGGCGCAGATCGTGGTGCACACGCAGCCCGCGCCCGCGCTGCACCTGCCGCAGCAGTCGGTGGTGGTGAGCAACTACGCGCCGCTGCAGGCGGAGACCGGTTCTCCCGCGGTGCGCATCACGTGGATCGCGCTGAAGCTCGATCCCGAACTCTGCCCGGAGGCGGTCGCCGCGCGCGGTGGCGGGCTGCTCGGGGCGCAGAAGTGCCTGGCGCGTTCGGCCGAGCACCTGGCGAGCCGGCTGACCGGCGCCGGGTTCCGGGCGAGCGTGCTCAACGAGGAGGAGCTGACGGCGGCCATCGCCACCTCGGCGTGCGCCAACCCCATGGTGACGGCGCAGGCCGCCCAGGCCGGGCGGGGCGAGGCTCCGCAGCGTCGCACCGAGGAGTCCAGCCGCAGCTGGCGCTGCGACAACCGCCGGCACACCACCTACTGGGTGCGTCGCTGGCCGCAACTGGGCGGTTCCGGGGGCTCGCTGGCACAGTTGGTGGCGCGGCTGACCGCGGTGCCCGCGCTGGCGACGACCTTCAGTCTGACCCTGGCCAGGGGCGCGCAGCAGAACGTGTCCATCACGGGTCACCTGCGGATCACCGGCCGCAGCAACCAGGAACTGACCGACGCCCGGCGCGATCTGGAGCGTGCGGCGCGCGAGGCGCGGACCGGGCTCGCCCGCCTGGACCGGGAACAGCTGCCTGGCGTTCTGGCCACCCTGCCGCTCGGAGGTGCCCGCTGATGGCCATCACGACTTCGCCCACCCAGCCGGGTGGGTCGCGTCCGGGCGCGGCCCCGTCGCGCGCGGGTCTCGGCGAGCGGCTGCGGACCGGCTTCGGTCTGCTGGGCCCCCGCCATCCGCGGCACACACTGCCTGTGGAGCAGGCCGACGCGCTGTCCCTGCCGATCGGCGACGACGGTGTGGTGGTCGGCCTGGACACCGAGGGGCAGCCCGCGGTGCTCGGGGTCAACCGTCCGACACCGTTCGACATGGTGCTCATCGGCGGTCTGTGGACCGCGCAGGTCATGGCCCTGCGCGCGGCCGCCACGGGTGCCCGGGTGGCGGTGGAGACGGGCCGGGCCCAGGCCTGGATGCCGATGGTGCACGCCATGGGCGGCGGGCAGAACGGCCTCGCGGTGTACGACGTCGGCCGGGTGCCCCCGCAGGGCGCCTCGGCGGGGACGCCGGTGCTGGTGGTGCGGGACTGCGGTATGCGGCCGCCGCGTGGACGGGTGGCGTCGGCGCCGTGGCAGTCGGTGCTGACGTTGCTGCCGTATCTGAGCCCGGTGGCGCCGCGGTTGATGCGTCAGGCGCGTCTGGTGGGTGTGCAGCGGGTGTCGCCTGACGAGGCGGCGGAGATCGGGCGGGTGCTGGCGCTGCCGCGCCCGGAGCTCGAGGCGCTGCCCACGCTTCCGGACGGCGTGACCCTGTGGTGCACCGAGCGGGACCGGCAGTACGTGATGACGCGGGCGACGGACGCCGAGACCGGGCTGCTGGGCGTGGCACGCCGGATGGACTGACACGCGTCCAACTTGGCCCGTTTTCGAGCTGGATTGGCGACTTTTCGCGTCAATTCCGGCGCCTCCGGGGGCTGAACGCGGTGCGTTTTCGTCACGTTTTGGTGTACGTCGATGCGCGCCCCGCCCCTCGTAGGCCCGGTGTGACGCCGCGGAGCAGGCAGGTTGGGGGCGGACGGGCCTGCCGGGCCCGCGCTTTTGGTGATTAGGCTGGGGCAGGGCACGTCGCGAGTTCCCGCGAGCGGGCGGAACGGCTTCGCGACTGAGGGGGCCAGTGGCCCACGCGGGGAGGCCCCGGCGACATCGCACGACGGAACGGGGCGCCCCGAGCACGGCATGAGGGTGCCCGACCACACCAGGAGGAACTGTGAGCAGCGATCGGGACGGCATCCGCGGGGGCTGGGCCACACCCGGCGATGACCAGCCCGACGCGGAATCGGCCATCGAGACCACCGGCGAGTTCACCATCGACTACGCCCCGCCCGCCTGGTACACGCAGAACGCGTCCGGGACGCAGGGAGGTTCCGGTGGCGCGGGCGACGCCGGTGGCGCCCATGGTTCCGGTACGGCCGGCGGCGCTGGTGTCCCCGGTGCCGCTCCGCTTCCGCAGTTCCCGTCCGGGGCCCCCGATTCGGGGCCGACGCCGCCGCCGTACGCGACTCCGGCGGCCGGTACGGCGACGCCAGGCGCCCCGTACGCCCCGCCGGTCCCGCCCGCTCCCCCGGCGCACGCGCCGGGCGCGCCCTTCGCACCGCCCGCTCCCGCCCCGGGGGCGCCGTTCGCCTCGCAGGCTCCGGCCGGCGGTCCCGGTGCGCCGTACGCCCCTCCCGCGCCCCCGACGGGGAGCCCGGTTCCGGTGCCGCGACTGCCCGAGGGGTTCGAGCCGCAGCAGCCGTCGCGGCCGGCCGAACCGCCCCGGCAGGAGAGCTCGGCCGCGGCCGCCGCGCCGCCGACCGCGCCCGAGCCGGACAACGGGGACCTGGACAGCGGGGCGACCATGCGGTTCTCCGCCGTCGCGCTGAAGCGCGAGATGGCCGAGATCGCGGAGCGGGCTGAGCGCGCGGCCGCCGCGGAGGAGGCCGCCGGTGCCGCGGACGAGGCTTTGGCTCACGGTGCCGGCCCGCTCGCGGAGGACGGTGAGCCCCCGGCTGGGGCCGAGGGCGAGGTCGCTTCGCCGGACGGCTCCGCAGAGAAGAGCGCCGGCGAGAACGGCAGCGGTGACGGTGACTCCGATGCCGCCGCTGTCGCCGCTGTCGCCGCTGTCGCCGCTGTAGACGCGTCGGACGGGGACGCCGAGGGAGCGGACGCCGATGCGGCCGCTCACTCCGCCGAGTCGGCCGAGGTCACGGAGCCCGCCGGGTCCGCCGAGACCGACGGGTCCGCAGAGAGTGCGGCGGGGGCCGGTCCCGCGGGTTCGGAAGCGGAAGGCGACACGGAGACAGGGGCCGCGGAAGGCACCGCCCCCGAGGGCCGGAGCGAAGACGACGAGGCCGCCGAGGCCGCCGTCGCCGTGTCGGCGCAGGACGGCACGGCCGCCGACGCCCGGCCGGACGCACCGGAGTCCGGCGACGTCCCGGCGCGGGACGGTACGCCCGAGGGTGGCGCTCCGCAGGCCGGTGCCCCGCAGCACTCCGCTCCTGCCGATCCGGCCGCTCCCGGCACTCCCCAGGGCGCACCGCCCGCCTGGGGGCCTCCGCCCGCGCAGAACGGACTGCCTCCGCTGCCGCCGTCGTACCAGCCCGCCGCCCCTGCGTCGGCCGCCCAGTGGCCCGCGCAGGCCGCGCAAGCGCAGCAGCAGCAGCCGGGCCCGATGCCGGCCGGACAGGCGGAGCCTGCCGCGGCGCAGGGCCCGGGAGGTGTGCCCGGGCAGCAGCCGCCGTTCCAGCCGCAGGCGCCTCAGCCCGCGCCCGCCGCCTGGCGCCAGCCCGGTCAGCCGCCGGCCGCCGGAGCACCCGGACACCCGGGCCCCACGCCCGAACAGCCCGGCGGTTACGGCTTCCCCCAGCAGGGACAGCAGCAGCCGAACGCGGCCGCACCTCAGCCGCAGCACCCCGGCATGCCCAACCCCCAGCCTCAGCCCGGCGGTTACGGCTTCCCCCAGCAGGGACAGCAGCAGGCCCCCACCGGCCCCACCCCGCCCGGCGGCTACGGCTTCCCCCAGCAGGGACAGCAGCAGCCCAACGCGGCCGCACCTCAGCCGCAGCACCCCGGCATGCCCAACCCCCAGCCTCAGCCCGGCGGTTACGGCTTCCCCCAGCAGGGACAGCAGCAGGCCCCCACCGGCCCCACCCCGCCCGGCGGCTACGGCTTCCCCCAGCAGGGACAGCAGCAGCCCAACGCGGCCGCACCCCAGCCGCAGCACCCCGGCATGCCCAACCCCCAGCCTCAGCCCGGCGGTTACGGCTTCCCCCAGCAGGGACAGCCGGGACAGCCGCAGCCGTCCGCGCAGAACCCGGAGGCCGGTGCGGCGGGCCAGGCCGCGCAGCCGGCCGCCGATCCCCGGGCCGGTGCCGCATGGCCGCAGCCGATCCAGCACGACCAGCGGCAGCCGACCAACCCGGGTGCCGCGCCGCTGGGTTACACCGCGGCCGTGGAGCTGTCCTCGGACCGGCTGCTCAACAACAAGCGGCAGAAGGCGAAGAGCGGCCGGCCCGCCGCCGTCGGGTCCCGTTTCAAGCTGGGCGCGAAGAAGGAGGAGGCAGAGCGGCAGCGGAAGCTGGACCTGATCCGCACGCCGGTGCTGTCCTGCTACCGGATCGCGGTCATCAGCCTCAAGGGCGGCGTCGGCAAGACGACCACCACCACCGCCCTCGGCTCGACCCTCGCCACCGAGCGGCAGGACAAGATCCTCGCGATCGACGCGAACCCGGACGCCGGCACGCTCGGCCGCCGGGTGCGCCGGGAGACCGGGGCGACCATCCGCGATCTGGTCCAGGCGATCCCGTACCTGAACTCGTACATGGACATCCGGCGGTTCACGTCGCAGGCGCCCTCCGGTCTGGAGATCATCGCCAACGACGTCGACCCGGCCGTCTCGACCACGTTCAACGACGAGGACTACCGGCGCGCCATCGACGTGCTGGGCAGGCAGTACCCGGTGATCCTCACCGACTCCGGCACGGGCCTGCTCTACAGCGCGATGCGCGGGGTGCTCGACCTCGCCGACCAGCTGATCATCATCTCGACGCCGTCCGTCGACGGGGCGAGCAGCGCCAGCACCACGCTGGACTGGCTGTCCGCGCATGGCTACGCCGACCTGGTCTCCCGGTCGATCACGGTCATCTCCGGGGTACGCGAGACCGGCAAGATGATCAAGGTCGAGGACATCGTTTCGCACTTCGAGACCCGCTGCCGCGGGGTGATCGTGGTGCCCTTCGACGAGCATCTGGCCGCCGGTGCCGAGGTCGACCTCGACATGATGCGGCCGAAGGTGCGGGAGGCGTACTTCAACCTCGCGGCCATGGTCGCCGAGGACATCGTGCGGCACCAGCAGATGCACGGTCTGTGGACCAACGACGGCAACCCGCCTCCGGTGGCCGCCCCGCCGATGCCGGGCCGGCAGATGCCGGCCCAGCCGTACCCGGGTCAGCCGATGCCGGGCCAGCCGTACCCCGGACAGCCCGCGGCGGACCAGCCCTACCCCGGTCAGCCGTATCCGGGTCAGCCGTATCCGGGTCAGTCACACCAGGGCCAGCCCTATCCGCAGCAGCCCGGCCAGCCGTACGCGCCGCAGCAGCAGCCGTACCCGCCGCAGCAGGCACAGCCGGGGCAGGCGCAGCCGTACCCGGGGCAGCAGGCACAGCCGGGCCCGCCCCACCAGCAGGACGCCCCCGCCCAGCCCTATCCGCCGCAGCCCGCCCCGCCCCAGGCCCAGCCCCCGCAGGCTCCGCCGCAGCGGTAGGCCACGGGGACGGTACGACGAAAGGCGGCCGGTGCGCATCGCACCGGCCGCCCTTCCATGTCCAGGGGGTCTACGCCTCCGCGGCCACGATCTCCCGGCACCGCTTCACGTCGTCGGACATCTGCTCCAGCAGCGCCTCGAGCGACTCGAACTTCGCCTGGCCGCGGACATAGGCGACGAAGTCGACGGCGACGTGCAGGCCGTACAGATCGAGGCCGACGCGGTCGATGGCGTACGCCTCCACCGTGCGCTCGGTGCCGTCGAACTGCGGGTTGGTGCCCACCGAGATCGCGGCCGGCATGGCCTCGCCCTGCGCGTGCAGATAGCCGGCGTACACGCCGTCGGCCGGGATCGCGGTGTGCGGGAGCGTCTCCACGTTGGCCGTGGGGAAGCCCATCTCACGGCCGCGCTGGGCACCGCGCACCACCACGCCCTCCACGCGGTGCGGACGGCCCAGGATCTCGCGGGCGCCGGTCACATCGCCCTCGGCGACCAGGCGCCGGGTCAGGGTCGAGGAGAACGGCTCGCCGCCGCCCGCCTCGCCGGTGACGTACAGGTCGACGACCTCGACCCCGAAGTCGTAGATCTCGCCCTGCTCGGTGAGGAACCCGACATTGCCGGCCGCCTTGTGGCCGAAGCGGAAGTTCGGGCCCTCGACGACCTCCTTGGCGTGCAGCTTGTCGACCAGGACCTTGACCACGAACTCGGCGGGCGACAGCTTCGAGAACTCGGTCGTGAAGGGGAGGATCAGGACGGCGTCGACGCCCAGTTCCGTCATCAGCTCGGCCCGGCGGTGGTGCGGGGCGAGCAGCGGCGGGTGGCTGCCGGGGCGGACGACCTCACTGGGGTGCGGGTCGAAGGTGACGACGACGGCCGGGACACCCAGCTCGCGGGCGCGGTCGACGGCGTGCTTGATGATCAGCTGGTGGCCGCGGTGGACGCCGTCGTAGGAACCGATGGTGACGACGCTGCGCCCCCAGTCCTGGGGGATGTCCTCCAAGCCACGCCAGCGCTGCACTGTGACCGCTCCTCGAACCCTTGTCCGTGTCTACCGTTGACCTCTTGTGCAGGTCTAAGGGTGCCATGCCGGGTGCCCGGCGCCCGCATCGGCATGGAGGCTGTGACCGGGCGCACGTTCCCCGGCAGCTCAGGCCGGTACGCGGACGCCGGCCAGGTTGTCGATCATGCGGTGGGCGCTGGGGCCCACCACCGCGGCCCAGTCGTCGGGGGCCTCGCTCAGCCAGCGGGCCATCCGGGCGGCGAAGCCGGGCGCGTGCCGGGCCAGGTCGACCAGGGCGCAGTCGAAGCGGGTGGCGCCCTCGGGGGTGCGGACGAGGAGCAGCCCGGTGCGGTGGACCAGTGCGCGCAGCTCCGTCTCCCGGCCGTCTCCGTGCGGGGCCGCGGCGTACAGGACGGCGTCCAGGACGGACGGCTCCCGCTCGTGGGCGAGCAGGAGGTCGAGCAGCTCGCGGCGCAGGGGCCGTGAGGCGAGGGCTCCGGGGGCGGCGAGGACGGTGGCCAGGGCCGCCCGGACCTCCTCGGGGCCGTCGTCGAGCAGTCCGGTGACCAGGGGCAGCAGTACGGAGCGGGTGGCGGGGCCCCGGTCCAGGCAGCGGTCCACGTAGTCGGCCACGGGCGCGGCCAGCTCCGGGCGTGTCTCCACCGCGTCCCGGACCAGGGCGGCGACCCGGCCGGCGACGGCATGGGAGGTGATGTCGGCGAGCGGGCGCAGTGTCTCCCCGGCGTCCGGGCCGCCATCACCGCTCAGGCGGGCGCGGAACGCCTCCAGGACCGGCCCGGGGTGGGTGTCCAGGACCGGGACCAGGGCGGCGGGCGGGAACAGCGGATCGCCGTCGGCGAAGTGGCGCAGGGCCTCGGTCAGGTGCCGTTCACGGGTTGCGGGGTCGCGGACCAGGAGGGCGAGGGCACCGCCGTGCAGCGTGCGGTCGGCGGGGCGGGCGAGCAGGGCGAGGGCGGCGTAGCGCAGCAGCTCCCGGTCGGCCGCCGAGTGGACGTGGGGGGCCGCGCGCAGCCCGGACACGACGGCCGCGGCGCGGCGGGCGGGGCGCTCGTCGTGCGCCCAGCGGTCGACGGCCCGGCAGAGCGCCGAGGGCTCGTCCTCGGCGAGGACGGCGAGCAGTTCGTCGGCGCGCGGGTGCGCACTGGTGGCGAGCACCTCGGTCAGGTCGTCCAGGGCCCCGTGCCGGTGGGTGTGCAGCAGCGCCTGGGCTGCGGTGGCCACGGTGGCGTCCGGGGCCGCGGGCAGCGGCCGCTCGTCGTCGAACCAGCCGGCCAGGTACGGCTGTACGACGCGGGGCCGGGCGGCGAGCAGCCGGGCCACGGCGTCGAGGTGACGTCCGCCCGCGTCGGCCGGCTCCGGTGGCGCGGTGTCCGCCAGGACCAGCTCGCGCAGCAACGAGAGGCGTTCCTCGACCGGGACGGGCAGTGCGGTCCAGAAGGCCGGCCCGAACTCGGTGGGCACAGGGCGCTGTTCGCGGCGCCAGGTGACGATGTGATCGGCGAGGATGCGCAGCACCACGGTGTACGGCGTCGCGTCCGGGACGGCCAGCAGAGTACGGGCGAGGAGCCGGGCGGGCCACCAGGAATTCGGCTCCGTGTCGATGGCGTCCGTCAACTCACGGAGTCGCAGCGTGAGTTCGCGGTGGCCCTGCTGGCGGGCGAGCAGGAGCAGGGCCTGGACCACCGGTCCGACTCGGTGGTGCGGCAGGGGCGTGAGGTGCGGATCCCGCGGGGGGCGGTGGACGAGGGCGTCGAGGGCCTCGTCCAGGTCGAGGTGCAGACCCTGGATCCAGTCGGCCAGTTCCTCGTGGGCGAAGCGGTAGCCGTCGCCGGCCGGGACCAGGAGACCTTCGGCGAGGACGGCGGAGGCCCAGCCGGAGCCGCCGCCCAGCCGCGCCGGAGCGGGCCCCCACGGGAACACCGCCTCGAAGGACTCCCGGTCCAGCTCGCCCTGTCCGGTGCCGAGGCTGCGCCGGGCGGCCTCGTGCGCCTGCCCGGCCACCCGGGCGGCGAGCCGCCGTACGGCCGTGCCGCGCAGGCCGTTCTCGGCGGCGAGGCGGACCGCGACACGCAGGCACATCAGGTCCAGGTGGGCGGCGAGGACCTCGTGCCGGTCGACGGGGCCGGCGGGCGGAACGTCGTCCGGAAGGGCGGCGCGGACCTCGGAGAGCAGGCGCAGGGTGAGCGGGTGCCGGGCGTCGCGGTCGTCGAGGACTCCCTCGGGGACGCGGTAGCGGGCACGGGCCTCGCGGGCCTCCTCGCGGGTGAGATCGTCGATCCGCACGCACGGCGGCAGCGGGGCCCCGGCTTCCGCCGTGGTCGGGGCGTGCAGCAGACCGGCGGGGAGCTCGGCTCCGGCACGCTCCCAGTACTCCTCCCGGCAGGCCACCACCAGCCGCGTCCCGGTCTCCCCCAGCCACTCCGCCGTGTCCCTGATCCACTCGGGCAGTCGGCCGGCGAGGGCGGGCGGCATCTCCTCCGGTCCGTCGAGCAGGAGCAGCAGCGGCCGGCCCGCCCGCCGTGCGAGGCCGGCCACCCGCTCGGGAGTGGGGTCGGCGGTACCTGCGGGCGGCGCGGAGGGACCGGCGGCGACGATACGCGCGGCGCGCGCCAGGCAGCGGCGCACCGCGTCGGCCACGGACCCGTCGGCGTCCTCGAGGTCGGCACCACGCAGCCACAGGGTGGGGGCGGGCCGCCCGGCCCCATGGCGGCGGGCGGCGAGGGCCCCGAGTTCCGTCGTACGGCCGCTGCCCGGGGCGCCGACGAGGCCGAGCACGGCGCGTCCCGCGGCGGCCGCACCATCGCCATGGCCACCGGCATCGGCATCGGCGAAGGCACCCAACTCGACTGTCACTCGCTCTCGTTCGACCGGCCGCACGGGAGTGAGGCCGGCCGCGCCGGTGTGTCCGGCCAGGGCGCCGGGCGGGCCGTCCTGGCCCACGGAGGTGGCGGCCAGTTCGAGGACACCGGCCAGGTTGAGGTCGGCGCCGTGGGCGGGCACGGTCGCCGCGTTGCGGGTGAGCAGTTCGGCGAGCGGGCCCTCGGCCGCCGGTCGCAGGGGCACCGCGAACCCGGTGTCGCGCCGGGCGGAGCGCAGGGCGGTGCCGAGCACGGCGAGCACCGCACCGGTCCCGGCGTCGAGCACCGGTCCCCCGGTCGCGCCACCGCCGAGCCGGAGCGCGTCCTGACCCGCCGTTCCGATGGCGAGTTCCAGGGCGTCGTCGATGAGGTGGAAGCGGTCGGTCGCGGTGTAGGTCACCTGGGTGGCGGCCAGTACGCGTGCCTCGCGCCAGCAGCCGGCGGCGACTCTGACGTAGGCACCGGACTCGACCCGTTCGCGAACCGTCAGCGGCAGCGGCGCCACGTCCAGCCCCTCCGTACGCACCAGGGCCAGCCCGAGCTCGGGCAGCGCGGTGACGGCCTCGACGCCGACCAGGCAGGTGCGCTGCCCGGCGGCGTGCAGTACGAGCCGCCCGAGCCCGTCGACGGCCTCGTGACTGGTGAGGAGGGTGCCACTGTGATCGGCCAGAAACCCCGTGCCCCGGGGACGCCCGGCCAGATCACGGATCTGCACGAGCCCGTCGAACCCGGCGCGGTCCGCGCCACGACCACGGCCGGCGACAACGGCCCGACCCGGCACGGCGATCCGGCTCAGGGCACCGGCCCGCCCGGGATAGCCGGTCACGCTCTGACCGCCGGTCTCTTTTGGCCCGGCGATCGGCCCCAGCCAGGCGATCGGCCCCGGCCCGCCGATCCGCTCCGGGCCGTCGATCGGGATCGGGCCGTCGACCGGGATCGGGCCGACGGCATGCCGCGAATCACCGGTCCGGCTCGAATCGCCGGTTCCCTTCAGCCCGCTGATCGGCCCCGGGCCGTCGGCACGCCCCGACTCACCGGACGCCCTCGGACCGACGATCGGCCCTGGGCCGTCGACACGCCCCGAATCACCGGCTGCCCTCGGGCCACCGGACTCCTTCAGCCCGCATGGCGGCTCCAGGCCGCCGGCCCGCCACGGGGCAACGGTCCCGCCCGGAACGGCGGTCGAGCCCGAGTCTCCGGTCGCCCCAAGTGCGCCGGCACGGCTGGAGCCACCGCCCCCGCCCAGGCCACCGGTCGACTCCGGGCCGCCGGCACCGCTGGAGCCACCGGCCCCGTCCTGGACGGCCACACGGCTCGAATCGCCACTCCCCCTCGGGGCGGCGATCCAGCCCGGGAGGCCGACCCAGCTCGCTTTGACGGTCTGCCTGGGGACGCCGATCCCGTCTGAGCCACCGACCCTGCCCGGATCGCCGACGGGGCTCGGCGATCCGGTCACGCTCGGGTAGCCGATGGGGCCTGGGCCGCCAACCGGTCCCGAAGCAGCGGCGGGGGCGCTGTCGCCGGTCTGGGCGGGGAAGCCGTCCCGCCCCGCGGCGCCGGCCCCGTCCGTGCGGCCGGCCGTGCTCACCTCGCCCGGGACGACGGCCCCGCTCGAGTCGCCGTCGCCGGGGTCCGGGAACTCCGTGCGGTTGATGGGCCGGGCGGGGTCCAAGGCGTCGGTGGGTTCTGGCTTTTCGTCCTGTGCCGCCATGGCCGTACCCTCCCCGCCCGTACACGCGTGCCCTCGTCTTCGACGGTAGGCGGGGGATGATCAGCGGGACAGTTCGCGGAGCGAAAGCGCCCCCTTCCGCTCCCCCGGTTCACTCCGAGCGCCCGCCCGGTCGGGTGAATGAGCGGGGGCGGCTGGATACACCCTAGGGGTGGGGGAACCGAGGGGGGACCCGTGGAGCGGCGGCACCGGCGGTACCCCGTGGCCGCCGCCGCTCCACGGGCAGGCTTGAGCGCCGCCCGGAGGCCGGGTCCCGGTCAGCCGAAGACGGCCAGGCTCTTCGCCTTGCCCTTCTGCTCCTCGACGAGGGCGAGGAATCGGCCCTCCAGGTCGAACACGGCGACGGGTCCGGCGCCCGCGTACTCCTCGGGCATCTCCAGGCGGACGCCGTTGAGCAGCAGCCCGGCGCGCCGGGCGTCCACCCGCCAGCGCGGGAACGCCGCCGTGGCCGCCTCGGCGATGGGCATCACGGTCAGCTCCTGCTGGAGCTGGTCGAGCGTCTTCGCGGAGTCGAGCTTGTACGGCCCGACGCGCGTCCTGCGCAGCGCGGTGAGGTGGCCGCCGACGCCCAGGTCGGCGCCCAGGTCGCGGGCGAGGGCGCGGATGTAGGTACCGGACGAGCAGACCACCGAGACGACCAGGTCGAGCACGGCGGTGCCGTCCTCGGCGACGGCGTCACGGACGTCGTACACCGCGAACGAGGACACGGTGACCGGGCGGGCCGGGATCTCGAACTCCTCGCCCTCACGGGCCCGCTTGTACGACCGCACGCCGTTGATCTTGATGGCGCTGACCTTGGACGGCACCTGCATGATGGCGCCGGTCAGCTTGGCGATGCCGGCGTCGATGGCGTCCCGGGTCACCTCGGAGGCGTCCGCGGTGGAGATGATCTCCCCCTCGGCGTCGTCGGTGAGCGTGTTCTGGCCCAGGCGGATGGTGCCCAGGTACTCCTTCTCGGTCAGCGCGAGGTGCCCGAGGAGCTTGGTGGCACGCTCGACACCGAGGACCAGGACGCCGGTCGCCATGGGGTCGAGGGTGCCCGCGTGGCCGACCCGGCGGGTCCGGGCGATGCCGCGCATCTTGGCGACCACGTCGTGCGAAGTGAAGCCCGACGGCTTGTCGACGATGACAAGGCCGTCGGGCGTGGTGTGCTTCTGGGTCATTCCGCGGCGTCGCCGTCCGTCTCGGCGCTCTCGTCCTCGTCCGGCTTGCGGTACGGGTCGGCGCCGCCCGCGTACGCCGCGCCCGCGGAGGCCTCGCGGACCTTCGCGTCGGACTGCCGGGCCTTGTCGAGGAGGTCCTCGATGGTGCGGGCGGTGTCCGGAAGGGCGTCCGCGACGAAGCTGAGGGTCGGCGTGAACTTCACACCGGCCGCGCGGCCGACCTCGGAGCGCAGGATGCCCTTGGCGCTCTCCAGGCCGGCGGCCGCGGCCTGCCGCTCCTCGTCGTCCCCGTAGACCGTGTAGAAGACGGTCGCCTCCCGCAGGTCACCCGTGACCCGGGTGTCCGTGATGGTGACGTGCGAGCCGAGCCGCGGGTCCTTGATCCCGCGCTGCAGCTTCTGGGCCACCACCTCCCGGATGAGGTCCGCCAGCCTTTTCGCCCGCGCGTTGTCGGCCACTGGTCCGTCTCCCGTTCTTTCTTCTTCTGGCGTTCTGTTGGTCTGGTCGTCGTCAGTCGTCTTCACCGTGGAGGCGCCGTCTCACGGACAGCAGTTCCACTTCGGGGCGGCCGGCGACCAGCCGTTCGCACCGGTCCAGTACGTCGGCGAGGTGCGCCGTGTCGCCGGAGACCATGGCCATGCCGATGATCGCTCGCCGGTGGAGGTCCATGTGGTCCACCTCGGCCGCGCTCACCGCGTACTTACGCTGGAGTTCGGCGACGATCGGGCGGACGACGGAGCGCTTCTCCTTCAGCGAGTGGACGTCGCCGAGGAGCAGGTCGAAGGACAGAGTCCCCACGTACATGTGTGTAACCGGTTCACCCGCCGGTACGGGATCGGTGGCCCCGGGTCCGTATGGCCGGGGACACCAAGAACGGTACCCCGTACCCGCCGGTGGCTCGACAGGGTTTCCGCGGCACCGTCGGCCGGACCGTTGCCCGGGGACGGAGCCCCCGGGCAACGGCACGCCGGCCGGCGGGACCGCAGTCCCGCCGGCCGGCGGCGAACCGTGGGTGTTACACCCGCGGCTTCTCTCGCATCTCGTACGTCGCGATGACGTCGTCGACCTTGATGTCGTTGAAGTTTCCGAGGTTGATACCACCCTCGTAGCCTTCGCGGATCTCGGTGACGTCGTCCTTGAAGCGACGCAGGCCCTCGATGTTGAGGTTCTCCGCGACCACCTTGCCGTCGCGGATGAGGCGCGCCTTGGTGTTGCGCTTGACCTCGCCGGACCGGATGAGCACACCGGCGATGTTGCCCAGCTTGGACGACTTGAAGACCTCGCGGATCTCCGCCGTGCCGAGCTCGACCTCCTCGTACTCCGGCTTGAGCATGCCCTTGAGGGCCGCCTCGATCTCCTCGATCGCCTGGTAGATGACCGAGTAGTACCGGACGTCCACGCCCTCGCGCTCGGCCATCTGCGCCGCGCGGCCGGCCGCGCGGACGTTGAAGCCGATCACGATGGCGTCCGAGCCCATCGCCAGGTCGATGTCGGACTCCGTGACCGCACCGACGCCGCGGTGCAGGACGCGGATGTCGACCTCTTCGCCGACGTCCAGCTGGAGCAGCGAGGACTCGAGGGCCTCGACCGAACCGGAAGCGTCACCCTTGATGATCAGGTTCAGCTGCTGGACCTCGCCGGCCTTGAGCACCTTGTCCAGGTCCTCCAGCGACACGCGGCGCGTGCGCTTGGCGAACGCGGCGTTGCGCTCACGGGCGGCACGCTTCTCGGCGATCTGACGGGCCGTACGGTCCTCGTCGACCACCAGGAAGTTGTCGCCCGCACCCGGGACGTTGGTCAGGCCCAGGACCTGGACCGGCGTCGAGGGTCCGGCCTCGGCGACGTTGTTGCCGTTGTCGTCGAGCATGGCGCGCACCCGGCCGTAGGCGTCGCCCACGACCATCGTGTCGCCGACCCGCAGCGTGCCTCGCTGGACGAGGACCGTCGCCACGGCACCGCGGCCGCGGTCGAGACGGGACTCGATCGAGATGCCCTGCGCGTCCTGGTGCGGGTTGGCCCGCAGGTCGAGCGAGGCGTCGGCCGTGAGGACCACGGCCTCCAGCAGCGAGTCGATGTGCAGACCCTGCTTGGCGGAGATGTCGACGAACATCGTGTCGCCGCCGTACTCCTCGGCCACCAGGCCGTACTCGGTCAGCTGACCGCGCACCTTGGTCGGGTCGGCACCCTCGACGTCGATCTTGTTGACCGCGACGACGATCGGCACCTCGGCGGCCTTGGCGTGGTTGAGCGCCTCGACCGTCTGCGGCATGACGCCGTCGTTGGCCGCGACGACCAGGATCGCGATGTCGGTCGACTTCGCACCACGGGCACGCATGGCGGTGAACGCCTCGTGACCAGGGGTGTCGATGAAGGTGATCTTGCGCTCTTCGTCGTTGACCTCGGTCGCGACCTGGTAGGCACCGATGTGCTGGGTGATGCCGCCGGCCTCGCCCGCGATGACGTTCGTCTTGCGGATGGCGTCGAGCAGTCGGGTCTTACCGTGGTCGACGTGACCCATGACGGTCACGACCGGCGGACGGACGACCAGGTCCTCCTCGGAGCCCTCGTCCTCACCGAACTCGATGTCGAAGGACTCGAGCAGCTCGCGGTCCTCCTCCTCGGGGCTGACGATCTGAACCGTGTAGTTCATCTCGCCGGCGAGGAGCTGCAGGGTCTCGTCGGAGACGGACTGCGTGGCGGTGACCATCTCGCCGAGGTTCATCATGACCGCGACGAGGGACGCCGGGTTGGCGTTGATCTTCTCCGCGAAGTCCGTGAGCGACGCGCCGCGGGAGAGGCGGATGGCCTCGCCGTTGCCGCGCGGCAGCATCACGCCGCCGACGCTCGGGGCCTGCATGGCCTCGTACTCCTGGCGCCTCTGCCGCTTCGACTTGCGGCCACGACGCGCGGGACCGCCGGGACGGCCGAAGGCGCCCTGCGTGCCACCGCGGCCACCGGGACCGCCGGGACGGCCACCGAAGCCGGGACGGCCACCGCCGCCACCGGGACCACCGGGACGACCGGCGAAGCCGCCGCCACCGCCACCGGGACCACCGGGACGACCGGCGAAGCCGCCACCGCCGCCACCCGGGCGACCGGCGAAGCCGCCGCCACCCGGACGACCGCCGCCGCCACCGGGACGACCGCCGCCACCGGGACCACGGCCGCCGGGGCCACCGCCACCGGGACGCGGGCCGGCAGCGGGACGCTGCGGCATCATGCCGGGGTTCGGACGCGGACCGGCCGGGCCGGGACGCGGACCGCCCTGCGGGCGGGGCATGCCGGACGGCGACGGACGGTTACCGCCCGGAGCCTGCGGACGCGGACCGCCGCCCTGGCCGGGAGCCTGCGGACGGGGACCGGCGCCGGGGGCACCGGGACCGCCGTGGCCTCCGGCCGGCCGGGGTCCGCCCTGCGGACGGGGCGCCTGCGGGCGCGCCATACCGGTGGAGCCACCGGACGTGAAGGGGTTGTTGCCCGGACGCGGGCCGGCCGGGCGGGCACCCGGACGCTGACCCTGGCCACCGGGGCGCTGGGCACCCTGGCCGGGACGGCCACCCTGGCCCTGACCGGGAGCCGCGGGACGGCCACCGGGCTTCGGCGCACCCGGACGGGCGCCGCCGGGACGCGGGCCCTGCGCGGCCGGAGCCTGCGGGGTCTGCGCGGGCGGAGCCGGCGGAGCGGTGAACTCCGGGGCGGCCGGCGCCGGACGCGGCGCGGGCTTCGGACCCGGGACCGGACGCGGGCCGGGGGCCGGCGTCGAGGCGGCGGGAGCCGACGGAGCCGCGGGCTGCGGGGCGGCCGGCGGCTTGGGGGCGCCCGGCTTCGGTGCAGCCGGACGGGCCGCCTGCGCCGGAGACGGCGCGGCGGGCCTGGGGGCAGCCTTGCGGGGGGCGGGCTTGCCGGACTTGCCGGAGCCACCACCCTGGAAGGCGTCGGTCAGCTTGCGTACTACGGGCGCTTCGATCGTCGAAGACGCCGAACGGACGAATTCACCGAGTTCCTGGAGCTTGGCCATGACGACCTTGCTCTCCACACCGAACTCCTTGGCGAGTTCGTAGACCCGGACCTTAGCCACTTCGCTCCTCTGAGGTCCGGGTTGCGTCCGGACCGTCGCTAGTTCATGGGCGTACTCATCGCGTACTCATCGAGTGCTCATCGCAATCTCGACCTGCTTTCGACTCGCGAGGTACCAGGCCGCGCGGGGGGTTCCGCACGGCTCGCTTTCTACGGTGTTGCCTGCGTTGCCTGCTCGGCAACTGTCTGTCGCTCGACGTAGCGGCGCAACGCCTTTACGTCGAGCGGCCCGGGCACGCGCAGCGCCCGAGGAAACGCCCGGCGGCGTACCGCCTGGTCGATACAGACCGGGTCGGGGTGTACGTACGCACCCCGGCCGGGCAGCGTACCGCGAGGATCGGGAACGCACCGCTCCTGATCCGCCACGGTCCGCAGCAGAACGTCTTTGGCCGCTCGCTGCCTGCACCCCACACAGGTGCGCTCAGGGCATGCGCGGGCTTGCGTCCGGCCAGACACTCCTAAGTCTACCTCCCCGAACCGACCTCACCCCTTCGGGGGAAAAGTCGAACGCTTGCTTGCTGCGAGCTGACGTGATCTCAGCGCCACTCGGCCGAGATCTATTCCCCGTCGCGGTCCCCGGCCTGCTCGGTGTCCGGCCGGATGTCGATCCGCCAGCCGGTCAGCCGGGCGGCGAGCCGGGCGTTCTGCCCTTCCTTGCCGATCGCCAGCGACAGCTGGTAGTCCGGCACGGTCACCCGGGCGGACCGGGCGGCCAGGTCCACGACGTCCACCTTGCTCACCCGGGCGGGTGACAGCGCGTTCGCCACCATCTCGGCCGGGTCGTCCGACCAGTCGACGATGTCGATCTTCTCACCGTTCAGTTCGCCCATCACGTTGCGCACCCGGCCGCCCATGGGGCCGATGCAGGCGCCCTTGGCGTTCAGGCCCGAACGGGTGGACCGCACGGCGATCTTGGTGCGGTGACCGGCCTCGCGGGCGATCGCGGCGATCTCGACCGAGCCGTCGGCGATCTCCGGCACCTCCAGGGCGAAGAGCTTCTTCACCAGGTTGGGGTGCGTGCGGGAGAGGGTCACCGAGGGGCCGCGGACGCCCTTGGCCACCCGGACGACGTACGACCGCAGGCGCAGGCCGTGCTGGTACGTCTCGCCCGGCACCTGCTCCTGCACCGGCAGGATGGCCTCGAGCTTGCCGATGTCCACGAGCACGTTCTTGGGGTCGCGGCCCTGCTGGACCACGCCGGTGACGATGTCGCCCTCGCGGCCGGCGTACTCGCCGAGCGTCGCGTCGTCCTCGGCGTCGCGCAGCCGCTGCAGGATCACCTGCTTGGCGGTGGTGGCGGCGATCCTGCCGAAGCCGGACGGGGTGTCGTCGAACTCGCGGGGCGCCTGGCCCTCTTCGAGGTCCTCCGGGTCCTCCTTCGCCCACACGGTCACATGCCCGGTCTCCCGGTTGAGCTCCACGCGCGCGTGCCGGCGGCTTCCCTCGGTGCGGTGGTAGGCGATGAGGAGGGCCGACTCGATCGCCTCGACCAGCAGGTCGAAGGAGATCTCCTTCTCCCGCACCAAGCCCCGCAGGGCGCTCATGTCGATGTCCACGGCTACGCCTCCTCCTCTTCCTTCATGTCCTTCTTGTCCTTGCGGTTGAACTCGACCTGCACGCGCGCCTTCGCGATCTCCGGGAAACCGAGTCTGCGGGCGGTCGCCTTGCGGCCCTTCACCCCGGGCACCTCGACCTCGATGCCCTCCTCGTCCACTTCGAGGATGCGCGCGACCACTTCGCCGCCGTCGGTCAGCTGGAACCTCACCAGCCGGTCGGTGGCGCGCACGAAGTGCCGGTGCTCGGTCAGGGCGCGCTCCGCGCCGGGGGTGCCGACCTCCAGGTCGTACGCGTCGTCGCCCATCGCGTCGGTCTCGTCGAGCTTCGCCGAGAGCGCGCGGCTCACATCGGCGATCCGGTCCAGGTCCGCTCCGGTGTCGGAGTCGACGGTCACGCGCAGCACACGCTTGCGTCCGACGGATTCCACGGCGATCTCTTCGAGGTCCAGCCCCTGGGAGGTGACGAGCGGTTCGAGCAGCTCTCGCAGCCTCTCGCTCTGGGTGGTGCTCATCCGGGTGACTCCTCGGCCGCGTGTGCTGTTGTGGGATGGGTCGCGTGTCTGATCAAAGGGTATCCGGTCGCAGGGACTGTTGCCGTCCACCTGTGTACGCGCGGTGCCGGTGAGTGGCGTACCAGCGGGGCGCGGGTACGGTGATCACGGGCATGCCGCCCGATGGGCGTCGCCCCTCCTTGCGGTTCCCTGCCGTTGCCTGCCGTTCCCTTCGTACGAGTGCCCGAGGACGTCTGCAGTGTCGTACCCTCCGCCGCCGCGCACCCTCTCGGGTCCGCGCAGAAGATCCCTGCTCGCCTCGGCCGCCGGGGCCGCCCTGCTGGTGGGCTGCTCGGCCGGTCCCGACTCCGCCGCCGGCGGGACCCCTTCGGTGACCGCGCGGGCACGCGCGCGTGCGGCCCGGGACAGTGAGGGGCTGCTGGAGCGGTACGACGCGGTGCTCGCCGCGCACCCCGCGCTGGCGGAGCCGCTGGGACCGCTGCGGGCGCAGGTCGCGGCGCACCGGGCGGCGTTCGCCGGCCGCACCGCCACCGGCACGCAGGCGCCGGTGTCCGGCTCCGCCGGTTCTGCCGCACCGACGGCCGCGGCCGCGTCCTCGCCGGCCCTGGCCGTGCCCGCCGGCGAGAAGGACGCGCTGGCGTTCCTCGCCACCGCCGAACGGAGCCTCGCCGACCGCCGGGCGAAGGACCTGCTGGACGTGCCGGGCGAGCTGGCCCGGCTGATGGCGTCGGCGGCGGCGGCCGGGGCGGCGCACGCGTATCTGCTGACCGAGGGGGCCAAGTGAGCGAGCGGGACGGATCTGCCGAACTGACCGCGCTGCAGGCCGCGCTGGCGGCGGAGCACGCCGCGGTGTACGGGTACGGCGTCGTCGGCGGGCGCGTCGGCGACAAGCGGCTGAAGCAGGCCCGCGCGGCGTACGACGCGCACCGGGCCCGCCGGGACGCGCTGGTGCGCGAGGTGCGCGAGCTGGGCGGCGAGCCGGTCGCCGCGAGCGCCGCGTACGCGCTGCCGTTCCAGGTGGCGGACTCCGCGGCCGCGGTGCGGCTCGCCGCCGATCTGGAGGAGCGGGTGGCCGGTGTCTACTCGGACCTGGTCCGGGCGACGGCCGGGGAGCGGCGCGGTGCGGCCGCCGGGGCACTGCGGGAGGCCGCGGTGCGGGCGGTGCGCTGGAGCGGGGAGAGCGTAGCCTTCCCTGGGCTCGCCGAGCGGACCGGTGACGACACGGGTGCGGCGGGGCCGAGTACCTCGGCGTCCCCGTCGAGGTGACGGCGGAGCCGCCCGCGGGGCAGGCTCAGGAGAGGAAGGAAACGACTCGCGCATGGTTTTCGAACCGCCCCGGCGGCTGGTGCGGGCGCTCGGTGAGACGGCGCCGGCCGGGGACGACTGGCTGGCACGGCTGCCGGAGACGGCCGAACGGACGGTCGCGCGGCGCGAGTTGACCGTGGAGCGGGTCCAGGTGCCGGGCGGCCGCAGCAGCCTGGTGGTACTGGTCCGGCGGGCGGACGGCACACCGGCGGTGCTGAAGCTGGCCCCCGGCCGGGCCCGGCCCGAGAGCGAGCGGGCGGCGCTGGCGCACTGGGCGGGACGGGGTGCCGTACAGCTGCTGGAGTCGGACGCCGGGGACAGCGCGGACGGGGCGCTGCTGCTGGAGCGGCTGCATCCGGATGTGTCGGTGCGGTCGCTGCCGGAGGCGAAGGCGCTGCTGGAGGCGGCGGGGACGCTGCGACGGCTGTGGGTCGAGCCGCCGGACGGGCATGCCTTCGAGACGGTTGCGGAGCGGACCGGGCGGCAGGCGGAGGCGATGCGGGCGGGCGCGCTGGCCGAGCCGGAGACGGCACCGCTGGTGGACGCGGCGCTCACGGCCCGTGCGGAACTGCTGGCCGCGCCGCCGGACCACCGGCTGCTGCACGGCACGTTCCGGCAGAGCAAGGTGCTCGCCGGGGAGCGGATGCACTGGCTGGCGGTGGGGCCGGACCCGGTGGTCGGTGAGTGCGCCTTCGATCTCGCGCGGCTGGTGCGCGACCGGGTGGAGGACCTGATCGCCAACCCGTCCGGGGCGTCCACCACCCGGCGCCGGATCAAGCGGCTCGCGGAGTCGCTGGAGGTGGACCTGGAACGGCTGCGGGGCTGGACCCTGTTCCGCGCGGTGGAGTCCGGAGCCCGGGCCCTGCGAGTGGGCCGCCCGAAGGACGCGGAGCTGCTGCTCGAATTCGCGGGCTGGCTGTAGCCCCGGCGGGCGGCGCCCGGCACGGCGGGACGCACCGCGGGCCCCGGCCCGCACGGCCGGGCCGCCTTTCGCGCTCCAGGGCCCCTTTCCCGGAGACGCCGGGCGCGCGGTGCCCGCCGGGACCGGTCCGCTCGCCGCGACCACGGGCCCGAGCAGGGCGCCGGCACCGCAGGGACCCGACAGGCACCGAGCCCTCTGCGGCTCCCGGCGCGATCCACAGGACACCGCCCGCAACCGCTCCGCGCGGAGCAGGACGCAGAACCGCGTCGACGGCCGCCCGACGCCCGGCCTCCGCGGCCAGGGGGCTTGAGCACGGCGTGGACGCGGCAGGAACCCGACAGGCATCGAGCCCCGCGCCTCCCGGCGGGCACGTCATGGATGCGGCGGGGCCCCGGCGCGGAGCCACGTGACCACCGGGACGCCCACGACGGAAAGTCCCGCACCCGCAAGTCCACCGGCCCCGACCACGGCAACGCCACACGGCTCGCGCCCCGCTCCCCCGAAGGGGCGCGGGGCGCGAGCCGGTCAGGGGTCAGGCGGACAGACGGGCGATGGCGTCCTCGACGGACAGTTCCTCGCGCTCGCCGGTCTTGCGGTCCTTGAGCTCCAGCACGCCCTCGGCGGAGCGGCGGCCGGCCACCAGGATCTGCGGTACGCCGATCAGCTCGGCGTCGGTGAACTTCACGCCCGGGGAGACACCGGCCCGGTCGTCGACCAGGACGCGCAGGCCGGCGGACCGCAGCCGCTCCGCGACGTCGAGCGCCAGCTCGGTCTGCACCGCCTTGCCGGCGGCGACGACGTGTACGTCGGCCGGGGCGACCTCCTTGGGCCAGACCAGACCGTGCTCGTCGGCGTGCTGCTCGGCGAGGGCGGCGACCGCGCGGGAGACGCCGACGCCGTAGGAGCCCATGGTCACGCGGACCGGCTTGCCGTTCTGGCCGAGGACGTCCAGCTTGAGGGCGTCGGCGTACTTGCGGCCCAGCTGGAAGATGTGGCCGATCTCGATGGCGCGGTCCAGCTTCAGGCCGGTGCCGCACTTCGGGCAGGGGTCGCCGTCGCGCACCACGACGACGTCCACGTACTCGTCGACCTCGAAGTCACGGCCGGCGACGACGTTCTTCGCGTGGGTGTGCTCCTTGTTGGCGCCGGTGATCCAGGCGGTACCGGGGGCCACCCGCGGGTCGGCGACGTACTTGACCTTGTCGCCCAGGCCCTGCGGGCCGACGTAGCCGCGCACCAGGTCCGGGCGGCCGGCGAAGTCGGCCTCGGTGACCATCTCGACGGCGGCCGGGGCGAAGTGCTCCTCCAGCTTGCCGAGGTCCACCTCGCGGTCACCGGGGACGCCGACGGCGACGATCTCGCCGTCCACCTTGACCAGCAGGTTCTTCAGAGTGGCCGAGGCCTGGACACCGAGCGAGGCGGCGAGGGTCTCGATGGTCGGGGTGTCGGGGGTCGGGATCTCCTCGAGCGCGGGAACGTCCGAGCCGTCCACCGGCTGCAGCTCGTAGGTGATGGCCTCCGTGTTGGCGGCGAAGTCGCAGTTCGGGCAGTCGGCGAAGGTGTCCTCGCCGGCCTCGGCCGGGGCGAGGAACTCCTCGGACTTCGAGCCGCCCATGGCGCCGGCGGTGGCCGCGCAGATGCGGTAGTCGAGGCCGAGCCGGTCGAAGATGTTCTGGTAGGCCTGGCGGTGCAGGGCGTAGGACTTCGCCAGGCCCTCGTCGTCGAGGTCGAAGGAGTACGAGTCCTTCATCAGGAACTCGCGGCCGCGCAGGATGCCGGCGCGGGGGCGGGCCTCGTCACGGAACTTGGACTGGATCTGGTAGAGGATCACCGGCAGGTCCTTGTAGGACGTGCACTGGTCCTTGACCAGCAGGGTGAAGATCTCCTCGTGGGTCGGGCCGAGGAGGTAGTCGCCGCCCTTGCGGTCCTTCAGCCGGAACAGCTCCTGGCCGTACTCGTCCCAGCGGCCGGTGGCGTCGTAGGGCTCGCGCGGCAGCAGGGCGGGGAGGGAGACCTCCTGGCCGCCGATGGCGTCCATCTCCTCGCGGACGATCCGCTCCACGTTGGCGAGGACCTTCTTGCCGAGCGGCAGCCAGGACCAGATGCCCGCCGCGGTGCGGCGGACGTAGCCCGCGCGGACGAGGAGCTTGTGGCTGAGGACCTCGGCGTCCGCCGGGTCGTCGCGCAGCGTCTTCGCCATCAACTGGGACATGCGCTGGACCGGTGCGTTCGCCATGGTTGTCGTACTCCTGCCGGATGGTGGTCCCCCCGCTCGGGCGAAGCCGGGAGTGGGGGAGGGTTATGGCATAGGAGGTTAGCCGGGCGGGCTGTGCCGGTGGAAATCGGTTAACCCCTGCGCAGCGGCAGGGGGGCGCCCATCACGGCGTACGGCTTGGCGGCGCTCGGGAAGTGCACCTGGCGGGCGAGGTCGATGTAGCCGAGGGAGTGGTAGAGGCCGCGGGCGGGGCTCTCGACGTCGATCGCGGAGAGGATCGAGCGGGGTTCGTCGGCAGCGTCGGTGATGGTGGTGATCAGGCGGCGGCCGATGCCCCGGTTCTGGTGGTCGGGGTGGACGTGCAGCTCGGTGATGACGAAGGAGTCGTCCAGCCAGTACTCGTTCCGCCCGGCGCGGAGGTATGGCTCCACGACGGTGGACCACCAGTGGCCGCGGGAGTTGGGCATGCCGTAGACGAAGCCCACGAGGTGGCCCCGCGCGGTCGTCGCGCCGAGGGCCCGGGCGCCCGGGTACTGCATGTGACGCTGGACGATCTGGCGGCGTACGGCGACTTCCTCCGGGCCCAGTCCGAAGGCGAGGGCTTGGACGGACAGGGCCTCGTCGACGTGGGCTGCGAGGTCCAGGGGGCCGATCACGAGGTCCATGCGGGGAGCGTACAGGGGCCTCAGAAGAGGATGCTCATGAAGGCTCCCACCTCTTGGAAGCCCACCCGGCGGTACGTGCGGCGCGCCGCGGTGTTGAAGTCGTTCACGTAGAGGCTGACCACGGGCGCCACGTCGGCCAGGGCGTAGCGCAGCACCGCCGCCATGCCGGGCGCGGCCAGGCCCAAGCCCCGGTACTCGGGGGCGACCCACACGCCCTGGATCTGGCAGGCCTGGGGCGTCGCCGCGCCGATCTCCGCCTTGAAGACGACCTTGCCGTGCTCGTCGAGGCGGGCGAAGGAGCGGCCGGAGCCGACGAGCTCGGCCACCCGTGCCTGGTACAGCAGGCCGCCGTCCCCGGCCAGCGGGGACACCCCGACCTCCTCGGTGAACATCGCCACGCACGCCGGCATGATCGTCTCCATCTCGTCCTTGCGGATGCGGCGGACGTAGGGATCCGGGGCGATGTCACCGGGCAGGCGGTCGGTGACCATCAGGGGCTGCTGGGCGCGGACCTCGCGGGCCGGGCCCCAGTGCGGTTCGAGCAGGCGCCAGAGCTGGGCGGTGGAGTCGGCGGGTCCGACGATGGAGGAGCAGCGGCGGCCGGCCCTGCGGGCGCGGTCGGCGAAGGCGCGCACCGCGCGCGGGGTGGCGCAGATGGGGACGAGGTTGGCACCGGCGTAGCAGAGGGACGTGAGCATGCCGTCCTCGTACCAGCCCCACATCTCGCCGCCGAGCCGCCAGGGGTCGAGGCCCGCGACCTGTACCCGGGAGGTCACGAAGGCGTTCGCGACCGGCTCGCGGTCGAGGACGGCGAGCGCGGCGTCAAGGTCGCTCGGTTCGAGCACCCGGGAGGTGGTCTGGGTCAACACGGGCGGGGCCTCACGCTGGGGTTCTGCTGATCTCCGCACTGTACCTGCGGATTCCTGGCGGCGCCGCCCCCGGTACCGGGCCCGGGCTCGCGGTGGGGCCGGCGGCAACACGCCGCGCCGAAGGCGGAGCGACCCGCGAGTAAAGGTGAAAATGACACAAGAAGCCATTTATCGGACGGTGGCGGGAACGCGGTGGGTGTGGCACCGGAGCGCGCGGTGCCGGACCACCGGACGGCCGTCCGGTACGACGACGAGGGCGTGAGGACATGAGCGGGGCGGACGCGAGCCGTGAGCCGGAGCTCCCGGACGCGATCCTGCGTGATCTGGGCACCGGTGTCTTCACCATCGACCTGGCCGGGCGCATCACGTACGTCAACCCGTGGGCCGAGCAGCTCCTGGGCCGGACGTCCGGCGAGATGCTCGGCCGTGACGCGCACGACCTGCTGCACCGCCGTCCCGACGGCAGCCCGGTGCCCCGCGATCAGTGCCTGATGCGGGCTCCCCTGCACGACAACCGGTCCGTGGAGCAAGGCAGCGAGGAGTACTTCCTGCGCGCCGACGGCACGACGCTGCCGATCATCTGGGCGACCACTCCCCTGCGGCTGGCGGGCCTCAGGGCGGGGCTGGCGATCGTCTTCAGCGACTTCAGCCTGCACCGGGACGCCGAGCGGCGGGCGGCGGCGCGCACCAGCGCCCTGGAGGCGCTGACGGCCCGGCTGAACCTGGTGTCGAAGATCTCCTCGGTGCTGATCTCGGCCCGGAACCCGACCGGCCAGGTGCGCCGGGTGCTGCGGATGCTCGTCCCGGAACTGGGCGACTGGGCCGCGGTGGCCCTGCGCTCGGAGCGCACCGGGGCGCTGGAGCGGGTCGCCGTCCGCTGTCCGGCGCACCCGCACCGGGCGAAACGGCTGGAGGGTCCGCTGCCGCCGCTGCCGCGCAGGGCCCGCCGGGCGCTGGCGCGGGCGACGAGTGACGAGGAGCCCGTGCTGCTGATCGCGGAGGAGCTGCGGGACCGGGACGCCCCGCTCGCCGCGACCCACGGGCCGCTGTTCGAGCGGCTCGGCGGTCACTCGGCCGTCGTCGTGCCGCTGCGCGCCCGCCGGCACCACTACGGGATGCTGACCGTGGGCCGCGCCGACGCGTCCTCCGCTTTCACCGACGCCGAGGTACGGCTCCTCGCCGACCTGGGCTGGCGTGTGGCACTGGTGCTGGACAACGAGCGGCTCTACGAGGAGCAGCGCAACGTCGCCGCGACCATGCAGCGCCAGTTGCTGGCCCCGCTGCCCCAGGTGGACCACCTGCGGATGGCCGCGCGCTACCTCCCCGCGCAGCGGGCGATGGAGATCGGCGGCGACTGGTACGACGCGTTCCTGCTCAGCGACGGGGTGATGGCCCTGGTGATCGGGGACGTGGTGGGCCACGACCTCAAGGCCGCCGCCCACATGGCCGAGGTCCGCAACATGCTGCGGGGCCTGGCCTGGGTCGACCGGGAGCCGCCCAGCGTGATCATGCGCCGCCTCGACGAGGCGGTGACGAACACCAGCGACGCCCCGATGGCCACGCTGCTCTTCGCCCGGATCGAGGGCCCCGAGGGCGGGCCCTGGCGGCTGCGCTGGGTGAACGCCGGGCACCCGCCGCCGCTGCTGGTGACGCGTGAGGGCGACGCGCGGTTCCTGACCGGCGGGCACGGGCCGCTGATCGGCATGAGCGCCACGCTGCACCTGGGCCTGAGCTGGCCGGACGCCACCGAGGAACTGCCCGCAGAGTGCACGCTGCTGCTCTACACCGACGGCCTCGTGGAGAGCCGGGACCGTCCGATCGACCTCGGCATGGCCAAACTGCGCCACCACGCCGCCATGCTGGCCGGGCGGCTGGACGAGGGGACCGTGGACGACTTCTGCGACGAGCTGCTGAGACGGATAGGGCCGAGCGGTGACGACGTGGCCCTGCTCGCGCTGCGCATACCGGCCGCGGGCGCGGGCGCCCCCGGCGACCGCAACGCCCCACCGCCTCCGCAGTCCCCCTACAGCCCGGCCGCCCCGGACCGCGCCGCTCCCGGCTCGGTCCAGCAGGACGCTCCGGTCCAGGACCCGACGCGGGGCGAAGGCGAGGAGTGAGGGGACCCGCCGCATCCCGCCCGGCTCGCAGAGGGGCGCCCAAGGGGGCACGCCCGACGGGGCACGCCCCACGGCACGCCCGGTGACCTCGCCGCGCGCCACCGCTCCCCTTTTTATCCCCGGCAGCCGGACGCCCCGGGCCCGGCCCGCTCCGGACGCGTCCAGCAGGACGCTCCGGCGCAGGGCCCGGCACGGGGCGCGCGAAGGGAACGAGCCGGCCGGCACTTCGGGCCGGCCGGTGTGGGGGTCAGCCCGCCACCGAGACCTCGGGCTCGCCGGAGGCCACGCCGTCGGCCTCCATGGCCTCGGCGAGCTTCATGGCCTCCTCGATGAGGGTCTCCACGATCTTGGACTCGGGGACGGTCTTGATGACCTCGCCCTTGACGAAGATCTGGCCCTTGCCGTTGCCGGAGGCGACGCCGAGGTCGGCCTCGCGGGCCTCGCCGGGGCCGTTCACGACGCAGCCCATGACGGCGACGCGGAGCGGGACCTCCATACCGGTCAGACCGGCGGTGACCTCTTCGGCCAGCTTGTAGACGTCGACCTGGGCGCGGCCGCAGGACGGGCAGGAGACGATCTCCAGGCCGCGCTGCTTGAGGTTCAGGGACTCCAGGATCTGGTTGCCGACCTTGACCTCCTCCACGGGGGGCGCGGACAGCGAGACCCGGATGGTGTCGCCGATGCCC
>NZ_JBEXYS010000039.1:0-63780 GCF_040631045.1 Streptomyces sp. NPDC005706 | reverse complement strand
ACCATGGAAAACGGCGACGTCTTGGGCCACGAGTTCATGGGAGAGATCGTCGAGGTCGGCCCCGGCGTCAGCGACAAACTCCGCGTCGGTGACCGAGTCGTCGTACCCTTCCCCATCGCGTGCGGCGCCTGCGCCTCCTGCCGCGCGGAGCTGTACTCGTGCTGCGAGAACACCAACCCCAACGCCGGCATCTCGGAGAAGTTCTTCGGCCACCCCACCGCCGGCATCTACGGCTACTCCCATCTCACCGGCGGCTTCGCCGGCGGCCAGGCCGAGTACGCCCGCGTGGTGCTCGCCGACGCCAACGTCCTGAAGATCGGGCCAAGGCTCACCGACGAGCAGGTGCTGTTCCTGTCCGACATCCTGCCGACCGGGTACATGGGCGCCGACATGTGCGACATCCAAAAAGGTGACGTCGTCGCCGTCTGGGGCGCCGGCCCGGTCGGCCAGTTCGCCATGGACAGCGCCCGGGTCCTGGGCGCGGAGAAGGTCATCGCGATCGACAAGGAGACCTACCGGCTCGACATGGCCGCCGCCCAGGGCTACACCACCATCAACTTCGAGGACACCGACGTACGGTCGGCACTGCTCGAACTCACCGGCGGCCGGGGCCCCGACAAGTGCATCGACGCGGTCGGCCTGGAGGCCACACACGGTGCCTCCCACATCCACCTCTACGACCGCGCCAAGCAGGCGGTCCGCTCCGAGACCGACCGGCCACACGCCCTGCGCCAGGCCATCCTGTCGTGCCGCAGCGGAGGCGTGGTGTCGGTCATCGGCGTCTACGGCGGACTGATCGACAAGTTCCCGGCGGGTGCCTGGATGAACAGGTCCCTGACCCTGCGCACCGGGCAGTGCCACGTGCACAAGTACATGAAGCCGCTGCTGGGTCTGATCGAGCAGGGCAAGATCGACCCCACCCGGGTCATCACCCACCGGCTGCCCCTGACCGAGGCACCGACGGGATACGACCTGTTCAAGAACAAGAAGGACCGCTGCGAGAAGGTCGTCCTCAAGCCGTGAGGGCCGCGCCGATGACCCGAGCCGAGGAGGGAAACGGTGCCGCAGACGGACGATGAACTGCTCGCCTCAGACATCGGCGACCTGGAGGACTGGGACGAGCAGCGTGCGCGAGCCGCTCTCGACGGTAGGCACGGCGCCTTGCACCGCAACCACCTGCGCATCGCTGTGCACCTCGACCTCCGGGCGGAGGCCGAGGGACGCCGGACCGATGTGTCTGTCCCTCGCTCACACGCGAGCCAATCCCTGGGAACCGAAGGAGGCCGCAGATGAACGCCCTTCCGCATTCCACCGCGACCCAGAGCCGCCCAACGGGACCAGGTGTCGAGATGAGGCTGCTCGGCATCTATCTCAACGACCACCTCGCCGGCGCCACCGCCGGGACCGAACGCGCCACCCGCCTGGCGCGCGCCGCCCGCGGGTCCGCGCTTGGCCGCGCGATCGGGCCCGTAGCAGCCGAGATCGCCCAGGACCGGGCAGCGCTGCTGGACATCATGGGGGATCTCGGCGTTCGCGTTCGCCGCTACAAGGTGTGCGCGGGCTGGGCGGGCGAGAAGCTGGGACGGCTGAAGCCCAACGGCCACCTGCTACGCCCGTCACCGCTCGGCACCATGCTGGATCTGGAGGCCCTACGGCTGGGGGTCGAGGGAAAGGCGGCGGGGTGGCAGGTCCTGCGCCGCCTCAGCGCCGCCGACGAGCGCCTGGACCCTGCCCGGCTCGACACGCTGCTCGAACGAGCCCGGCGGCAGCAGGAAAGAATCGAGGAGTGGCGCGTCCGCCAAGCCGAGGAGGCTCTGGCCATCACAGTCGTCTGAGCCGCTGCGCCAGGGATGCCACGGCACGTCCGGCGGGATCGTCAGGGCATGTTCGGCCGTGCGTGTGGGGCGCTTCCCCGGTGTGTACCTGCTGGAAGGTCGCGTACAGCGGCTATAGGGCCGCAGGCAGCAACACAGTGCCGCCGGCGAGGGCGATGAGGCAGGCGGAGAGTCGCGGAGGCGGTGAGGTGGTGCGACAGGACCCGTCTCGACCTGCGCGGTCACCGCCACCCCTCGAGACGGCGCACATCGTCACGCCCGTGACCCCGGGACGACGTCACGGGCGATGTTCCGGTGGCGGCAGTTCCTCGTCAGCCGAGCTTGCGTCGCAGTTGCAGGCTGTACAGCAGAAGGAGCGAGGGCACGATCAGGACAACCGCGACAAAGGACACCGCGATCAGCACCCACAAGGTGGCCGTCGGAGCCGCCGTCTGCTGGATCGTCAGGTGGGTGCCCAGGAGGTACGGGTACTGAGCCACTCCCCATCCCCCGACGACGGTGGTGATCGCAATGGCCGCCAGGGTGCGCACGACAGGGGGGCTGCCCTTGCGCAGCAGGAGCAGCGCGGCCAGGCCGCACAGGCCCGAGACGACCAGGAGCGGTACACCCACCGTGCTCAGCCGGTGGAACAGGCGCGGGGAGTCCGCACGTAGTACGAACACGCCCACGAGCGCCACCAGTCCCGCCACGATGCCCGCCCCGAGGGCCCGGTGCCTGAACGCCTTCTCCAGAGGGGCGTCCGCTCGGCGCTGGGCCTGTCCGGTGAGGAACACGGCGGCTAGGTAGGCGCAGACGATGACCGCGAGGACGCCGCCGAGAACGGAGGTCGGATTGAGCCAGCTGGACAGCGCGTCGCCGCGCCCGGCCGAGGGGACGCGACCGGAGGCGATCCCGCCCGCGACGGTGCCGAAGAAGAACGGGGTCAGCACCGACGAACAGGCGAAGGCGACACCGCTGATCAGCTCTCCCCGCCCTTGGGCCAGCGCGTGCCGGAAGGCGAAGCCTGAGCCCCTGGCCACGATCCCCAGCGCCGCCAGGCCCAGGGGGATGTACAGAGTGGTGGTCATGGCGGTGAATGCCTGGGGGAAGGCTGTCCAGATCGTGACGAAGCAGAAGATCAGCCATGTGTGGTTGGCCTCCCACACCGGGCTGATGGAGACGTTGATCAGTTCCCGTACGGGACGTCCCCGCGCGGCGCCGCCGGCTGTCAGATCCCAGAAGCCGGCCCCGTAGTCGGCGCCGCCGAAGAGGGCGTAGGCGATGACCCCGATGAACAGGACCACGGCGATGAAATCGCTCATGCGTCATCTCCTCCGAAGGGGTGCCCGTTCGTCGCCGGCGCCGCCCGGGGGCCGTACGGGACCACAGCGGCCTCCGTGCCCTCCTCCGACCAGCGGCGGCGCAAGGTGCGCAGGACGTACAAGGCGCCGACGGCGACGCACGCGTAGATCACGAGGACCGTGGCGAACAGGGGCCACAGGTTCCCCTGCGTGGCGACGGCGTTCTCCGTCAGCAGCAGCCCCACGACCGTCCAGGGCTGGCGGCCGACCTCGGTCACCACCCAGCCGCTCTCCAGGGAGACGAGCGCGACCAGCCCGGAGACCGCGGAGCTTCGCAGGAACCAGCGGTTGGTCGGCACCTCGCGCCGCCGCCACCACAGCCAGGCGAACCAGAGTGCCAGCAGGAGCAGGAGCGATGCGGTCGCCACCATGACGTCGAAGGCGAGATGCACGATGCTGACGACCGAGTCGGTCGGGCGTACCGCTGCGGGGATCGCGTCGAAGCCCTTGATCGTGGTGGACGGGGTGAAACCGGCGAGGATCGAGGCCACGTCGGGAAGCTCGATGCCGTAGCGCACCTTGCCGTCGACGAAAATGCCGCCGAGGGTCTCCGGGACGTGGTCACCGGTGGTCGGTACGAGTTCGATGGCGGCGAACTTCGCCGGCTCCCTGTCGTACACCTGGCGGGCGATCGTGTCCCCGACGAGGAACTGCAGCGGCATGGCGATCGCGGCGACCGTGAACGGCACGGCGAACCCCAGCCGGTGGTAGTGGTCCCGGCGCCCCTTGAGCAGCCCCCACGCGTACACGCCCGCGACCATGAACCCCGCGACGATATACGCCGCGAGGAGCATGTGCACCATCTCCCACCAGAACGCGCCGTTGAAGAAGACCTGGGAGGGGATCACGCCCACCACACGCCCGTTCCGCACCGCGATTCCGGCGGGCTGGTTCATCCAACTGTTTGCCGCAATGACGGAGGCCGTTCCGCCGATGCCCGCCAGGGTGACCACGACGCCGGTGAAGAAGTGCGGCCACGGGGGCAGCCTCTTCCAGCCGTAGATGTAGATGGCCACGAAGATTGCTTCGAGGAAGAAGAAGAGACCCTCGACGGCGAACGGAAACCCGAAGGCCGGCCCGTACTTGCCCATGAGCCCGGGCCAGAGCAGCCCCAGCTCGAACGTCAGCACGGTGCCGGACACGGCCCCCACCGCGAACAGCACGGCGGCCACCTTGGACCATCGCTGCGCCAGGACCAGCGCCTGCTGATCGCCGCGGCGCAGCGCCCGATAGTGACAGACCAACATCATGAAGGTGAATGCGAGACCGAAGGGCACCAGGATGATGTGGAAGCCCAGTGTGAACGCCATCTGCTCACGCGCGGGAAGGAGTTGTGGCGGGTCGGCGGCTGTTAGCAGGGCAGACAGCACCATGAATTCTCTTTCTGGCTCCGAGGGGTGCGGAGCACGGAGGTGGCCCCGGCGCGGCGGGCGGGAGTGCGCAGGCGAGCGCGCGGACGGGCCCCGGGACGCGGAAGCCCGACGGGACGCGGCGCAGCCGGATCGTGGTTGTCGCGGTGCGCCTGGAAGGTGCACACGGTGCCAGGGGCGGCGAAGAGGTTGCCGCGGGCGGCCTCCCCGCCGGCCGCGGCATGCCGCGAGGCGCTTCGAGTCGGCTGCCGGCCGCGTTTCCCCACGTTCTCCGCCACCTTTTCAAGGATCCTGTCCGTGTCATTCGAATCGTTCACGGCCTTTACCTTTCGGCACTTCCAACGGGCCTGAAGAAAGATCCTCCTGAGCGGCCAGGTCGATCGACGACGGGGGGATGATGACGGGGGGGAATTCCGAGGATGCCTTGCCTTCCGCGCTCGATGGTAAACGGCCATTTCCGCGGCACGCCCGCCCCAGCGGGCGGCGGTTTCGCCGGTTCCTTCTCCAGGGCCATCTCGTTGGCGCCAGTCAGCGGACAGGGCGAGCACTTCCCCGCATGCCCCGAGCACGGCGTGAGGCACCGGCCACCGGGGCCAGTGCGGGCGAGTCGGCCGCGCGGCGGCTTACCGTGGGGGCATGAGAGAGCTCGTCGTCGTGTACGACCTCGACTAACCTGCCACCGCCCGAGCCTCCGCGTCGGCACGGCATAGTGGGTGGGCCGCTGTCATGAAGTGAGAAATTGATGGGCAATCGCTGTCGTGCGGCTGCAACGCACGGCAGCTGATGTTGTCTCAGGTTCGACAGTTCCTAGCACTCCAGCAGCACTTTGACGTTTTACCTGTTCAGGGGCGGTTTGGATGAGTGTAGTGGGCTGGTTGGCCACCCGTGTTCTCTTTCCCCGGTCGCCCCTCGATCGACCGCGAGGACATAACCGAGGCCGGACTCCTCCAACATGCGGCACAGCCGCCACTCCCGGCCCGGCCTCCACCGTCATCCAGGCGTTCGGCAGCGGTGAGGCGATCGCTCGCAGCACCATGGTCTTGGCCAGGTCGGGTTCGGTGGCGAAGGCCCGCTTGTCAGGGGCGTGGGCGGCGCGGCGGCGGTCGCGGTCGTCGGTCCATGACTTGGCCAGATACAACTCGCGGTCCACCAAGGCACGTCCGCGTGTGGTGGCGTAGGCGGCAAACACGCCGATCTGGCAGTTCTCGGTGCGGCCGGCGGTGCCGGAGTACGGGCGCTGCACGCCGGCCGAGGTGGTGCCCTTGTGCCGCGCGTGGCTCGCCGGCAGGCTGCCCCGCCTGGAGGTCGAGGAGGAACTCGCTCCGGCCGGGCCGCTCGGCGGCGACGCCGACCGGGCAGCGCGGCGGCACGCCGGCTGAGGGCGCGACCGTCAGCTGTCCAGCTCCTCCTCGACTGGCGGTTTCGGCACCTCGCGCAGATGCTGCGATTGTCCCGGCCTGCCGCCCTCCCGGGCCTGCTCGGCTCGCTGTGCCGGGCTCAGCCCGAGGTCGGAGGCGGGGTCCACGCGGACCGACCGGGCCACCTCCTCGCGGTTGGCGTACTGCTCGGCCGGGATGCCGCGCAGCGCCTTGACGACATCCGGCGCGGCGCCCGACCGGCTCGCCGCTTCGATCAGCTTGTCCTTGCCAGCGGGGAAGTCGACATCCTTGATGGCCTCCACCACGTCCCGGGCGCTCGTACTGTGGGTCATGGCCTCTTCTCCCTCATCGGAATCCGGAATCCTGGGCCACCCGGGTAACCGGCAGGGGCCACTCACTCACCTCCTTCATCCACCGGATTTCCCCCGGTTTGCCGGTCTGGGCTGGGAGGACCCTGCCCGGCAGGAGGTGATCGTCGTGCCCGAACCCGGGAGCAACAAGTACGACACCGAGCCCGCGACGTCCCGCAAGGAGGCGGAGCGGTCGGGGCTCTCCGACCAGGACGCCAACGAGAGCTCGCGCCCTGGTCGTCCCGCTGTCCGCTGGGAGCGGCGCAACGAAGTCCACGACGCATCCATAGCGCGGACCAGATGTGCCTCCGCCGCCGAGGCGTCAGCCGGGCCCGCCCAGCACGATCTTCCACACTCGGGTCGCCACCTGGAGGTTCAGCCGGTCCTCGACGTCCGCGAGGTCGTTGCCGCTGATGTCGCGGATGCGCTGGAGCCGATAGCGCAGCGTGCTGCGGTGGATGGCGAGGGATTCTGCCGTCTCGTCGTAGTTGCCGCCGCAGTCGAAGTACCGGGACAGGGTCTCCACCAAGGTCGCGTGGTGCCGGGAGTCGTAGTCGATGAGCTGCCCGAGCCACTCCTGTACGAACGTCTCCAGTTCCCGGTAATCGTTGCCGGGTCCCAGAATGCGGTAGAGGCCGAGCTCGTCGAAGAACGTCGTGCCGTAGCGGTCGCGGGAGTGGCGGCGCACGTCCAGGGCGCGCTGCGCCTCCTGGTAGTGGTGGGGGATGTCGTTCAGGGAGTCGGAAGGGGCGCTCACCCCGATCGTCCCGGACCGTGTTCCGGTCTCCCGGGCGAGCGCCTCGTACAGCGCGTGGGCGTGCGGCCTGTCGTCGGCGACCAGGACGACGTGGTCGGAGCGTAGGGTCCGTAGCGAGCGCATGCCCACGGCAGAGGCCGCCCGCCCCACGGTCTGTGCGAATGAATCGTCGGCGCTCCGGTTCGACCACCGCACCACGACGACGTAGTGGCTGCGGTGCAGGTCGTATCCGACTGCCTCGGACCGGGCGTAGGCGCTCGCCTCGTCCGTCCCTGCCAGGAGGTCGTCCACCAGCTCGCGGTGCAGCCTCAGCTCCACTTCGGCCAGATTGCGCAGGTGCGTCAACTCCGGGGCGAGTGACGCGGCAGCGTGTTCCAGCGCGAGCACCGTGTGCTCGTCGGCCTTGTGTCGGGCATCGACCAGGGCCAGCACGCCCAGGATCTCGCCGTGCGGGCGGATCAGGGTGATCAGCCGGTCCCTTATCCGCACCGGCCCGGCCTGACGAGCGACGGCGTGCAGCATTTCGTCCTGGCGCACCGGGTCCGGTTCGGGATAGGGGACGGGGCGGCTGGGGCCGGTCCAGGACCTCAGCCGACCGAAGCGGTCCTCGACCAGCGCGGGAAGTCCAGTGAGCCCGTGCAGTGCGCGGGTGACAGCTTCCTCGCCGCCACCCGAGGCAGCGACGCCGGCCATGAACGCGTGAACGGCTCGCTCGTAGCCCAACTCAACCACCACAGAGATCAGCTGCCGCTGAAGGGCTGTGCGTTCCTCCCTCAGTCGGTGCACCTCCAGCGCGTCCTCGCGTCGGCGGCGATGTGCGAAGGCGACTGACAGTGCAGCAGCGGTGTGCCAGACGAGCGTGGCGAGCAGAGATCGCTCGGCCTCGGTGGGCCGGGAGCGGGACGTCACCACGAGGTAGCCGTGGAGTCCCTCAAGTCCGCGCAGCCCCAGGGCCCGGCCCCAGGGCCTGCCGGGTACGGCCACGTTGCCGTCCTGCCCGGCCAGCTCCCGCACCCTCCGGCTCACGGCCAAGGCAGGCATCTGCCCGTCCCTCGGACTGGGGACCAGGTCGCCGCCCACCTCAAGGAATCCGGCCTCGGCGCTGTACGGCCCCGCGGCGGCTATGTAGTCCATGGCCAGGCGCAGGATCTCGACTTCGTCCGGAGTGCTGAACAGGGCGCGGCAGAGCGTGACCAGTTCGCGGAGGGCATGGTCGGCTGGGGTGCGAGCGGGCGGGCGGGGCCCTCCGCGTACGGCGGCACCCCATGGCCGCGCGCGGGGCCCTCCGCGCACGGCCATGAGGTGCCGCCCGGCGCTGCCCCGCGGAAGGCTGCCCTTTCGGGGGGAGTAGCGGGGGTACTGGTTGTTCACCCGACTACCGTCCATGGCATCACTCCGTCCCTCGAAGCCTTCAGAGAACCGAGCGGCATAGTCGCGTACCCGCTCAGGGGTCGGCTCACCCGAGATGTGTGGATCCTTTCTCTCGTACTCGTGGGGCGACCGGACCTGTGCATTCCTGACTCGCCAGACGCAGGCGTGGAGCCACCCGGTTCGTCACCAGGGCGAGACGCTCGCCGGCAAGGCCGGCGCGGCATCTGCGCAGGTCCTGCGTTCGTGGGTCGAGCAAGATATGACGGGTCGGCGAACCACTGCAGGTGGGTTGCTGGACGGCAGGCGGGCCGGGAACCGGTGACAGCGCCGGAAGAAGACGGGACGCCCAGTGGCGCTAGAATTCGTCGCCCCGCTCGCCCTCCGCCTGGGATGGCTCGCTCCGGGGGACGTCCGGGTGCTGTTCCGTTGCGGTACGCTCGCCCTTCTCGTCCCGCTCGCCCTCGGCCTGCGAGGGGGTGCGCGAGTACCAGGCGTCGTAATCAGGGGCTCCGGATTTCATGACGGGCCTCCTTCGTGGCTCACGTCCATCCTCCCCTCGCCGGCCGGGGTGGAACACCTGCGGCTTCACCGTACGGGTGTACCGCTCGGCGCGGCGATGTCCCTCAGCTTGCGGAACACCGTGTCGGTCTCGCTGCGCAGCGCCTTTGAAAGCGCCCAGGTGTGAGTGATTACCCGCACCCGGGCGAGGGCGGAGTGCGGCGTCAGCCACCGGCCACGGCGCGCACCGCCTCCTCGACCGGGGTGGACCCGCTGATCAGCTCGAGGATGCGCCTGGCGGTCCTGGGCTCGTGGAGCAGGGCGGCGAGCACCGCAGCCACGTCATCGCGCGGCACTTGGCCGCGGTCTGTGTGCTCGGCGAGCGTGACGCGGCCGCTACCGGGGTCGTCGGTTAGCATCCCCGGGCGCAGAATCGTCCAGTCCAGTCCCGGACGGGAGGCGATGTCGGCGTCCGCCTCGCCCTTGGCCTTCAGGTAGGCGGCGAACACCGGGTCGGTGCCGGGCGGCGGCGGGCTGTCCACGCCCATCGCGGAGATCACCAGGAAGCGGCGCATCCCGGCGCGCTCGGCCGCGTCGGCGAGGAGGATGGCCGCGTTCCGGTCCACCGTCTGCTTGCGGGCCGCGCCGCTGCCCGGTCCTGCGCCCGCGGCGAACAGTGCCGCGTCGGCGCCGCCGAGGTGGTCGGCCACCTCGTCCACCGAGGCGTGCTCCAGATCGCACACCACGGGTTCCGCACCGTCCGCGCGCAGGTCGTCGGCGTGGTCCGGGTTGCGGATCAGCCCTGTGACGTTGTCGCCGCGCGCCGAGAGCAGCCGGGTCAGCCGGCGCGCGATCTTTCCGTGTCCACCCGCGATCACCATGTGCATGGGGTCATTCTTGCCACACACCACCGCTCACGCCGGGCTGCGGGACTGCCGCGGCAGGTCAGTCCCTCGGATGCCGCAAAGTCGGCGTACTCGCGCACCGCGCTGGTGCGCGAGACCACCCGGCCACCGGGTCGCGCCGCAGGTGCTCGGGGATTCGCGATCGGGATTCTGTCGTCAGGAGCGCGCGAGCCGGGCCGCGAGATAGGGCGCGGTGGCGCTGCGGCGGACCCTCGCCACCTTGGCCGGCGGACCCGTCGCGATCACCCGCCCGCCCGCGTCGCCGCCGCCCGGACCGAGGTCGATGACCCAGTCGGCGGTGGCGATCGTGGCCAGGTCGTGCTCGACGAGGACGACCGTGTTGCCGGCGTCGACGAGCCGGTGCAGCTGTCGCAGCAGCAGCGCGATGTCCGAGGGGTGCAGCCCCGCCGTCGGCTCGTCGAGCAGGTAGAGCGCGTGCCCGCGGCGGGCTCGCTGCAGTTCGGTGGCCAGTTTGATGCGTTGCGCCTCACCGCCGCTGAGTTCCGTCGCGGGCTGGCCCAGCCGCAGGTACCCCAGCCCCACCTCGCGCAACGTCTCAAGACTGCGGGAGGCGGCCGGGACGGCGGACAGGAACTTCGCGGCGGCGTCGACGGACATCGCCAGTACTTCCGCGATGTTCTTGCCGCGATAGGTGACTTCCAGCGTCTCGGCGTTGTACCGGGCGCCTTCGCAGGTCGGGCACGGTGCGTAGGTGCCGGGCAGGAACAGCAGCTCCACCGCGACGAATCCTTCGCCCTGGCAGGTCTCGCAGCGCCCTTCGGGCACGTTGAAGGAGAACCGCCCGGCCGAGTAGCCGCGCGCCCTGGCTTCGTCCGTCGCCGCGTACAGCTTGCGCACCGCGTCGAACATCCCGGTGTACGTGGCCAGATTGGACCGGGGAGTCCGGCCGATGGGCCGTTGGTCGACCCGGACCAGCCGGTCGAACGACTCGACCCCCGCCGCGTCCTGGATGTCGACCTCCAGCTGCGCCTCGTCGGGTTCCTCGGGTACGAGTCCGAGGTGTGCGCGGACGACCTCGGCGAGCACCTGCGTCACCAGCGTCGACTTTCCGGAACCGGACACGCCCGTCACCGCCGTGAGTACGCACAGCGGTACGTCGACGGACACGTCGCGCAGATTGTGGCGGGAGACGCCGCGCAGGTGCAGCCAGCCGTGCGGTGTGCGCGGGCGGTGATCGAGCGGCTGGGCTCGCCCGAACAGGTACTGGCTCGTGGCCGACTCACCCACCCGCTCAAGACCGGCGACCGGGCCGCTGTACAGCACGCGCCCGCCGCCCTCGCCCGCACCGGGGCCGATGTCGACCACCCAGTCCGCCCGCCGTACGACGTCCATGTCGTGCTCCACGACGAACAGCGAGTTGCCCGCCGCCTTGAGACGGTCCAGCACGTCCAGCAGCGGTTCCGCGTCAGCCGGGTGCAGGCCCGCGGAGGGTTCGTCGAGGACGTAGACGACGCCGAACAGCCCCGAGCGCAGCTGGGTGGCGATCCGCAGGCGCTGCGCCTCGCCGGGCGACAGGGTCGTCGAGCGGCGCCCGAGGCTGAGATATCCGAGGCCCAGGTCGAGCAGGACGTCGACCCGCGCGACCAGATCGCCGCAGATCCGGACCGCGACCTCGGTCGTCTCCCCGGATCGGGCGGTCGACGTGGTGGCGTCGGCCTCGGACCGCCCGGCGACGGGCCGCAGCAGCGCTACGACCTCGGTGAGCGGCATCGCGTTGATCTCGGCGATGGAACGTCCTGCGAAGGTCACGGCGAGTGCCTCGGGCCGCAGTCCGCTGCCGTGACAGGCGGGGCAGGGCACACTCCGGACGAACCGGAGCGCCCGTTCACGCATCTTCTCGCTCTTGGAGTCGGCGAGGACGTGCATGACGTGCTTGCGGGCGCTCCAGAACTTGCCTTGGTAGCCGTAGTCGACGCGGTCCTCCTCCGGCTCGATGTACACCGAGGGCTGCTCGTCCGTGTACAGCAGCCAGTCCCGGTCCTTCTTCCTGAGCCTGCGCCACGGTCGGTCGATGTCGATCCCCAGGCCGTTCACGACGCTGCGCAGGTTGGCGCCCTGCCAGGCCCCCGGCCAGGCGGCGATCGCCCCCTCGCGGATGCTCAGCGAGGGGTCCGGGACGAGCAGGTCCTCGGCGACGTCGTGCACGACGCCCAGTCCGTGGCACTCCGGGCAGGCGCCGGCCGCGGTGTTGGGTGAGAACGACTCGGCTTCCAGCCGTACGGCCCGGGGCGGATAGGTGCCGGCGCGGGAGTACAGCATGCGCAGCAGATTGGACAGTGTGGTGAGGGTGCCGACCGTCGAGCGCGAGCTGGGCGACCCGCGTCGCTGCTGCAGGGCCACGGCCGGTGGCAGTCCGGTGATTTCCTGCACATGCGGTGCGCCGACCTGTTGCAACAGTCTTCGGGCGTACGGTGCTACGGACTCGAAGTAGCGCCGCTGGGCCTCCGCGTAGAGCGTGCCGAACGCGAGCGAGGACTTGCCCGAACCGGAGACGCCGGTGAAGGCGACCATCGCGTCCCGCGGAACGTCGACATCGATGTTCCGCAGGTTGTTCTCACCGGCGCCCCGGACATGCACGAAGGGGTCGGTCGCGTCCTTGTCCACCGTTCCTGATTACCTGATCGCGCCGGGAACCGCGCGACAGGCGCCGTCACCGGGCTCCGCTCACACGAGTGCCCGGAGAAATCCCGGTATACGACGCTCCCAGGGAACGAGGAGATCTGACCGTACGCCCCACACCTGCTGGCAGGGGCCAGCGTGTCACGCGGCGTCGGCGTTACCTCGGGGGCATCCTGTGGCCACCTGCGATCGCGGGGGCAGCCGACGCGAAGGAGTCATGCGGGTGTCGTCACAGGACGTTACGGTCGTGACTCTCCTGGCGGATCCGGACACGCCGACGGAGATCGCGCAGCGCATCGCCCGCGTGCTTCCTGATCGGCTCGCCGACAGGTCGGACCAGGGACGACGGTTCGACGTCCAGGTGGTCAGTGAGCCCTTCACCGCAGGGGCCGAGGAACCGCCCACCTTGATGCACCGGATCATGGACCGCAGAAGTGAGCGGAACTGGGACATCGTCGTGGCCCTCACCGACCTTCCGCTGCACTCACATGGGCGCAAGCTCGTGGTGGATCTGAGTCACGAACACGGCGTGGCACTGCTGTCTCTTCCCCCACTGGGGGGCTTCCGGCTGCAGACAAAGGCCCGGCGGGCCGTGGAAGAAGCCGTGCTCAGCTTGGCTGCCCCGCAGGCCACTGGGGCTGAGGGGCCTCCGGAAAGTCAGCCGCTGCGGGGGCCATTCACCGGTCGTCTCGTGCCTATCCATCCGGGCCAGATCGGTGAGGAGGAGATCGCCGATCTGCGGTACGTCGCCAGTGGGCCGCGCGGTTACCTGAGGGTGCTCCTCGGCATGGTCCGCGCCAACCGGCCGTGGCGCTTGGTCCCAGGGTTGTCGAAAGCCCTGGCGGCCGCACTCGCCACGGGAGCGGTCGCCACGGTGAACTCCACCATCTGGAACCTGGCCACCTCTCTGAGCACGCCACGCCTGGTGATCGCCACGGTCGGATCTGTCGCGCTCATGATCGGCTGGCTGATCGTGGACGCGAACCTGTGGCATCGACCGACGGAGGCCTCGCCGGAGGAGAGGAAGAGGGCGGCTCTCTACAACACCTCGACGATCGTGACCGTGGGTATCGGGGTGATCGTCTGCTACGTAGGTTTGATCGTCATCAACCTGGTGTGGGCACTGTTCATCCTCAACGACCGGGTGTTCGCTTCCACGACACGAACGCCGCTGCACGCCACGGAGTACTGGACGTTGGCCTGGTTCGTCGCTTCGGTCGCCACGGTGGGCGGCGCGCTGGGATCGGGCCTGGAGAGCGACGAGGCGATCCGGGCAGCCGCCTACTCCAAGCGCGAACAGGAGCGTCGCAACGTGCTGCAGGACGATGACTAGCGGGTGACCTCAGCCGGAGATGTGCCGTCGGTTGGTGGTCGTCCGGGCCCGGAGATTCCGCTGATCGGCCGGTGCGTGGTTGTTTCACCTCGGGGGCCGACGGGAACCCGGACGCAACGCCGCGGAGCGCCGAAGCTCCGCCTGACGGGCCGGCGGCCGAACCACCGTCCCACCTGACCCAGGTGAACGGCCCCCAGAGGCATGCCGGAGCCACGGACCCCGTCGCAGCACTTCCGGGAGTCGGACTTCTACACCTTCCCCATCACCGCCATACCGCAACATCAAGGGAAGTCACCATGAAAGCAGCGGTATACGAAGGACCGCGAACGGTCACAGTGAAGGACGTACCGGACGCGAAGATCGAACACCCCTGCGACATCATCGTCAAGATCACCACCACCAACATCTGCGGTTCGGACCTGCACATGTACGAGGGCCGCACCTCGTTCGAGTCCGGCCGCACCCTGGGACACGAGAACATGGGCCAGGTGGTGGAGGTCGGCTCGGCCGTCCGCAAGGTGCAGGTCGGCGAGTACGTGGTCCTGCCCTTCAACATCGCCTGCGGCTTCTGCAAGCAGTGCGAGCAGGGTCTGACCAACTACTGCCTGACCATGCAGCCGGAACCGGCCCTCGCGGGAGCCGCCTACGGATTCGCCGACATGGGCCCCTACCAGGGCGGCCAGGCGGAGCTGCTGCGCGTGCCCTACGGCGACTTCAACGCGCTGCGTCTGGGCGAGGACGCCGCCGAGCGGCAGACCGACTACGTCATGCTCGCCGACATCTTCCCCACCGGCTATCACGCCACCGAGATGGCCCACGTCAAACCGGGCGACCAGACCATCGTCTTCGGTGCCGGTCCCGTCGGGCTGATGGCGACCTACTCCGCCCTCCTCAAGGGCGCCGGCCGCGTCTGGACGGCCGACCACCAGCCCGACCGGCTGCGCAAGGCGGAGGAGATCGGGGCCATCCCGATCAACACCGCCGAGCAGAACCCGGCGGAGGTCGTCAAGGAGGCCACCCTCGGTCTGGGCGCCGACAACGGCTGCGAATGCGTCGGCTACCAGGCACACGACCCCCAGGGACACGAGGACGCCAGCCTCACCCTCAACGGCCTGATCGACTCGGTCCGGTTCACCGGCGACATCGGCGTGGTGGGCGTGTTCCTGCCCCAGGACCCCGGCGGCGCGGAGGCCCAGGGCGAGCTGGAAGCTCAGGGCAAGGTCCCGATCGACTTCGGCATGATGTGGTTCAAGGGCCAGCACATGGGGACCGGACAGGCTCCGGTGAAGAGGTACAACCGGGCGCTGCGGGATCTGATCGCCGGCGGGAAGGCGAAGCCGAGCTTCGTCGTCTCCCACGAGCTCAGCCTGGACGAAGCCCCCACCGCCTACGAGCACTTCGACGCCCGTGACGAGGGCTGGACCAAGGTGGTCCTGCATCCCAACGGACACGGCAACGGCCACAAGCAGTAAGAGACTCGGGGCCGCCGTCCGGCCTGTCTCCCTCGGACCGGTCCGAGGGACGGGTGGCGATCTGCCCGTCCGCCGGACGGGGCTCGGGGCAATCGCCGCGCTCCGGCCGGACCAGAACCAACAGCGATTGCCCGCGCTCCGGCCCGGAGGACGGACGGCGGCCGCTCAGCAGCGTCCGCAGGGGCAGCACCCCGTCCAGCGGCTGCGGCCGCCAGCCAGTTCGCGGGCCGTGTGGGAGGCTTCCTTGCCCGACGGCTGCCGCACCTCAACCAGGCCGGCGCGACTCGGCAGGGCGTTCCGGCCAGGCGGACACCCGTGACGTGGCTGCGGGCCTTCGGGGAGGTCGTGCGAGCCGGGCTCAAGATCGAGGAGACGCGGCTGGAGCCCCTGCTCGCCCTGCGTGCGGCCGCCGGGGTGGCGATCGTCATCGGGCCGGCTCTGTGGCTGATCTCCCCCGCGTATGCCGCGTCCGCCGCCCTCGGCGCCTACTCCGCGGGTGGGGCCACCTTCCAGCGCAGCTGGCGTCCACGCAAGGTGGTCGCGCTCGGCGCGGGCGCGGGTCTGGCGCTCAGCACATTCGTGGGCTACCTGGCGGCGGGGCGACTCGTGACGTTCCTGCCGCTGCTGGCCGTATGGGCCTTTGCCGCGGGAATGGCGTGGGCCGTCGGATCGACCGCTGGGATCGTCGCAGCGACGACCGTGGGCAGCATGCTCGTCACCATCACCTTGCCCACGAGCATCGGGCGAGCACTGGAGCACGCCGGAATCATCGCACTCGGAGGCGTGACGCAGGCCGTACTGATCCTGCTGTTCCCGATCCGGCGTTGGGGAGCGCATCGTGACGCGCTCGCCGACGCCCTGGCCGCCGTGGCGGACTACGCCCGCCGGTTGCGGCACGACCCGACCGCCCCGTTCGACCCAGAGCTGTTGATGACGGCCCGGGACGCGGCTGCCGTGACGCCGTCACAGGCCCGCACCCGTCCCCCCATCCTGCACGGCCCCCGGGGACTCGCCGAGCGCATTCGACCGGTGGTCGCGGCCCTCGCCGACCCGGACGTGGGCGCCCCCGCGGAGGGACCCGGGCGAGACCGCGCGCGGGAGTTGCTCGACGCGGCCGCCGACGTCCTGGATGCGGCCGCCCGTTCGATCCGCCGCGGTACTCCCGCCGAGGTGCGGCCCGAGAGCATGGACGTCCTGCGCGTCGACGAGGAGCACGAGGTGCTGGAGGGCCCCGCGCGGCAAGCTGCCGAGCGGCTCGTGGAACTGCTCGGCGAGGCGTTGGAGATCGCCGGGAGCGGCTGCGCGCCCGGGAGGACGCCCACGCCGCCCGGCCCCGCCGGCGCCGAGTTCCTGATGCGCCCGACAATGCTCCGGCTGGTCCCGGTCGTCGTCCGGGCGGTGCGCCGTGAGCTCCGCCAGGACTCGCCCGTGTTCCGGCACGCCGTCCGCCTGGCGGCGGTGGCCACGCTCGGCTATCTGATCGCCGCCCGGCTCCCACTGGGCCACGGCTACTGGGCGCCCATCGCCTCGGTGATGGTGATGCGGCCGGACTTCCACCGGACGTACGCGCGTGCGGTGGCCCGTCTCGCCGGGACCCTGGCGGGGGTCGCGCTCGCCACCGGGATGGTGCGGGCCCTGGGCCCGGACGCCCATGTGTTCGGCGCGCTGGCGGTGGTCTCGGCGGGCCTGTCGTACACGCTGAACCGTACCGGGTACGCCTACTCCCAGTGCTTCACCGCCGCCTACGTCGTCTTCCTGCTCGGCATGGGCGGCCAGGCATGGGAGCAGACAGTCCCGGAGCGGGTGGTGCTCACCCTGCTCGGCGGGGCCCTGGCAATGCTGGCGTACGTGGTGTTCCCCGCATGGGAGACGCCCCGGCTGCCGGGCCGGCTTGCGGACTGGCTCGCCGCCAACGGCCGCTACGCGGCCGCGGTGCTCCGCAACTACGCCGAACCGACCCTGGAGCATCACGCTGACATGCGCAGGGCACTGCTGGAGAGCAGGGAGGCACGTGCCGCCTGGCAGGAGGCATACGACCGGGCGAGACAGGAACCGGTCCGCCCCAGGGGTCTGACGTCGCGCGAGGCGCAGGAAGCGCAGGAAGCGCTCAAGGGGTTCGGCAGGGCAGCGATGCTCATGGAGAGCCACGTCCCGCAGACCGACAGCCGTTTCGTCCCCGAGGCGGAGCGATTCGCCGAGGCCCTGGAGACGGACACCTCGAAGGCAGCAGTCGCCGTGCGCGAGCACAGGAATCCGGACTGGAGACGCGTGGAGGAGGCGCTCCACGCGTGGGAGGACGCCGCCGGCAACGGGAGCCCGGTCATGCGGCGCGAAGCGGAACTGCAAAAAAGGGCCTTGGAGGACCTCGCGACAGCCGTGAGCCGCACCCCCCTGGAACGGGACGTCGGCTCTGCTCGCGAGGATCAGCGGGTGCGGGCGACCCTGGCTGCGGAAGGCAACGGATCAGGGCCCGCGCACCGGGGCGGGTGACGGCGCGGCGACAGAAAGCGCCGCGCCTCCTGGAACGGGAAATAGTCTCCCGGCCGCGTCGAGGGCGCGGCGTGGGCGGGCCGCACAGTGACAGTGGGCAGCTTCGCGGCGCGGTCCGAGCGACTGGATTTCGGCGATCTGCAGTTGCTTCGGCTTTGAACTCGACCGCCGCCTGCGCGCCTTCGCCAGCACGGTGCTCAGTGTGGTCGCCCAGCCCGGCGCCGCACTGGACTCCCCCACACCGTCCCGCCCACAGGCAGCGTCATCCGTGCCGTCCTCGCCCTGGAGGTGCAGGGAGGGCAACTGTGCGGGTTGGCTCGCGCGGGCTTCCGGCGAACCGGCAGGCAATGGTGTGTAGGGCAACCCGCAACTGCAGGACCTCGTGCCGACAGGATCATTGCATCGCTGGACAGTGCGAAACGGTGAGACCAGGCCCCCGACCCGGCCTCGTGGAATGCCATGGCTGATCCACCGGGGCCCGAGGATGCGGTGAGGACTGCCATCCTCACCGCGTAGGGCAGTCACCCGGTACTGGTCAGAGGATTTGGATGAACGGGTTGCATCCCGTGGCGACCACGCCGTCGAGGAGGCCGCCTTCACACGAAGCGGGCTCATCCTGGGAGGAGGACGGCAGCGGCTTGGCGGCCGCCGCTTGGGCTGCGGCGACCGGCAAGACGAGAGCTGATAGCGCCACAGCGACGGTGACGAGTCCCGTACGGCAGGAGGAGATCACAGGCAGGATCCATTTCATGATCTCTCCCCTCCCCGCTGCGTCCGACCACGACACCGGCCATCAGAGTGGCCATCGCCGACACACCGAAACCCGCAGCAAGGACAAGGCCGTCTCCGCGGCCGGCAGCGAACCGAAGGCCGACCAGTCCCAGAAGGCGCCTGCCAATGAGAAGGAGCCGGCCGACGGGAACACGTCGCAGGCCGAGCAGTTCCAGGCGTGCGTGGCCAAGTCCGGCACGCCGACGGAGAAGGCCGCGGTCAAGCACGTCACGAAGGTGACCGGCACCGACAAGCGCAATGACATCCTCGACGCCGCCGAGGTGTGGACCGACTACACCGGCGGTCTCATGAGCAGCAACGCGGGGGCGGGCCAACGGCTGTCTCGAGACGTCGTTCCTGCCCGGGCGGGTGTTCACGTCACCGGCGGACTTCAACATTCAGCTCGCCGACTGGCTGACCAGGGCGAACCGGCGCATCCACCGGACCTTGCAGGCCCGCCCGGCAGACCGGCTGGAATCGGACCGCTCCCGAATGCTGACCTTGCCGCCGATCGCCCCGCCGGGCTGGTGGAAGGCGTCCCTGCGGCTGCCCCGGGACCACTACGTCCGCCTCGACACCTGCGACTACTCGGTGCATCCGCTGGCCGTCGGCCGCCGCGTCGAGGTCGCCGCCGACCTGGACCAGGTGCTGGTGACCTGCGACGGCGTCGAGGTCGCCCGCCATGCCCGCAGCTGGGCTCGCCACCAGACCATCACCGACCCGGACCACGCGGCCGCTTCCGCAGCCGCCCGCAAGGCGGCCGCCGGCACGAAACCGGCGCCGGTGGACGTGACGGAAACTGTCGCTCTCTCGCAGGGACTAGCATCCGGCACCAACAACCAGGTACAAGGAGTGCTGTCGTGGCCGACGAGCCCGCAAAGACCGCCATACAGAACAAGTACGCGCAGCAGTAAACCGGTGACCTTGCGATCAACCGCAAGGAGCAGAGCGACGTCACCGCGCAGAAAACCGCAGCCGCTGTGGCACAGGTATCGAAGACGAACCGCCGGTTGCGTGGCCTGACACAACAGGGGGCCTTTCCGCGCTGAAGGCCCACCCGGTCAGGTCAGGTCCGGCACGGGCCGCCCTGTCATCTCGGCCCGGAGATACGCTCAGCGTGCCAGGACAACGGTGATCGGAGCGTCGGCGCAGTTGCCGAGCACTTCGGACAGCGCGGTTTGTTCGGCGGTGTCGATGCTCAGGCCCCAGCGGGTTTTGTCAGCTACCCAGTCGGTGGCGTGTTGGCAGCGGTAGGCGGCAGCCAGGTGGTGGGGTCCCGGTCCGCCTTGGACCGGTTCGAGGCGGCCGACACCGCGATCAGCGCGCGGTCGTCGCCGAGGTCGTTGACATAGGCATCCCGCGCCCGTCACGGCGATCCGACCATGGCGGGTGCGGAGGCCCCTCCGCTGGACGCGTGGATCACCCCTTGGGCGCTGGGCCCTGGCGGGTTCCGCCGTCGGACGCCGAAACGCCGTACTCAGAGCACACCCACTAGCACGATGACCAGGGCGGGCAGTGCGATGAAGACGGAGCCGAGGTAGACGGCGAGGACCCACCGGTGCTCGGAGGCGACGCGGGCGAGATTCTGGGCGCAGAACAGCGGCACGGGGCGTAGGAGCGGGATCACATAGATCACGACGATCGCGAAGAGGTTGTAGATCAGGTGTACGAACGCTGCCTGCAGGCCGATCTTCGCGTCCTGTCCGACGCCTGCGAACGCCGCGAAGACCACCGTGAACGTTGTGCCGAGGTTGGAGCCGACGACGACGGGATACACCTGCGCCGGTGTCAGGATGCCTGTTCCGGCGAAGGGGACCAGCACGGACGTGGTGATGGTCGAGGACTGGGTGACGACGGTTACTCCCATGCCGGACGCCATGGCGAGATAGGCGTTGCGGCCGACTGCCTTGATCAGGATGTCTCGGGCCCTGCCGACCATGAGCAGTTTGAGCAGCTTTCCCAGGTAGCGGACGGCGACCAGGATCAGCCCGGCGCCGATCACGATGGTGAACAGCGGACCGAGTGTGCTGCTGACGTGCGAGGTCGCGTGGATCACTCCGTGTTCCACCGGCCTGGTGGCCGCCCGGATGAAGTTGAGGTGGGCTGGGTTCGGCAGCCAGTCCGTGCCGTACAGCGCATTGGTCAACGTCCCGCTGATGCGTTTCAGCGGATGCCAGACCAGCTCGATCGGGAAGAAGATCAGCAGCGCGAGCCAGTTGTAGAAGTCATGCACGGTCGAGGCGCCCAGCGCCCTGCGGAACTCTGTGCGGTCGCCGATGAAGGCCAGCGCGACCAGGCTCGTCGTCACCGTGGTGCCGACGTTCGCGCCCAGAATGATGGGGATCGCGCCCTCGATGGGCAACGCGCCCGACCCCACGGCGGTGACAGCGATGGCCGTCGTCGTGGTCGACGACTGGATCAGGACCGTACCGAGAACGCCGACACTCAGCCCGACCCACGGGTTCGCGGCGAAGGCGAACATGGTGTGCGCCGCGTCGCTGCCCAGCCCAGCAAAGCCGCGACTGATGATGCTCACGGCACAGATCAGCAGGTAGATCAGCCCAGCGACACCGCACCAGCCGAGGGCTTTGGTCCATGCGGGGAGCCGGACGGCTCCGGCGCCGCTCTCGGCCGCGGGGGCCGTGAGCGGCGCGCCGCCGGGAGGCGTCCGCCCGGAGACGTCGCCCTTTTCATGGCTGTCGTCCGGCCCGCCATCGGATGCGGCTTCCGCCATGAATCAAGGCTACGACCTGGTCCCACCAGCGACTGTGCGGTATCTCCTGGCCCGACGCCAGGTGGCCATGCTCGGGCTTGCTGCCGGCCGGGCCCCTTTGCGGGTCCTGGCCGCATGATGGGGGGTCCGCCCGATCGATGATCTAGACGAAACGCCCTTGTCGTCGATGCCAGCAGACGCCGTGCCGGCCGGAGCTGTGTCGAGGAGGGGGCGGTGGCCGGTCGCCGCCGGGGAATCGGCCCAGCAGTTGGCCAAGCGGCTGGGCCGATCACCGCATGCCGCCGCTCGGTGGGCGGTCCGGCTGCGTGAGCACGGCATGTCCGCGCAGGACGCCGACCGGGCCGGGCTGTCCGTGACCCTGGTCCGCCACGTCCTGCGCAGCCCGGCAGACGGCCAGACGGTCCGGGACATCGCCCGCACCTCCGCCGACGCCATCCTCGGCATCCCACTCCCCCACCGCCCCAACCCCGGCGTCCCCGGCCTGACCGACTCCACCGAGGCATCCCGGCTGCTTGCCGACCTAGCACGCGCAGGATGGCCAGCCATCACACTCGCCCAGCGCCTGGACGTCAACCCCCGCACCGTCGCCGAGGTCCGCGACACACGCCCCGCCTCCACCTCAACTTCCCCTGCGGATACGCCGCCTCCACCGCGACCTGATCAGCCTCGACCCCGCCGGCTACGGCATCCACCGCATCGGCATCGCCCGCACCCGCGCCGCAGCCACCCGACGCACCGCAGCGATCCAATTCGGTCAGCTCCCACACGAGCCCTGCCGACACCACCGGCCGACACCGCGGCAGCCATGGCTTCCAAGGGATGCCTGCGGAGGGTGTGGGGTGTGCGGCGGCCGAAGCCACCGCGAGACCATCGCAGGCATCTTCCTCTGGTCCACCCGGTGATCCAAACGAAACCGCCTAGACGGACGGCGGGGCCCCGCTGCTGTCAGCGGGTCCCGCGGCGTCGTCGGTGTCGGTCAGACGGGTGCCGGCCGGGATCGGTCGCCCGTGGGTTCGAGGCGGACGACGATGCCCTTCGACGTGGGCTGGTTGCTTACGTCGGCGACGCTGTCGAGCGGCACCAGGACGTTCGTTTCCGGGTAGTAGGCGGCGGCCGAACCCTTGGCCGCCGGGTAGGACACGACCTCGAAGTTCTCGGCCCGGCGCTCGGTGCCGTCCTCCCAGACACTCACCAGGTCCACGCGATCGCCCTGGGCGAGGCCGAGTTCGGACAGGTCGGCCGGGTTGACGAGGATCACGTGGCGGCTGCCATGGATGCCGCGGTAGCGGTCGTTGTTGGTGTACGGGACGGTGTTCCACTGGTCGTGCGAGCGCAAGGTCTGCAGCAGCAGGTGACCCTCGGGGGCCCGGGGGATCACCGGCTCGTTGCAGGTGAACCGGGCCTTGCCGGTCTCGGTCCTGAACACGCCCTCGTTGACCGGGTTGGGTAGCTGGAAGCCTCCCGGACGGGTCACCCGGGCGTTGAAGTCGTGGAAGCCCGGCACGATCCGGGAGATGCTGTCGCGGATGGTGTTGTAGTCGCCCTCGAACTTGGCCCAGGGGATGTCCCCCTCGCCGCCGAGGCTCAGCCGGGCGAGCCGGCACAGGATGGCGACCTCGCTCAGCAGCACGCGCGAGGCCGGTTCGAGTCGTCCCTGGGAGGTGTGCACCTCGCTCATGGAGTTCTCGACGGTGACGAACTGCTCGCCGTCGGCCTGGACATCACGCTCGGTGCGCCCCAGCGTCGGCAGGATCAGGGCGGTCTCGCCGCAGACGGTGTGCGAGCGGTTGAGCTTGGTGGAGATGTGGGCGGTCAGCCGGCACGAACGCATCGCCTTCTCGGTGACCTCGCTGTCGGGCGCTGCGCGCACGAAGTTCCCGGCCAGGGCTAGGAAGACCTTGACGCGGCCCTCCAGCATCGCCTTGATCGAGTTCACCGAGTCCAAGCCGTGCGGGCGCGGCGGATCGAAGCCGAACTCCTCCTGAAGGGCGTCCAGGAAGGTGTCCGGCATCTGCTCCCAGATGCCCATGGTGCGGTCGCCCTGGACGTTGCTGTGGCCGCGCACCGGGCAGGCGCCCGTGCCGGCGCGCCCCAGATTGCCGCGCAGCATCAGGAAGTTGACGATCTCCCGGATGGTGGGTACGCCGTGCTTGTGCTGGGTGATGCCCATCGCCCAGCACACGATGACGCGTTCGCTCCGCAGGACGTCGTCGCGGACCTTCTCGATCTCCTCGCGGGTCAGTCCCGTCGCCGCGCGCACGTCGTCCCAGTCGACGGTGCGGGCGTGCCGGGCGAACTCCTCGAAACCGGAGGTGTGGGCGTTGATGAAGTCGTGGTCCAGGACGGTGCCGGGACGCGCGTCCTCCGCCTCCAGCAACAGCCGGTTCAGTGCCTGGAACAGGGCGAGGTCCCCGCCCGGCTTGATGTGCAGGAAGCGGTCGGCGATCTGGGTGCCCCGCCCCACGACCCCACGCGGCTTCTGCGGGTTCTTGAAGCGTCGCAGCCCCGCCTCCGGCAACGGGTTCACCGCCACGATGCGGCCGCCGTTGCGCTTGGCCTCCTCCAGGGCCGAAAGCTGCCGCGGGTGATTGCTGCCCGGGTTCTGCCCCACCAGGAAGATCAGGTCCGCGTGGTGGAGGTCGTCGAGACTCACGGTGCCCTTGCCGACGCCCAGCGTCTCGCTCAGGGCGAAGCCGCTGGACTCGTGGCACATGTTGCTGCAGTCGGGCAGGTTATTGGTGCCGTAGGCGCGGGCGAAGAGCTGGAAGACGAAGGCGGCCTCGTTGCCGGCCCGGCCGGAGGTGTAGAAGACTGCCTCGTCGGGCGAGTCCAGCCCCTGGAGTTCCTGCGCCAGGATGCCCAGGGCGTCGTTCCAGCCAATGGGCTCGTAGCGGTCCGCACCGGGCCGTTTGATCATCGGCTCGGTGAGCCGGCCCTGCTGGTTGAGCCACATGTCGGAGCGGGCGGCCAGATCGGACACGCTGTGCTCGCGGAAGAAGTCGGCGGTGATCCGGCGCGTCGTGGCGTCGTCGTTGATGTGCTTGGCGCCGTTCTCGCAGTACTCATTGCGATGGCGCCGGCCCGGAGCGGGGTCCGCCCATGCGCAGCCGGGGCAGTCGACCCCGCCCACCTGGTTCATGGTGAGCAGGTCGACCCCGGTCTTGCGCGGGGAGGTCTGCTCCAGGGAGTACTCCAGCGCGTGCACGACGGCGGGAACGCCGGCCGCCCACTTCTTCGGCGGTGTCACGGAGAGGGAGGTCTCCGGCTCCTCACCGGGCGGGTTCTGCATCGCTTGGCCTTTCTCTTGCCGTGTGCGGTACGCGGGTCAGCCGACGGGCCACTGGGCGACACGGCTCCTGGGCGGTTCCGGGGTGTCGTGCTGAACCCGGCCGTTGCGGATGGTGCCGCGCCAGGCACCGCCCTCCTGACCGAGCCCTTCGATGAAGTGCTTGAAGCTCACCAGTTCCCCGCGCACCAGTCGCACGGTCAGCCCCACGACCCTGGACGAGCGGGTGAGGACCTTCGCGGCCCCCTGCGGTTGGAGGAGCATCCGGACCGTGATCGCGGTGCCACCGGACTCCGTCGGCCTGAACTCGACCTCGCCCTGGTGGGTGGGGTGCTGCTCCAGGCCACGCCAGGCCAGGTAGGCGTCAGGGTCCTGTTCCACGATCTCGACCGCGAAACGGTGACGCAGGAGGCCGTAGCCGATGGTCCACGCGGTGACGGTAGGCCTGATCTGCTCGACGTCGCGCACCACGGTCGAGAAGCGCGGGAACGTCTTGAACTGCGTCCACTGGTTGTAGGCCGTGCGGACCGGCACCGCGACCTCGACCGTCTCCTCGACGTGCCGCTCGCGCAGCGGACGGCGGCGTGTCACGCCGTCGCCGTCGGAGCGCGTGCCCGGGGTGTTCGGCACGGCCTGCCCACCGTCGTCTTCGTGCGCCATCATGGTCCTTCTTCCGGTGAGGGAGCCGGGCGTCCAGAGACCCGGCCCTCCCTTATGGGCAGGGCATCTCTTCCGGTTCCCCGATCCCGGATTTCGAGTCACCCGACCGTGTAGGCGTCTCGGGCGGCCACGGGCGAGTGACTCCGCGCCACCCGAGAAAGCTGCATACGGTCAAGAGACGGGCGTCCGGGCGCGGATAGGTTTCCGGTGCTGCGCGGGCTGGGGGCCGCGTGGCGTTACTGGTGAAGCGGGTCGAGGGCGAGGGTGATGGTTATCCATGGCACGGCGGCTGCTCACGCTTCCCAGGGTGCACTGACCCGGCCAGCGGGGCGAACCCACCGCTCCCGCCAGCGGGCCGTAGCGGCGTATGGACCGGCCCGCAATAGCGCGATGGAAGGCTGACAGCCACCAATGGCTGTCACGACATGCACTGGATCGACTCCGTAACGTAATTATGGTCGTGCCTGGTCGTTCCTGACGCGGGCCGCCACGGGACGGGGCCGGCGCGCCCGTCGGCGTGCCGTTTTCCGGTCCGAGGAGTCACGTGTCCGAGCAGAACACCGTCGAGGTCGAGACCACCCACGGCAAGATCTCGGGCCTGGTGCAGGGCGGCATCGCCCGCTTCCTGGGCATCCCCTACGCGGCGGCGCCGATCGGCGACCTGCTGTTCGACGCCCCACAGCCGCCTGAGCCCTGGACGGGGGTGCGCACCGCGCACACCTATGGCGCCACCGCCCCCAAGCCGCCGCTCGCCGGCCGGCTCGGTGAGATCGTCGCCGACCCGGACATCGAGGGCGACGAGTGGCTGAACCTCAACGTCTGGACCCCCGACCCCCACCAGGCCCCGGGGCTGCCGGTGCTGGTGTGGATCCACGGCGGCGGCTTCACCACCGGATCATCGGCCGTGCCAACCTACGACGGCGCGACCTTCGCCCGTGACGGTCTGGTCTGCGTCAGCTTCAACTACCGGCTCGGCGTCTACGGCTACGGCTACCTGCCGGACGCCCCGGCACCGGCCAACCGCGGCCTGCTCGACCAGGTCGCAGCCCTGCGGTGGGTGCGCGAGAACATCGCACGCTTCGGCGGCGACCCGGACAACGTCACCGTCGCCGGAGAGTCCGCCGGCGCGATGAGCGTGCTCGCGCTCCTCGCCCGCGACGACGGCCTGTTCCACCGGGCCATCGTCCAGAGCGGCAACGGCCACATCGGCCAGACGCCCGCCGACGCCGACAAGGTCCTCAAGGCCGTCGCCGACAACCTCGGCATCGACCCCACCCTCGAGGCGTTCACCGACATCGACGTCGAGGAACTGCTGAAAGCGCAGGCCACGGTCAGCTCCGACATCAGCCAGAAGCCGAACAGCACGACTTACGGCGCGAGCACGATGGCCGCCTGCGGGCTGTCCTTCATGCCCGTCGTGGACGGCACGACGCTGCCGAAGCGCCCTATCGAGGCGATCGCCGACGGCGTGGGCGACCGCGTCCCGCTGCTGATGGGCACCACGACCGAGGAGTTCCGCCTCTTCATCGTCTCCACCATCCTGGTCGCCTGGAACCTTCCCTCCCTGTACAACAGCCACCTCACCTGTTACAGCGTGCCCACCGGCTCGTGGGACGAGTACAAGAAGGGCGACACGAACACCTACCCCCGCGACGGATCCTCCGGCGTGGCCAGCGCGCTGTTCACCGACCGGATGTTCCGCATCCCGACCTACCGCGTCGCCGAGACCCGCAGCCAGAGGCCCGGCGCCGCCCCCACCCACCTCTACGAGCTCGGCTGGCGCTCCCCGGTGACGCCCAACAACATCGGGGTCAAACTGGGCGCCTGCCACAGTGTGGACCTGCCGTACGGCTGGGACACCACGGAACTGGCGGAGAGCAAGAAGTTCACCGGCCCCAACCCGCCCAAGCCGCTCGCTCAGGCCCTGCACAAGGCATGGGCGGACTTCGCCAAGACAGGCGCGATCTCCTGGGCCGCCTACGACACCGACAAGCGCCCCGTGATGACCTACGCCCACAACAACACCACCACCCACCAGGTCGTCGAGGACCCGCGCAAGAGCGAGCGCACCTGGTGGGACGGCCACCCCGCCACCAACTGACCCACTCCATCGTGCCTCACGCCGCCCCGCCGACCACCCGGCGGGGCGGCCGCGCCCTCCCCGGTCCGACTGCCCTCGCCGAGACCCGCCGCTCCGACCGATTGCCAGACGCACGCCGCCAGACCAGGCGTCAGACTTGCCAGAACCGGAGATACCGAGCAGGCGCGCCGCTCAGCTGAGTGCCACCTACTCAGTGGTGACGATCCGGTTCACGCAGCGTTCCGCGGCCAGGTTCCCAACTGCACGTACGAGAACGCTGCAAGACCGCGGCCGCTCCTGACCACTGGCCGTACTCGGGTGCCGGCGCGCGTCCTCGTAGCAGGCCAGTCCCCAGCCCGCCGCCCCCAGGGCGAGCCGCAGGTTCCGGCCAGCGCATCGTCCGGGTCGAGTGGTCGGCCGTGGCGGGAATCGCGTTCGGCGCGACCGGACGGGTGGAAGAGCAGGAGGACGCCGCCGGCGGCGGTCACCCGGGCCCACTCGTGCAGAGCTGCCACAGGGTCGGGGACATGATTGACCAGTCCCGCACTGAAGATGCTGTCCACCGCGCCGACTGGCCACGGTAGTCGGCAGGCCTCGGCCAGCAGCAGCCGTGCAAGGCCGGCACGGCCTTCCCGCGAGGTGGTTATCAGCACGGCGAAGCGTTCTGGCCCCTGGTCATCGGCCGCCGGGTCATTCCCGTGCCGCCGTGAGCACTTCGACTCCGTCGAGGATCCGGTCGAGGCCGAAGTCGAGCGGGTCGATGCTGGGCGGGTCGAAGGCGCCGTCGGCGACGGCCTTGACGAGGGCGGGGAAGCCGTCGGCGTGCCGGGCGAGCAGTTCGCCGGTGAGCCGGTCCCACTCGCGGTCGTGTTCCTCGTTGTGGTCGCGCCGCTGCTGGGCGAGGTTGCGGACGTGACCGACGAGGAGCAGGAAGATCTGGTGCCGCTGGGCGCCGCCCAGTCCCGTCGGCTCCAGGGCGGCGAGCGCCGCGTCGAGCCAGCGCAGCTGCCGGGGACCCATGATCTGGCGGCGCATCGCGGTGGCGGTGAGCAGCCAGGGGTGGGCGGCGTAGACGGCCGCGCACTGCCGGGTCCACTCCCGCGTGGCCGCCCGCCAGTCGCCGTCCGCCACGCCGGACAGGTCTGGTGCCTCGATGAGCACCTGCTCCACCATCAACTCGACGAGTCCCCGCTTGCCGGGGACGTACCGGTACAGCGCCATGGACGTGACCCCGAAGCCGCTCGCCACCTTGTTCATGGACACGGCGTCCAGGCCCTCCGCGTCGGCCAGTTCGACGGCGGCGGCGGCGATCTGTCCGGGTGACAGCTTGGGCTTAGGACCGCGGGTGGGCTGGTCCTGTTCTCCCCACAGCAGTGCGAGGCCGGCGCGCGGGTCACGGGGCTTGTCCGACTCCTTGTTCCGGGCGGCCATGCGGCTCCTCCTCTTCGGCTCGGTTCCGGTCGGGCGGAACCCGTTGACTCCATTCACCAACTGTATATACCGTAAACACAACTGCTGACGACATAAACAGTTTAGGGGGAACGCTCATGTTGCTGACCTACCGGGCCCTCAAGCGCCGCTCGCACGCGAAGAACCTGCGCATCACCGCCCCGAACGGCATCGACGAGGCGTCGTACGTCCGTATCGGCGGCATCGACCAGTGGGTCTCCATCCGGGGCGAGGACCTGTCGAACCCCGTGACTCTGGAGATCCACGGCGGCCCCGGCGCCTCCAACATGATCTTCACCCCCCGCACCCGCGCCTGGGAACGGCACTTCACGATCGTGCGCTGGGACATGCGGGGCTCGGGCCGGACGTTCGCGGCGGGCGGCCCCGAGGGGCAGGGCGAGATGACTCTGGACCGCGTGTACCGGGACTCCCTCGAGGTCACCCGCTACGTCCGCGAGCGCCTGGGCGTCCCCCGGCTCCTCCTCGTCGCCAACAGCTTCGGCACCGTCACCGGCCTCCGGCTGGCCCGCGACCACCCCGAGCTGTACTCGGCGTACGTCGGCACCGACCAGAACATCGTCGACGGCGGCCGCGACACCTCCTCCTACCGGGCGCTGCTGGCCCGGCTGGAGAAGGCCGGCAAGAAGAAGGAACTGGCCACGGTTGTGGCGATGGGGCCGGACCGGACGGCCTGGACCGCCCACCAGTGGTCGCAGTACGCCAAAACCGTCGTCACCACAGACCCGCTGACCTACGACACCATGAAGACGGTGGTGATCCGCTCCCTGTGGTTCTCCCCGTTCCACAACCTGCGCGGGCTGCGCTCCTACCTCAAGGGCATGACCTTCTCCGAGCAGTTGGGCCCGCAGGCGACCGTGCTCGACGAGCGGGCCGAGGGCACCATCTTCCGCCTTCCCTTCTTCCTCTTCCAGGGCGACAGCGACGTCCTGACCCCGCCGGAGCCGGCCCGCCGCTTCTTCGAGGACGTCACGGCCCCGGTCAAGGACTTCGCTCTGATCGAGGACGCCAGTCACTTCGCGGCCTTCCGCCACCCCGACCGGTTCCTCGACCTGATGCTGACGAAGGTGCGGCCGGTGGTCACGGGGACAGCGACCAAGTAGGCCTCGGTGTCCTTAACTCCTCAGACACCAGCCGCAAATTGACATCCTCGCCCACCTAAAGGAGGGCGATTCCCGCCTACCGCGCCGTTGAAGGCTGCGGTGTCGGGTGGGTTCCTGCTTCGCTGCGCGGTGCCGGGACGGGTCCCGGTCTTACCCCCGCTCCACAGGCTGTCACGGCCAGTCCGGCCGCCTTGGCGACGTTGACCGCCGCGTTGATGTCCCGGTCCAGGACGGCCCCGCACGCCCTACACGTCCACACGCGGACGTGCAGGGGCTTGGAGCCGTCCCGGACGCCGCACCGCGAGCACACCTGGGAGGTCGGCACGAACCGGCCGATCTTCACGAAGGTGCGCCCGTACCGGGTGGCCTTGTACTCCAGCATGGTCACGAACGCCGACCATCCAGCGTCGTGGACGGACTTGGCCAGGCGCGTGCGGGCGAGCCCTTTCACCGCCAGGTCCTCCACGGCGACCGCTTGGTTCTCGCGGATCAGCTTCGTGGAGAGCTGGTGGTGGAACTCGCGACGCGCGTCCGCGACCCGCGCGTGCGCGCGGGCGACCTTGACCCTGGCCTTGTTCCGGTTCTTCGACCCCTTCTCCTTGCGGGAGAGGGCCCGCTGCGCCTTCTTCAAGCGCTTCTCGGCCCGACGCAGGAACCGCGGGCCGTCGATCTTCGTGCCGTCCGAGAGGACCGCGAAGTGCCCGAGTCCCAAGTCGATGCCGACTTCTGGTGTCGCCTTTGGCAGCACATCGCACGGGCCGGTCTCCACCACGAAGGATGCGAAGTACCGGCCCGCCGAGTCCTTGACCACACTCACCGTGGACGGCGTCGAGGGCAGGGTTCGCGACCACCTCACCCGCACGTCTCCGATCTTCGGCAGGCGCAGCTTCTGCCCGGGGGTGATGGATCAGCGGGCGTTCGCGGTGAACCGGACGGCCTGCCGGGTGTCCTTGCGGGACTTGTACCGGGGCGCGCCCATGCGCGGGCGCTTGCCCTTCAGGGCGTCGAAGAAGTTCCGGTACGCCGTATCCAGGTCCCTCAGAGACTGCTGCAGGACGACCGCCGACACCTCGCCGAGCCACGCCCGCTCGGGCCTCTGCTTGGCCTCGGTGATGAGCTGCTTCGACAGATCCCCGGTCTTCGGGAACGCCAGCCCCTCGCTGCGGGCGGTCTCCCGAGCCCTGAGAGCGTCGTTGTAGACCACCCGTGCACACCCGAACGCCCTCGCCAACGCCATGCGCTGACCGGCACTCGGGTACAAGCGGAAGCTGTACCGAAGCTGCACGCGGATCATGATACACAGTTGGTTTATGGGTATCGATGAGAACGTTCGCACAGGTCGCCACTGCGTTTTCCGGATGCATGTCCACTTGGTTTTCCTGACGAAGTACCGGCACTCCGTCTTCACCCACCGGCACCTGACGCGCTGCGAGGAGATCATGCGAGCCGTGTGTGAGGACTTCGAGGCCGAGCTGGTGGAGTTCAACGGCGAGGCCAACCACGTCCACCTGCTCGTGAACTTCCCGCCCAAGGTCGCCGTATCCAGGCTGGTGAACTCCCTCAAGGGCGTGTCCTCCCGCAGGCTCCGCCAGGAGTTCCCCGACCTCGTCCGCCACTACTGGCGGGCACAGCGCCTGTGGTCCGGCTCATACTTCGCCGGGTCGGCCGGCGGTGCGCCACTCAGCATCGTGAAGCAGTACATCGAGCAGCAGAACCGGCCGCTCTGACTTGGGCCGAGGTGACCAGAGCGGATCCGTGCACACAGGACGGTCAGACTGCCGGCGCGAATGCGGTGATGACGTCGACGAGGTCGGCCGGGGCTTCCAGCGGGATCAGGTGACCGGTGTGGCGGACCACCACGAGGTCGGCTTGGGGGAGGTAGGGCACCAGGTTGTCGCGGAGCACGCCGACGGGCTCCACCTGGTCGTGTTCTCCGGCGACGACGAGGGCGGGCACACTGACCATGCGTGTGTGCTCGGTGATGTCCTGCGCGATGCCGCGCAGCGGCCACTCGGTGCGGGCGGCGTCGACGACGGTCCGCGAATCGGTCACGATCTGAGCCTTGGCCAGAGCGGGCAGCTCGGTCGCGGTGAGGACGTGATCCCGTGCCCCGGCCACGGACTCGGCGGAGTCGTAGGCGTGCGACAGGGCTTCCTGGTACTCGGGAGTGATTTGTGCGGCGGGCTTCGCCGGGCCGGAGCCGACGAGAACGATGCCGCGCAGGCCGACGGGCCGGGTGGCCGCGACCAGCTGTGCGACCTTGCCTCCCATCGAATGCCCCACCAGGACGTAGTCGGTGACCCCCGCATCCGCGAGCACGGCGAGCGTGTCGTCAGCGAGCTGACCGAGCGTATAGGGACCGGGCAGAGCGCTCGACCGGCTCCACCCGCGGAAGTCGACTGTGAGCATGTCACGGCCCGTCAGTTGGTCGACGACGAGGTCCCAGGTGCGGGCAGAACCACCCCAATAGTGCAGGAACACCAGGGTCGGCCCGGTCCCCGGCCGGTGGTCGTAAGTGGGCAGAAGCGTCTGGTGCGTCGTGTTCATGATGGCTCTTCCGTTCGATGCTCTAGGCGATTGCCCTGTGCATTCATTGAAACTTCCGCACCCGGACGGGGCATCGGCGTGACTGGTCACCCGATGGTGAAAACTGGACACGTGAGCGTGATCCGGCAGATGACCTACCAGCCCGCAGGACGCCGCGCCGCCTCGGTCGAGACGATGACGTTCGGCCGCCTTCGCGAGCTGAACGACGGCGGCTCGCAGCGCGCCGACTTCTACGTCCTTGCCGTCATCGACGCCGGACCCGGCTCAGTCACGGTCGATTTCCACCTCCACCCGCTCCAAGATCGGTCCGCGGTGTGGATTCCACCCGGCGCGGTGCACCGGTGGGACGACATCGCCGAAGTGGCAGGGCACCTTGTGCTGTTCGTGCCGACCGCACCGGTCACCCACGCCACCAGAGAACTCGTCGCCTCCCCGGACCTGGCCGCGCACTGGAGCATCCCCGACGCCGTCTGGCCCTTCGTCGACACGGCGCGCAGCCATCTCCTCCTCGAAGCATCCGCCTCACCCAGTGACTCCTCGACGGAGGTGCCCGACATCCTGCTCTCCGCGCTCATCACCCGGCTGCACCCACCGCACGCCGAAGCACGGCTCCAGCATCCGGTGTTCCAGTTGTTCCGCTCCAGCGTCGAAGCTCACTTCCGGCAACACCACGACGCCGGCTACTACGCCCGTGCGCTGGGGTACGCGCCCCGCACCCTCTCACGAGCGGTGCAGCAGGCCACCGGCCGCACCGCGAAGGCGTACATCGTCGAACGGATCACCTTGGAAGCCAAACGGCTCCTCGCACACGACCGTCTCACCGCCGCCCGCTGCGCCGACATACTCGGCTTCTCCGACGCATCCGACTTCTCGATGTTCTTCCACAAGGCCACAGGCAAACGCCCGGGCGCGTGGCAGACGACGATGGCGCCGAGCGAGGAGGTGCCCCCATGAAGCACACTCACGTCGCCGTCGCCTCCACCGCGTCCTTCGGCGGCTGGCCTTTGACAGCGGCGCAGGTCAATGGACCGCAGTAGAACGCGAGGCCTACGCCAACGACATCGCCGACCCGCGCGCCCTCATCGCCCGCTCCAACCGCAGCAAAGCCGATCAAGATGGGTCGACGGTGGACGGGATGGGAGCTCCCGGCGCACGCCACTACGGACCCGCGGTCGGCGACGGTGCCCCCTCCATCCCGGTACCGGCCGATCCCCCGCCGGAGGCACCGTCTTGACCGTGGGCCGCTCTGTGCGGTGATCGACTCATGGCCTCCGGCCTTATCCGCCAGTGGGCGCGCGTCGGCGCAGCGTCATCGGAGCGAGCCGAAGGCGGGAGCGGCGCCCGCAGCGGAGCCGGGCCGCTCGCGGGAAGCGGAGCGACCCGCCTTGACACCGCTTGCCTCGGCTTGGCTGTGCGCGTCTGACAGGCGCGAGCGCGGTGTCCTCAATATCGACGGTGGGCGTGCGAGCATCGGGGGATGCTCTCAGGCGCACACGTGATCCTCTACTCCCAGGATGCTGAGGCGGACCGGGCCTTCCTCAAGGACGTCCTCGGCTTCGCCCACGTCGACGCGGGCCACGGCTGGTTGATCTTCAAGCTGCCGCCCGCCGAGGTCGCCGTGCACCCCACCGATGGCGCGCCGAAGCACGAGTTCTACCTGATGTGCGACGACCTGGACGCCGTATGCGCCCAGCTTGCAGAGCGCGGCGCGGAGCTCACCGGCGAAGTGACCGAAGAGCGATGGGGACGCCTCACTGCCGTACGCCTCCCCAGTGGCAGTGAACTGCCCCTGTATCAACCGCTGCACCCTGTCGCGCACAGCCTCGACTGAACCTCCGCCACGACGCCGTCACTGCTGGGACTGCGCCGGCTCCTCCGTCTTGAGCCACATGGACACTTCGCGCGCCCTGGGCCAGTCCACTTCCACTACAGTCCGTTACACCTTGTTGGCTGGCTGAACGCTTGACCTTCGCCGTACGCCAGAACCGTTTTGATCAACTTCCGTGTCGCTGCTGAGCGTGATGTCGGCGGACCTTGGAGCTGAGTCCACGCCCGCGAAACTTTCGGCGTTCGCCGTCAAGCCCGGCGGTTAGCGGCTTTCGGGCGGCCTGACTACCCCCAGGCACGCGCCTCAGTCGTGTGGCCGGTGACAGCCTGGCCCCCATGGCCCCGAAGCCGCTGGGTGCGGCGGATACGCCGCTGGAGGCATGCGAGAAACCGACCGACTTCCATCCACGCCGCGCGCCGGGTTGCACAGTCGGCCCGGCTTCCATCCTGATCAGGACTGAGGGGTGGTGGCTCTGTCGTGAGGGGTTCCTCCTTGCGCCGACAAGGGTGGCTCCCTGGGGGGTGACCCGAGGTCAGTGGGGCGCATAAGACGCGGAAGTCGATTATTTCGTGATGTCAGTCACAGTGCTCCGCGAATTGACCTGTGTACTTAGCAGATGCGTCATGGCGTACATCTGAGTATTTGTCCGTCTTGACCTGGATGTGGGTCCTGCGGCGTGTGCCGGAATTCCGCCCGGCTGGCCGGCGTACTTATTGCCCCGCGCTGTAAGGCTTCTGACGCTGCGACAGCTTTTCCGCCTGTCGCGGTGTGGGGACCGGAGGCCCGCGCATGGCCTTGGCGAGGTCCTGAGATCTACGAAGCGACGTAGTGGCGGGACCCATTGCGTGCCCTGTCGAGCCGTTCTAAGAATGTCGCCCCACAAGACGTCGCTGCAGTTCGGAACCGGTGTTCACGCCGATTGACCGCGCGCTGTGGCGCTCGGCGTCACCGAATGAGTAGGAGCCCTCCCCCACATGAAGTCGTCCCGACTGTCTCCGAGATTCCTCGCCCTCACTCTCGGCCTGGGTCTGGCCTCCAGCGCGCTGGCTGTGGCGGTGCCGGCGAGTGCCCAGCCGGCCGCCAATCCCTCCGATTCCGCTGATACCTCGGTGGCGGGGTACGACGGGTCGGCTCAGGAGGCCGCGAACAACAAGGCGTTCTTCGAGGCCGTGCTCAAGTCGGTCGCCGAGAAGAGTGCCGCCCAGCCCAGCGGGCAGGCGGTGACGCTCCACTACGACGTCTCCAAGGCGCCGAGCTTCCGATCGCAGATATCGAGCGCGGCCGAGATCTGGAACAGCTCCGAGTCCAACGTCAAGCTCGAGGAGGCTTCGAGCGGTTCGAGCAGCGCCGACTTCTCCTACTCCGAGGGCAACGACCCCCGCGGGTCCCACGCCTCCACCGACGGCCACGGAAACGGCCAGATCTTCCTCGACTACACCCAGACCCAGCAGAACGACTCGATTCGCGTCGTCGCGCACGAAACCGGGCATGTCTTGGGCCTGCCGGACAACTACAGCGGGCCGTGCACTGAGCTGATGTCGGGCGGCGGACCCGGCCCGTCCTGCACCAACCGCAACCCGAACGCCACCGAGCGTGCGCGTGTCGACGAGCTGTGGGCCGGCGGTGGCGCGCAGGCTTCGGGTACGGGGAACCAGTCCGGTGGCGGCCCGAGTGCTGCACCGTCGGCACCGTCCGTGGCCCCGGACACGGGGGATCCGTCCGGTGGCAGCCCGAGCGCTGCACCGTCGGCACCATCCGTGGCCCCGGACACGGGGAATCCGTCCGCTGGCGGCCCGAGCGCTGCATGGCCGGCATGGCCCGTGGGGCCGGGTCAGGGTCCGTGGCGTCCGCAGCACCGCACGCTCTGGAACTGATCGCGTTCCCACTCATCGCGCGCCCAGGCATGAGGTCGGGTGGGAACTCACTGGTCGATCTTGTTGATCGCCCGACCTGATAAGGATGAGGCCAGATATCAAACTCTGTGTCCAGTGTGGGCGCCGTCCCTCAGCTGGTGGATGGCGCCCGCTGACTCATCAAGATCATTGACTCCGCCGACCTCGGTTACTGTCCGTAGGAATGAGAGTCGGGCGCAGTGACGGGGAGGCGTGGCAGAGGATCGTCCGAGTCAGGTGTCAAGCATCACCCGACGCCGACCCGTCAAGCATCGGCCCGACGCGCCGCGCCAGCCGGGCCAGGGCGCCCGGCCCTGACGGCGGGCGGTCGCCGTGGTGGCCGTCGTCGGCTGCGTGCTCGATCTGCGGATCGCTGGCGACCTGGTCGAGGTCATGGGCGTGGACTCCGACCCGATGCTTCCCGTCGCCCGGACCACCGATGCCGGCCGCCTGCTCACTAGCAGGCCGGAGCAGTATGCCGCTCCCCTGTGGCGCATTCCAGCCGAAGCGGTCCAGGTTTCAGTCGACTAAAGGGAGCCGACGACGTCGGTCAACCGGCCAGATTCCTCGGCCGATCGATCGTCGGCATTCGGCGCTGATCGCGCTGTCCGCGCTGTCCGCGCTGTCCGCGCTGTCCGCGCTGTCCGCGCTGTCCGCGCTGTCCGCGCTGTCCGCGCTGTCCGCGCTGTCCGCGCCTGTTGGTATCAGCTGTTGGTGTCAGACGACAGTGGGCAGCTTGACGGCCATTGCTGCTAGCGGTACGGCGCGTTCGGAGATAGGCCTTGACGCGACAACCCCTGACGGAACGTCCTGTGCAGTGGGAGCGCCGTCGCCAGAACGAAGATTCCGAAGAGCGTGATCGGCACCAGTCCGACCAGCTTCACGTAGCCGAGGGGGTCGTTCAGGATGCCATCCCAGTTCGCCCACCAGTTCGCAGCCAGATCGGCCGCCATGATGGTTGCGCCAAGGGGCGGCCCCGCCGGGTGCGCAAGGACGACCCACACAGCGACGAGCAGCTCAAGCACAGGCAGGGCATGGAAGAGCAGTTGGCTCGGCAAGGGCCAATAGCGGTACGCGTGCAGTCCACCCCTGATCACGTCGTAGGCGTGCGACCCGGTTCCTTCCACGAACCCGATGACGAATATCGCCGCCACCCACCGCGCCCAGCGCGGCTGCGTCCCCCATCGCATGCCACCCATTCTAGGTACGTGATCCAACGCAATACCTCCCTGCCCCCATGCCGCACCCTCTCCCTCACTTCAACCGACCACTCTCCCCAGCTCCCATCCCCGTCCGCCGTCGACCCACACACCATGGAGCAGGCATGCATCATGAATCGGGCCGTTGGTCGGCCAAGGGGAGGGATGGAGAAGAACCGAGGTCGGCGTCCGCGGCTCCGATGAACGCCACCGGTTCAGATCTGTGCGGCAGCGGCCTCTTGCAGGCGTCGCGGCGATGAGGAAGCGATGCGTCGTTCCGGCAAGGTCGGAAACGCCGCCACGAGCTGGGGACTCAAGCAGGTCGCGGAGGCATCCGCGCACCACCACAGCACGGCTTCGCCGGAAAATTACCGCTCACGCATCCAAGCCCGGTAGCTCGACCGAGTTCTGACTTCACGCGTGAGGAACGTCGCCGACAACCGCGCGGCGTTCCTCACGCGGTGTGGGGTGTCCTACTGATTGGGTCTGGCGGCGCTGATGTCGCCGAGTGCCGAGTGCGCATCTCGGTCGATCGCCAGGTCACCGATGGAGACGATGCCCACGGCGTGGCCCTCCTCGACGACAGGAAGGCGGCGAACGGAATGCTCACGCATGAGCACGACCGCACGGTCGAGGTCTTCGTCCGGGCTGATGGTGACAAGATCGTCGCTGCAGGCGGCAGCCACGGTCTTCTCGCCCGGGTCGCCTTCCGCGAGCGCACGTATCTCGAGATCGCGGTCACTGACCAGGCCTCGCAGATCGTCTCCGTCGGTGACCAGTACGATCCCGATGTCTTCGCCGCGCATCCGCTGTGCCACCGCCGTCACCGATGCCTGCGGCTCCACCGTCACCAGCCGGCTGGTCATGATGTCCCGCACATGACGCGTCATGACGCCTCCGTTCGCGGGTCGGGAACTGGTGCCCACTGAGCAGTGTGCATCTTGAAGTTGCTGGTCATGGGTCCGACGTGGCTGGTCTTCGGAGTGCTCGTGCTGGTCGTGGGCGGCAGTCTGCTGTGTTGATCGTCGGGCGGGGTGGTTTTGCCGGTGCAGAAGTCTTGCCACGCGCCACAACGATGAGTTTTGTGATGGCCTCCGGTCTACCTGTCAGACCGTTCCATCGCGTTCGCATCGGAGTCAACTTGAAGCTTCTTCTCACGTCGGCGGGTATTACCAACGCGAGCATCCAGGACGCGCTTGTGCAACTGCTGGGCAAGCCGATCGCCGAGTCCGATGCCCTGTGCATCCCCACTGCGGGGTATGGGCACCCGATGGGTAGCCCGGCTGGGGCCTGGCGTTTCATCAGCGGACAGTCCCGCCTGCCCATGTGCGACCTGGGGTGGAAGTCCTTGGGGGTGCTGGAGCTGACCGCGCTGTCCAGCATCGGTGAAGAGCGTTGGATCCCGTGGGTCCAGGAGGCGGACGTCCTGCTGGTGAACGGCGGCGATGCGCTGTATCTGGCCCACTGGATGCGGCAGTCCGGGCTGGCGGACTTCCTGCCGTCGCTGACCGAGAAGGTCTGGGTGGGGCTCAGCGCCGGGAGCATGGTGATGACACCCCGCATCGGGGAGTACTTCGTAGAGTGGAAGGCGCCCACCGGCGACGACAGCGCGCTGGGCGTCGTCGACTTCTCGATCTTCCCGCACGTAGATCACGTCGACCTGCCGGACAACAGCATGGCTGCGGCGGAGAAGTGGGCGACCGGTCTCCCGAATCCGGCGTACGCGATCGACGATGACACCGCCATTACGGTGGTCGACGATGCACTGGAGGTCGTCTCCGAGGGCACATGGAGACACTTCCCCGCCTGAGCGAGCGACGCCCGGTGTCCGGCCAGCCCGTCCCTCACCACCAGCGCTGCGTTCGGGCCCAAGCGGCTCCTGGTGACCGATCGCCCGTTGTCGGAGCCTCGCCGAGCAACTCGACGAAGGGGACCCAGCCTGTCTGTTATGAAGATCGTCGGTCACCTGCTGATCTCGTGCTGGTTGAGGACCAGCAGTGCCCGGACGAGGCGGGTGGCCCACTTCACGTCGAGGCGGAGCTTGGTCACCACGCGTCAGTTCTTGAGATGCGCGAAGGCGTGCTCACACACCGCGCGTTCGGTCAGCTGGTTGAGCAGCTTCTTCGCGGGCGCGAGCTTCTTGTCCTTCGGCTTCTTGTAGCCGGTGATCAGGGCCGGGTCGGTATCGGGGCCGTCGTCGAGGCCGACGAAGGCGAGGTCTGTGATCGCGGCGAGGCCGGCCGCGCGGTGCCTGGTCCGCAGTACAAGCAGCGACCGACGCCGCAGACGGACATCCACACGTCACGTACGTCAGTGATCCCCGCTTCACCGACGTGAGCATCCAGGCACTCATCGGCGAGGAGGGCGCCATGGAGGAAGACGACAAACTCACCTACGTGTTCCTCGCGGGTGCAACCACCATGAGCGACCCTTCCTCTTCGCTCCTGCCCGTCGATCTCTATGACGAACCCGGACGGACGTTCCGGGTCCCGGCCCAGTGGTACTCCGAAATTTCCGCCAATCTGAGCATCACCAACATGGACTTCGCCGACGCAGCTGACGATTCAGGAACGTTCCGCGGCTAGGGTGACGGCTGAACGACCACCCGTCATGGCGCACGGTTGTACCGAGCAGTCGGCGTAGCGACGTTGGCCGGGGACTGCTTTGGCGCGAGGGATCTGACGAGTGGGAGGAACACGGGCTCGTCTTCTCCTCGGCCGTGGGCAAGCCGCTCGATGCCGCCAACGTCCGCCGTGCCTTCCGCCAGGCGCTCAAGGGGCATCGACGGGATCAACGCCAACGAGTGGACGCCGAGGGAGCTGCGGCACAGCTTCGTCCAGGTTCCGTGTCTTTGGTCAAAGTCGGCTCCAGATGAGGATGCTCGCGAGACGGAGTGTGGAGGAAGATCGCTTGACCTTGCCCTCAAGGGCAAGGTTTACCTTTTCTTCGAGGTGAGAGGCATGCGGATAGGTGAGCTGGCCCGTCGGGCGGGTGTGACGACCAAAGCGGTGCGCTACTACGAATCCTTGGGTCTGCTCGCGCCGGTGCGGCTGACCAACGGCTACCGGGACTACGACGAACACGACGTACGACTCACGCAGGAGATCCGCGCGTTGGGCCGCCTCGGCATCCCTGCCGAGGGGACACGGCCGTTCCTGGATTGCCTGACCCTCGGGCACCGGTATGTGGACGACTGCCCGGCCGCGCTGGCCGGGTACAGGGACGCCATCACCGATCTCACACAGCGGATCGACGGCCTCCTCGCACGCCGGGCGGTGCTGGTGGCGCGCCTGCACGAGGCCGCCCACCGCGGCCGCCTCTCAACGGCTACCGAAGGAGAAGAACCGATGACCAACTACACGAGCCTGCCTGCCGGCCTGCCCGCTCCTGAGGACGACGGCGCCGCTGAACACCTGCCCGGTATGAGAATGCCGCATCTGAAGCTGCCGGCCACAGACGGCGCGACGGTCGACCTCGAGGCACTGGGTGCAGGTCGTACAGTGCTCTACATCTATCCGCTGACGGGCCGCCCCGACACCGATTTGCCCGAGGGCTGGGACTCCATCCCCGGCGCCCGTGGCTGCACCGCCGAGACGTGCGGCTTCCGCGATCATCACGGCAACCTGCTCGCGGCCGGTGCGGCTCGGGTGCACGGCCTGTCCAGTCAGGACACCGACTATCAGCGTGAGCTCACCGAACGGCTCCACCTGCCGTTCCAGATGCTGTCCGACGTGGCGCTGAGCCTGGCCCGCACACTGGAGCTGCCCACATTCACCACCCGCGGGCTGACGCTGTACAAGAGGCTGACGCTGATCATCAAGGACAACGTGATCGAGCACGTCTTCTACCCGATCTTCCCGCCGGACAAGCACGCCGACAAGGTCCTTGCCTGGCTCAGCGACAACCCCCTGTGAACGTCCACTCGAAAGCCTTTGGAGGCTCCCCATGCACACCACCGTTTACCTGCTGCGGAGCGCTCTGGGGCTCGGTGGCGGCCTGGTGTTCGTGTGGGAGTTGAACCGCCAGGCTTCGGGGCGAGGCTGGAGAAGACCTCGGGTCTTCTCTGCGATGGCTGCTGTGCTGCTCGCGGGGTTGCTGGCCATCTGAAGGCGCCAACTGACATGGCCCTCATACCGGCAGGGCGAGCTAGGTTCTGTCTCTTTGGTCAGCGTCGGGTCCAGATGAGGATGCCGGCGAGGTGTAGCGCGGCCTGGTAGGCAAGGGCGAGCTTGTCGGTTCGTGTGGCCAGGCCGCGCCACTGCTTGAGTCGGTTGATGCAGCGCTCGACGGTGTTGCGCTGCTTGTAAGCCTCGCGGTCGAAGCCGGGTGGGCGGCCGCCTCGGCGGCCTCGCCGCCGGCGGTGGCCAATCTGGTCGGACGGCTGCGGGATGACCGCGAGGATTCCCCGGCGCGGCAGGTGAATGCGGATGGCGCGGGACGAGTAGGCGCGGTCGGCCGGCACAGCGAAGGGCCGGGTTCGCGGCCTGCCCGGGCCGCTACGGGGGACGCGAATCCGGGACATCACCGTCTCGAAAGCGGGTGCGTCACCGGCTTGGCCTGCGGTGACGGTGAGGGCGAGGGGTCGTGCACGGCCGTCCGCGGCCAGGTGGACCTTCGTGCTCAGGCCGCCGCGGGAGCGTGCGAGTGCGTGGTCGGTGGGCTCGCCGGAGCGGATCGCCCCCCTTTTGCGGGCTCCGGCTGCGTGCTCCAGCAGCGCGAACTCTTCCGCCACTGGACCACAAGCGACGACGTCCACCCGCACGAGGCCCCTGCTCGCCATACTCGCCCTGCTGCACGGCGCCTGCAGCACGGAGGTTCGGATGCTGCGGGTCACCGACCTCCACCCGGCGGCTCATACGATCCGGCTCGGCAAGCGACCCCACCCCATCCCGCTCGATCCCGCCTTCTGGGCGATGCTTGAGCGGTGCCTGGTCCACCGTGCGGCATGGCCCACAGCCAACCCGCGGGTGGCGGTCACCAAAGGAACCAAGGCCGGACGAAGTCCGGCCTCAACTGATCGCCTCTCCGATGTTCTTGACGACTGCGGATATCCGCCCCGGACGATCCGCAGGACTCGTCTCGTCGAGTCCAACACCATGGACCCCGAGCTCGTTGTTGCCGCCTTCGGCATGGGCCGGCAGGGCACCCTGATCTACCTTGCCGACCATGTCGATCCTGGACGGGAAACCTGCCTCGAGATCACCGCCCGTGGTCTACTGCCGATCATGCCGTTGCTGATGCTGGACCTCGACAACACCCTGGTCGACCGCGACGCCGCCTTCCGCGACGCCGCGACCGCATTCCTCGCCGAACACCGCCTGCCCGGCACCGACCTCACCTGGGTGATGACCGTCGACGCCAGCGGCTATACCGCCCGCCACGATGTCGCCGCGGCCATGATCGACCGATACCGGGGCATGGTGCCCGCCACGGCCATCCATGCCCTGCTTGACCATGGCGCCGCCGATCGCGTCGTGCTGACGGCCTTCTCCCGCGAGGCCCTGGACAAGGCCAGGGCCGGCGGCTGGACCTGCGTGATCGTCACCAACGGCCGCACCGCTCAGCAGGAAGCCAAGATCCGCCATACCGGACTCGACCAACTCGTCCAGGGCTGGGTGATCTCCGAGACGGTCGGACGCAAGAAGCCCGAATCGGCGATCTTCCTCGCTGCCGCAGATGCCGTCGGAGTGCCCCTCACCGGCGCATGGGTCATCGGCGATTCCCCGCATGCCGACATCGAGGGCGCGCGCACGCTCGGGCTTCGAAGCGTGTGGGTGTCGAACGGGCAGCCGTGGGCGCAGGACTCCTACCAACCCACCCATGTCGCCGAGGACGTCGCTACCGCGATCGACTACGTCATCAGTGCGTCGAGATAAGGCGCGGTCTTCGACCACCTGCGAGGACGGTTGCGCCGTTGGCAGATCGTGCCGCGCATTGCCCGCCGCGGCATCGAATCGTCCGGCCGCTTGGGACGGGACCGCTGGGTGGTCGAGCGGACGCTGTCCTGGCTGAACGGCTGCAGCCGCCTGCACGGCCGCTACGAGCGCGAGGCTGAACACTTCCTCGCCTTCGTCGGTATCGCCAGCACCCTCATCTGCTATCGCCGCACCATCACTGTGACGACTCGGTAGACGAGCCTCGTGGTACGGAAAATGGCCGCCCAGTTGACCGGAGCGATCAGACCGGACCACTTCTGATCACCGGCAGGGTCCGGCCGTGTTGGATGGGCCCATGAGCCAGACAGCTGCCCTGCGCCTGCGGCAGGCCATCGCCCGGACCGAAGACGCAACACGAGAACGTATCCCCATCGGGCGCCGCCCCGAGGAAGCCGACGATCTACTGGGCACCTTCGCCACCGACGGGGCACTCGGCTTCAATCCCTTCCCCTTCCTCCAAGCAATCCACGACACCGGCTCGCGCGCGGTAGTCATCGGCCAGGTCGCCGGCATCATGCACGGCTCCACCGAACTGACCGGGGACCTCGACCTGCTCTGGGACGGCACCCCTGACGAGGCGCACGCCTTGCGCGACGCCCTGACCCTGTGCGGCTGCACCGAACTGCCCGATCTCGACCGCTCACAGGTGGGGTACCGGGTCACCGGTGCCAGCGGAGACCTGTGCACTCCCGAGCTGCGCTGGGGTGCCATGGATGTCACCTCCTGCCTGGCCTCGGCCGAGACCACCCGTGATCCCGCAGGGTTCACCATCCGCTACGCCGCACTCGACGACCTGATCCGCATGCGGCGGGCCCTCGGCCGCCCTAAGGACCACCGTCGCGCAGACGAACTCGCCCGGCTACGACCTGACTCGGTTTGACTTCCTCCCCTGCCTAAGGGCGGGGGATTCCAGCGGTCGCCCGCTGGGGTTCCTGCTTCATCGACGACCGCCCCGTGCGGGAGGACTCCCGTTGAGGTCTTACACCGTCTCCACAGGCAGACGCCGCCAGCCCGGCGGCCAGGATGTTGCGTGCCGCGTTCACGTCGCGGTCATGCACGGCGCCGCAGGCGCACGTCCACTCGCGGACGTTCAGCGGCAGCTTCCCGCGAACCGTGCCGCAGACCCCGCACAGCTTCGAGCTGGGGAACCAGCGGTCGATTACGACGAGTTCGCGCCCGTACCAGGCGCACTTGTACTCCAGCATGGAGCGAAGTTCCGTCCACGACGCATCCGAGATGGCGCGCGCGAGCTTGCCGTTCTTCAGCAGGTTGCGGACGGTCAGGTCCTCGATCACGACCGTTTGGTTCTCACGGACGAGCCGAGTCGACAGCTTGTGCAGGAAGTCACGGCGCCGGTCGACGATCCGCGCGTGGACCTTGGCGACACGGCGCCGGGCCTTCTCCCGGTTGGCCGAACCCTTCGCCTTCCGCGACAGCTCGCGCTGTACGCGGGCGAGGCGGGCGCGGTCGCGGCGCTCATGCTTCGGGTTGGTGATCCTCTCCCCGGTCGACAGCGTCACCAGGGACGTGATCCCGGCGTCGATGCCCACGGCCTGCGTGGTTGCGTGCGCGGGCGTGATGGTGTCCTCGCACAGCAGGGACACGAACCAACGCCCGGCCGCGTCACGGGACACTGTCACGATCGTCGGCTCCACGCCTTCGGGAAGGGGACGCGACCAGCGGATGTCCAGCGGCTGGACCATCTTCGCCAGCGTCACCCTCCCGTCACGCCACTTGAAGGCGCTGCGGGTGTACTCGGCCGACGCTCGGGACTTCTTCCGGCTCTTGTAGCGCGGGTACCTCGCTCGCCGGGCGAAGAAGTTCCCGAACGCGGTCTGAAGGTGACGCAGCGCCTGCTGAAGAGGGACGCAGGACACCTCCGCCAGGAAGGCCAGTTCCTCGGTCTTCTTCCACTCCGTCAGCGCCGCCGACGACTGCACGTAGGAGACGCGGCGCTACTCGCCGTACCACGCGCGAGTGCGCTCCTCCAACGCCTTGTTGTACACGAGGCGGACGCAACCGAACGTGCGGGACAGCTCTGCCGCCTGCTCGTCCGTGGGGTAAAAGCGGTACTTGAACGCCCGCTAGACCTGCTGCGCCATAGCTCACAATCTATCAGTTCCCGTGTGAACGGCGGGTGTCGACCGTTGGCCATAGACGCCGAATCGCCCTGGCGGCGAATCGCCATTCCCTGCCCCGCTCCGCGGAAGCTTCGTGCCCTCCCCCGCCTGAAAGCCGGGGTATCCACGAAGGAGACCCGATGACCAGCGCTCACCGTCGTTTTGCATGCGCATAGGAACGGCTCGGCGAGCCGCTGATGCCAGCTCCGCACGCAGCCTTGACGAGCGCGGCCTTGAGGTCGTCCGCGTCACTGCCCATCGGTCAGCAGCGAGTACATGAACATGTCCCGACGCTCGGTTCCGACCTGTTGCCAGCTCCTCATCAGGCCCTCGCGTTGGAAACCGACGCGCTCCGCGGTTCGCCAGGAGGCGCGGTTCCAGGGCTCCACATAGAGCTCCAGCCGGGGGATGCGCAGTTCCCGCCGGGCCCAGCCGACAACTGCCTCAAGCGCGGTCCCGGCAACACCCCGGCCTCGCGCCGACTTGACGACCCAGTAGCCAAGCGACGCGCGGCCCTGCCCCAGGTCCTTGAGCCACAGCCCCACGTTGCCGACTGGTTCGCCGTCAGGACTGACGATGACGAACGGATACCCAGTCCCGGTGGTTGCCCGCCCCCACTGCCGCTCGACGAATGCGACGCCTCCCGCCTCGGAGAACGGAGACGGCACCGTCGTGATCAACGGAATGTGATCGTCCTCTGACGCTTCACGGACCAGGTCGAGGTCCGGCATGCGCCACGGCCGCAGCGTGAAGCCCTCACCGGCAGCGAGTTCAGGCACGTAAAGTGGTTCCTCCATCTGCTCATCCTGCCGTGATCCCCGTCTAGCCGCACTCAGGTATTCGACCACGCTCCGCGCACTACGCTCCCCCAGCGGCCGTCCGCCCGCGCCGCCGTCAACTCGGCCAGCACTTCCGGCAGCGTCGGGTCGTCGATCGCGGCGACGGGAAAGGCTGGCGGCTTCGCGCTCCGGCGGGAGGGCGCGCGGCAGCCGGAGCGCGCCCCCGCTTCCGAGTTCGGTCACCGGTTCGATCGCCACGCTGGCCCCGCCCTTCCGGCACTGCCGCAGTACATGCGTACACCTCGCCTGCGGCGGCCGGGGAACCCGCCGCAGGTCGCGATGATCACGGTCAGTCCACACTGCCGCAGTAGATCCGGTATTTACTGCGGCAGTGTGGCCTGACCGATGCTTTTTCCGCGCCGTGCTGTTCTGTACGCCGAATACCGACTCACGGGAGGCTGACGCCATGCGGAAACTGACCTTTGCCATGAACATGAGCCTGGACGGCTACATCGCCGCGCCCGGCGACGACCTCGGCTGGGCCGTGCCGAGCGACGAGCTGTTCCAGTGGTGGTCCGACCGGGTGGACGCGACGGGCCTGGCGCTGTACGGGCGCAAGCTGTGGGAGACGATGAGCTCCCACTGGCCGACCGCCGACAAGCAGCCGGGTGCCACACCGGCGGCGATCGAGTACGCCGGCCGCTGGCGGGACATGCCGAAGGTGGTGTTCTCCTCTACGACCAGCACGGTCGACTGGAACACCCGTCTGGTCACCGGCGACGCGGTCACCGAGACCACCAGACTCAAGGCCGACGACGGCGGCCCCATGGACATCGGCGGTGCCACACTCGCCGCGGCGGCCATGCGGGCCGGGCTGATCGACGAGTACGCGATCGTCACCCATCCGGTCCTGGTGGGCGGCGGCACGCCGTTCTTCGCAACCCTGGACAACTGGGTGAACCTGACCCTGGTGGAGACCCGGACGTTCCCCGACGGCGTGGTCCTGACCAGGTACGAGACCAAGCGCTGAGCGCTCGACGTCGGATCGACGCGGGCTTCGGGCGCCCAAGGATCCCGCGGCGCTGTGTTCCGAGGCGATCGTCATACCCCTGCCGGATCACAGGCCGTGCACTGACCTGGGCGAATCGCCGAACCGTGGTCTCGTTGGGCTCGGCTGCTTTCACCGTGATTCCCACTGTTCCCCGCTCGATCTGGTGCGCTTGTGGTGCGGTAATGCACCCGCCGCACCCAGCCCTCACCCTCTCTCAGGTATCAGGCATCGTGAAACCCCGTGACCGGCCCCTTGCGGTTTCACCGGCCAGGAAGAGGGCTCGGCCGGGCCGGGTTCAGGAGGCGGCAGCCGTCAGGTACGTCAGGTACACCCCTCCCTCGCAGTCGGGCATCTTCCGCAGGGCCCAGCGGCCCCGGACGGTCGCGGTGAAGAAGTTCGACTCGGCGTCGTCCTTCTCCACTTCGCCCTCCTCAGGGATGTAGCCGGCCTTGGGCAGCTGCGTGTGCAGGAACGCCAGGGTGGTGTCGAAGCCGCCCCGTACGACGGTAGCGACGACGAGTCGGCCGCCGGTGCGGTGCTCCACCGAGGTCACGACCGCGCCGTCGGGCACCGGCAGGTTCTCCGGGAAGTCCTTGGGGAGCGGCAGTGAGGCCGCCGTGGGACAGCCGTCGGGCGCGGCACCGGCCGTGTTCCCGGCCGGCGGATCGGTTGCCCGCTTCGCCGGGTACGGCGTCGCCCCCGGGCGCTCGGCGTGCTTGGTCGCTGCCGAGCAGCCGGTGACCGCGGCCAGGCTGAGGACGGCTCCTGCCAGTACGGCAGCCGAGAGCGACGGTCTCATCTAGTGGCTCCTTCGGGCTTCTTGTGCGCGCCGCTGACCATGGCGTCGTACGCGCCGTACAGCGTGTTGCCGGTGGACTGGCGGGCGATGGAGGCCAGCGCGTCGTAGTTCTGCGCACCTCCGGTCGCGCAGGTGCCGGTGCAGCCGTCGGCGTAGGCGGCGAGCACGCGGCCCTGGGCGTCGGTAGTGGCGTCGATGAAGTCGAGGAGGTTGCGGTCCTTGCCGCAGGTGGTGCCGCCCGTGCAGATCGAGCCCTTCTGGACGGGGTCGGTGGGGGTGGCGTCGGCGGTGACCCAGGACTGGCCGCTGTCGTAGGTGGTGGCCACGTACAGGTGCCACACGCCCTGGAAGGCCGGGTCCTGGTAGTTGCCGCCCGTGGTGGTGCCGAGGAAGGCGAAGGCGGCGCGGTTGTCGTCGCCCGCGATCACGGCCGGGAAGACGACGTTCTTGATGCCGAGGGCCGCGCCGACGTTCTGGTCGTACAGCCATGTCTTGCCCTTGTCGTGGCTGACGGCGATACGCGGCGTGCCGTCGCTGTTCTGGTAGCCCATGTAGACAGTCCCGCCGGCTCCGATCCCCACGCTCGGGTCCGAGTCACCGGGGGTGCTGGACGGGTTCTCGCGGACGGTCCACGTCAGCCCGTTGTCCTCGGAGACGGCCACGGCTTGATGGCCGCCGCAGCCTTTGTTGGGCACGTACACCGTGCCGTCCGGGGCGACCTTCACATGCCCGTGCAGGCCGCCGCAGTCCAGCAGCGAGTACATCGGTACGGCGGGCCCGTACGTCAGACCGCCGTCCCGGCTGACCGCGCAGGAGGCGTCGGCGATGTCCTGCGAGCAGTAGTAGACGGCGTTCGGGTACGACGTGAGGGCGCCTGGTCCGCCCGGGGCGAAGGGGCCGCCACCGATGGTCTGGTGGTCCACACCGGAGTTGATGCCCGAGCCGCCTGTCGGCGTCCACGTCTCGCCATCGTCGTCGGTGTAGCAGGTCAGCGCGGTCTTGCCGGCGAGCTGAGACTCGAAGGTGCGGTGGGTGACCGGGTCGGTGAACAGGATCGGGTCGAGGCTGGTGGTACTGCCCTGGGGGCAGCCGTTGGCCGCGCCCGCGCTTTTGTCCTGCCATGTGGCGGCACCGGCACTGTCGTAGGTGATCTTGAGCGTCGACGTGTACGCCTGGAACATCGCGGCGCCACTCGCACGGTCGACGCCGATCGAGGGTTCACCGGCGTTGTGCGCGTCCGTGATGCCATCGGGTGCCCGGGAGTTCGCGTACGTCGGCGGTGTGGCCGTACTCGGCGGTGGATCGACCGGAGCGGTGATGAGGCTTGCGGTGCCGGTGAAGCTGTCGCCGAGCGGCGCGTACGGCACCACACGCACGGTGTACGACGCCGACACCGCCGGAAGCAGCACGGTCTCCGGGTCGCTGGACGAGGCTGAGGCGGCCACCTGCCGGCCGTCCGCATCGAGGACGTACAGGTCGAAGTCTGCGGCGGAGTCCGGCCATCTGACGTCGATGCGCAGGCTGTGACCGGCGTCGTAGCCCGCGGGCACCGACACCTTGAGGGCGTGGTCGTCGCAGGGTTGCGCGGTCCCGCAGCTCACCGCCCCGGCAATGCCGGAGACGTTCGGGACGGCGAAGGGACCGGCGCTCCATGTGGTCGTGGGCGCGGTGTCGCTGACCGATCCGGAGGGCGGGGTGGCGGCGTCGGCGGCCGCACTCGGCAGGGTTCCGGCGACGAGCGTCAGCAACCCGACGACGAGGCGCATTCGCGAGTGATGGTGAGGACGGAGCACGGAGAGGAGAGCCACGGGTACCTCGAAGGTCGCGAGTCGGACGACGGGTGGTGGTGTGTGGGGTGGGGATGGTGCCTTCAGTGCCCCGCCGACTGCGCGAGGGCACTTGCAAAGTCCTGGTCGGCGGGGTCAGAGGGCGTCGACGCCGCTCACCTTCCAGCCGTCGGAGGTGCGGGTGAGCGTCAGGCGCACCCGGTTCAGGTCCAGCCGGGGTTTCGAGACCTGGGTGCTCCGGGTGAGCTGGTTGACGAAGAGCAGGACGACGGCACGGTGCGGTGTGGCCGACACGACGGACACCGCAGGGGCGCCGCCGTCGGTGGGTGTGGCCACGGTCGCTGTCACCACGCCGTGGTACTTCGTCGCGGTCGGCGCGACCACGGCCTTCGTGGTCTTGCCGTACTGGTCGCGGAAGTGCCCGGTCAGCAGGGCGCGGGCCCGGGAGAAGTCGCGGTCCAGGTGGCGGTAGTCGTACGACAGCACGACCGGCGCCGCCTTCCCCGCGGCCGTGAGGGCCTCGCCGCGGGCCTGCTCCGCCTGCCGCCCCTGCCGGTACTGCCACCCGAGTACGGTGGCCGCGGCGAGTGCCGCCACGAGGACGACGCCCAGCACCGCGGGGAGTACGCTCCGCCTGATCTCGCGCGGGGGTGCGCCGTCCTCCGGCTTCCCCTCGGGCGACTCGAGCGACTCGAGCGACTCGAGCGACTCGAGCGACTCGAGCGACTCGAGCGACTCGGGTGACTGGGGTGACTCGGGCTCCGGCGGAGCCTCCCAGCCGCCAGCCGGGGGCTCGGCGAGCAGGTCGCTCCCGGAGGGAGTCCGCTCTTCCTGGCGGCCGGCGCGCTCGGGGCGCGCGGGCCGCCCGGCGCGCTTGGCCGCCGCGCGGGCGGCCGCGGTCATGGTACGGCGGGCCGGTGAGCCGGTGCCGCGGGTGCGTGCGGTCGGGTTCGCCACGGTGTGTCTCCTCATCGATGGACTCACGGTCGGTCAGCCCACGAACGCGACGTCGGAGGTCAGCCAGCGGCCGGACACGCGTGCGAGGTCGAGCTGGAGCCGGTAGGTGCGCACCTGGCCCTCAGGCGCGGCGGTGTTGGACACCTTGCTGTCGGCCACGACCAGGACCCGGGCCGAGTGTTCGTCGGACCGCACGATGCCCGCTTCCAGGACCTGCCCCTCAGACACCGATTTGTTCTGCGCGACCAGCTTCGTCAGTTGCGCGGTCTGCGCGGCAAACTCCTTCTTGAACTCGCCGGTGGCGCCCTTCAGCACATCGCCGCTGTCCCGGTCGTAGTGCCGGTAGTCGAGCGAGGTGAAGCTCAGTGCTGACTGGCGGGCCGCCGCCAGGACGTCCTGGCGGCGCTGTTCGGCCGCGCGCTGGTCGGACAGCTTCAGGCCCAGCCAGACACCCGTCACGGATGTCAGCACGGTCGCGGCGACGAGCCCCGCCGACAGCAGCCTCATGCGTCCGCCCCTCACGCCATCGGTCCCACGAGCAGCCATTGCCACGACTCCTTTCCGAACACGGTCTGTTCGCCGCCCGTCGAGCCGATCTCGACGGGCGTTCCGTCCGGGCCGGTCGCAGTGCCGGTTTCCGGGTCGTAGGGGGCCACGAACGCGGCCTGGCCGGCGCCTTGCCGACCGGTCGTCGCGTTGGGCGCGTTCTGCGCTCCGCGCACGGAGGTCTTGCTGCCGCGCGGCACCGTGCAGCGCGCTTCGGTGTTCGCCGGGCGGGTGGTGGTGTCGGCGGGGTCGCGCCGCCGGGTGCCGTAGCCCTGGGTGCACGCGGGCGGGTCGTCGGCGTTCACGGTCAGCCCGAAGTGGGTGGTGCCGTCGCCGGGGATGACCGTGTAGCTGCCCGCGACCGTGAGCGGAAGCGTGACCAGGGCTTGTTCGACGCCGGGCAGCCGGGCCAGGGTGATCTGGCCGCCGCTGATGAGGTTGGCCAGCAGGACCGGTACGTGCGGCCGGGTGGACTTCAGCAAGGAGTCCACCTGCTTGGTGGCGGGCGTGGTGTTGCCGATCAGCCTGCGCAGATCGCCGTCGCTCGACTTCAGTTGCTCGGTGAGCCTGGCCAGGTCGCGGGAGAACGACTTGATGGCCGAGCCCCGGTCGGCCTGTGTCTTGAGCACCTTCCGCGAGTCCTCGATGAGTGAGACGGTCTGCGGGAGCGACTCCGACGCCGACTCCACCAGCGCGTCGCCGGAGTCCACCAGCCGGCTCAGGTTCGGCCCGGTGCCGGCGAAGGCCTTGCCCAGCTCGTCCACGGTGACCCGCAGATCGTCCTTGCCGACCGAGTTGACCAGTCGGTCGAGGCTGAGGACAAGGTCGGTGACCGGCAGCGGGGTCCGGGTGCGGCTGCGCGGGATCGGGGTGCCGTCCATGAGGTACGGCCCGCCCGACCGCCGCGGCTGGAGGTCGACGTACTGCTCCCCCACCGCCGAACGGTCGGCCACCACCGCGAGCGTGTCGGCCGGGATCCGCGGGGCGCCGTCCTCGATCTTGAGCGCCACCGAGACCCCGGACCCGGTCAGCCGCAGATCGCCGACGCGGCCCACCGGCACCCCCCTATAGGTGACTTCGGCGCCGGTGAAGATGCCCCCGGACTCGGCGAAGTCGGCACGCACGGTGTACCCGCGGTGCATGACGTCGTCCACCAGGCCCGTGTACCGGGCGCCGACGTACGACACCCCGAGGGCGGTGACGGCCGCGAAGGCGAGCAACTGGGCCCTGACGGTGCGTGTGATCACAGCAGCATCCCCTTCAGCATCAGCTCGGCGAGACCGGGGTCGATCCCGGACGGGAGGCGACGCGAGCCGTCTGCGGTGCCGTAGGCGGCGGTGCACACCGGCGGGCACAGCAGGCTGTTGCCGTCGGAGGGCGTCGGGGGCGCGGAGGGCACGGGCGGGGTCGACGGCAGCGACGGGGTGGACGGCAGGGAAGGGAGGGACGGGAGGGGGGTGGGAGCGGGCAGGCTGGGAAGACGCGGTGCTCCGGGGCCCGGGGACTTCCTGCCCCTGCCGGGCTTGCCGGTGACGTTGCCGTAGAGGTCCGCCAGGTCGAGGTCGGCGGTGATCTTCAGGTTGACGTAGTCGCCCTTGACGGCGTCCGTCGCGTTGCGCGGGAACGGGTACGTGGTGAGGATCTCCAGGGAGTCGGGCAGGTCGTCGCCCGCCTTGTTCAGCTCCCGCAGGATGGGCTGGAGCTTCCTCAGGTTCGCGACGGTGTCGTCGTGGGAGGCGTTCACCACCTTGGTGGCGGTTTTGCCGAGCCCGGACAGGGCGGTGAGCATCTTCGTCAGGTCCTTGCGCTGGTCGGCGAGGGCCTTCAGGGCGGGCGGCATGGTGTCGACGGCCAGGGCGATCGTCTTCTTCTCCTTCTTCAGCCGCTTCGCGAGCCGGTCGACGCCCTTCAGCGCGCGCACGATCTCCGCCCGCTGGTCGTCGAGGCCGCCGAGGAACGTGTCGAGCTGCCTCAGCAGGGACCTGACCCGGTCCTCGCGGCCACCAAGGGCCTTGTTCAACTCGACGGTGATCGTCTTCAGCTGGGCCACCCCGCCGCCGTTGAGCAGCGCGGACAGGGCCGACAGCACCTCCTCGACCTCCGGGTTGCGGCCGCTGCGGGACAGCGGGATGCGGTCGCCGTCGCGGAGCCGTCCGAGGGGCCGCGTCCCGGCCGGCGCGGACAGGGCGACGTACTTCTCGCCGAGCATGCTGGTCTGCCTCAGATCGGCGACCGCGTTGCCGGGCAGCTTCACCGAGTCGGCGACCCGGAGCCGCACGCGGGCGTGCCAGCCGTCCAGTTCCACCTTCTCCACCGCGCCGACGGTCACGTCGTTGACCTTGACCGCCGACTGCGGCACGAGGTCCAGGACGTCCCGGAACTCGACGGTGACGTGGTAGGCGTGACCGTCCGAGGCGGCGCCGCCGGGGAGCGGGACGTCGTACCAGCCGTTGAACTCGCAGCCGGTCAGCAGCAGCGAGCCGACCGCCGCCCAGGCGGCCGTCCGGCCCTTGCGCCGCGCGCTCATGCCGGTGCCTTCAGGATGCCGCCGAGGGTCTTGTCGACCGTGCCCGTCGACGCGGGAGCCGACGGAAGCTCGGGGAGGGAGTCGAAGAGTTTCTTCAGCCCGGCGCAGTCGTCGTGGTCCTTGCCGGTCGCTCTCAGGATCGAGCAGAGAAGGGAAGCCGGATCCTGCGAGGACTGCGCGTTGTTGCGGGTGTCGAGCGTGCCGGCGGCGGGGTTGTAGGCGTTCTGCAGGTTCGACAGGCCCGTGGGGGCGACGGTCAACAGCTCCTCCAGAGCTTTCCGTTGGGTGACGAGGACCTTGGTGACCTTGGCCAGGCCCCGCACGTCCGAGGTCAGCGCCTTCTTGTTGCCCTTGACGAAGCCGGACACGTCGCCGAGCGCGGCGGCCAGGTACTTCAGCGCGGCCGCGAGATCCTTGCGCTCCCCCGCGAGCTGCCCGGCCACGACGGCGAGGTCGGTGTTGAACGACCGCACGCTGGTGTCGTCCGCCGCCAGCGCGGCCGTGAACACCTGAAGGTTCCGCACGGTCCCGAACAGGTCGCCGCGCCCGTCGGACAGCGTGGTGACCGCCTGGGACAGGTCCCGCACCGTCTGGTGGAGGTTCTCGCCCTGCCCTTGGAGGTTGTCCGCGCTCACCCCGAGCAGCCGGGACAGCGAGCCCTTCTTGTTGGCGCCGTTCGGGCCGAGGGCCTCGGCGGTGGTGTGCAGGCTGTCGAAGATCCGGTCGAGTTCCACGGGGACGGCCGTACGGGACTCGGGGATGACGTCTCCGTCCCGCAGCACCGCGCCCTTGCGGTACACCGGCAGCAGCTGCACGTAACGGTCGCTGACCACGGACGAGTTGACGATGGCGGCCTGTGCGCCGGCCGGCACCTTGCGGCCCCGGTCGTACTCCAGCTCCACCCGTACCCGGCCGCCCTCCGGCGTGATCTTCCTGACCTCACCGATGCGGACGCCGAGGACGCGGACGTCGGAACCGGGGTAGATGCCGACGGTGCGCGGGAAGTAGGCCGTGACGCGGACGGGGCCGGGGCCCGGCCAGAGGATCACGGCCAGGCCGATCAGGAGCGCGAGCGCGATGAACAGGGCAAGGATTCTGCGGGTCATCGGGTGCCTCCCGTCCGGGGCGTGACCGGGGCGGCGACCATGTTCTGGATGTAGGAGTCGAACCAGCGGCCGTTGCCGAGGGTGTTGGTGAAGAGCCGTATGTAGGGAGCGAGCAGTCGGACGCTGCGGTCGAGGCTGGTCTGGTTGCGTTCGAGCATCGTCACGAAGGTGTTGAGGTTCTTCAGCGCGGGCCCGATCTGCTTGCTGTTGTCGTCGACCAGGCCGGACAACTCGATGCCCAGCAGCGCGGAGCTCTTGAGCAGCGCGTGGATCGCCGTGCGCCGTTTGTCGATCTCCTTGAACAGGACGTCGCCGTCCTTCACCAGCGCGGAGAAGTCCTTCGTGTGACCGGCCAGCACCTTGGTGACTCCGTTCGCATGGTCGAGGAGCCCGCGCAGCGCCTTGTCACGGGCGGCGACGGTCCGGGAGATCCGCGACAGCCCCTTGATCGACGCCCGCACTTCCTCGGGAGAGTCCTGGAAGGTGACGGAGATCGTGTCCAGCGCCTTCGCGAGCCGGCCGGTGTCGACCTCTTCGGTGGTGGTCGTCAGGTCGCTGAAGGCCTGGACGACGTCGTAGGCCGAAACGGTCCGCCGTAGCGGGATCTCGCTGCCCGCCTTCAGCCGGCCGGGTCCCTTCGGGTACAGGGCCAGGTACTTCGCGCCGAGGATCGTCTTGACCCGGATCGCCGCACCCGTGTCGGTACCGAACGCCGGGCGGCCCTTCACCTTGAAGGTCACCTCGACGTGGTCGCCGTCCAGGTCGACGGCCTCGACCTTGCCGACCTTGACCCCGGCGATCCGTACCTCGTCGCCCGGCTTGAGCCCGCCTGCCTCGGAGAAGGCCGCGCTGTAGGTGTCACCGCCGCCGATCAGCGGCAGGCTGTCGGCGTTGAAGGCGGCGACGGTGAGCAGCGCGAGGACGGTGAGGCCGACCGCGCCGATGACGACCGGGTTACTCCCCCGGCTACCTCTGGGAGGTGCCCCCATGCTGAAGGGCTTCAGGCGTGGGCGCCCGAGCCGGATCCTGAGCAGCTTCGGCGGCAGGACCCGCACCTTCACCAGCGGCTCGGGGCGGGGTGTGCGCCGGGGCAGGAGCCTGGGAAGTGCCGGCAGTTTCGGGGGCAGGACCCGCACCTTCACCAGGGGTTCGGGGCGGGGTGCGCGCCGGGGCAGCAGCCTGGGAAGCTTCGGCAGCCTCGGGGGCAGGACCCGCACCTTCACCAGGGGCTCGGGGCGGCGGGTGGTGCGCCGCCTGACGCGCATGCTCATCCGCCGCACCTCGCTCGCGCCACGTGCATGTCCGGGGTGATCACCTGCTTGGTCTTCGGCAGCACGATCCGGCCGTCGAAGTCGCAGAGGTAGAAGTTGAACCACGAGCCGTATGAGGCGGTGCCCGTCAGTTTCTCCAGCTTGTTCGGCAGCCGCTTCAGGACGCCCTCCACGGTGTTCTCGTTCTTGTCAAGCGTTCCGGTGAGATCGCCGATCCCGGCGATGTCGTCCTTCAACGGTGGACGCGCGTCCTTCAGCAGCCCCGACGTGACGTCCGTGAGGTCGCCGATGCTCACCAGCGACTCCCCGATGGGCTTGCGGTCGGCGGACAGCCCCGAGACCACCCGGCGCAGTTGCGTGAGCAGACCGGAGAAACGGGAGCCGCGTTTGTCGAGCGTCTCCAGGACGGCGTTGAGGTTGTCGATCACCGACCCGACCAGCTTGTCGCGGTCGGCGAGGGTGCTGGTGAGCGAGGCCGTGTGCGCGAGCAGGCTGTTCACCGTGCCGCCCTCGCCCTGGAGGGTCCGGACGATCTCGGTGGCGAGCTGGTTGACGTCGCTCGGGCTGAGCGCGGCGAACAGCGGCTTGAAGCCGTTCAGCAGGGCGTTGAGGTCCAGCGCCGGCCGGGTCCGGGACAGCGGGATGGTGCCGCCCGGGCGCAGCCGGGTGGTGCCGTCGCCCGGGCCCTCGGTGAGCGCGATGTACCGCTGTCCGACCAGGTTGCGGTAGCGGACGACCGCGCGGGTCCCGGCGAGCACCGGCCGTTCCGCGCTGACGGTGAAGGTGACCTCCGCCAGGGTCCGGTCCTTGATCCGGATGCCCTCGACCTCTCCCACCCGCACTCCGGCCACCCGGATGTCGTCGCCGGTCTCCAGCCCGGTGACGTCGGTGAACACCGCGTGATAGGTCTCCTTGGAGGTGAGGGAGATGTTGACGATGGTGGCGGCGAGCAGCGCCGTCGCCGCGATCGTGACCAGCGCGAAGAGGCTGAACTTGACCAGCGGGGCGGCGGTCTGCCGGGCTCCTGACCTGCTCATGCGACACTCACCGCCGTCCCGCGCGCGAGCGGCCCGAACAGCAGGGTCGCCACGGGCGGCACCTGGTCCGCGGGGACGCCCATGACGGGGGCCACGAGCGAGCCGACGGCCCGCTGCTCGGCCCGGGTGGCGGACACGCCGGCGCCTCCGGGCTGTGGGCCGCCGGAACCTCCGGCCGACGTACCGTCGTGGAGACGGGGCTTCGGCCCGGGCACCCGCGGATGCGGCAGGCCGCGGCAGTCCGGGCCGGACCGCTCGCCGTACACCGGCTCCTCGCCGGGCCGGTACGCGCCCTGGGGCCGGACGACCTCGAGGGTGATCCGCATCTCGCCGCCCCGGAACGCGTCCTCGGACGCCTTCTCCTGCCGGACCAGGCCCTGCAACAGGCACGGGTACTCCGGTGAGTAGCGGGCGAACAGCTCCAGCGTGGGGCGGGAGACCCGGCCCAGGGTGATCAGCCGGTCGCCGTTCTCGGTCAGGAAGTCGTTCGCCGTGCCCGCCACGGAGGCGGTCGCGCGCAGAGCCGATGCCAACTGGTCCTTCTTCTCGACGATCGTCCGGCTGGTGGTGACCGTGTTGCGCAGAATGCGCATCAGGTCGGGGGCGGCGTCGCCGTACACCTCGGCGACGTCCGCGAACCGCGTGATGTCCTCCTTCAGGGAAGGCATGTGCGGGTTGAGGCGGCGCAGATAGCCTTCGCCCCGGGTGAGGTTGTCGCCGATCCGGTCGCCGCGCCCCTCCAGTGCGGTGGCGAATGCCGAGAGGGTGGCGTTGAGTTCGCCCGGCCGGACCGTGCGCAGCAGCGGCAGCAGGTCGTTCATCAGCTGCTGCACCTCGATGCCGGCCCTGGTGCGGTCCTGGGTGATGACGTCGCCCGCTCGGATGGGCCGGGCCGGCGGGTGCGCGGCGCCGGTCGGGGCGACCAGGTCGACGTACTTTTCGCCGAACAGCGTCTTGGGCAGCAGCCGCGCGTGGACGTCCGAAGGGATGTACGACACGTACTGCGGCTTGAGCGCGATGTCGAGGGTCGCCTTCGTGCCGTCGGCGTGCACCTCGCGCACCTCGCCGACCAGCAGCCCGCGCAGCTTGACGTCGGCGCGTGGCTCGAGCTGGTTGCCCAGGGTGCCGGTCTCCAGGGTGATGGGCACGACGGAGGTGAACGCCTGCTGGTAGACGGCCACCGCGAGCGACAGCAGCAGCGCGAGCACGGCGAGGAACGCGATGCCGTACAGCCTGAGCCTGGTTCTGTGCGTACGCACCGCTCTCACCCCGCTATCCGTACCGTCGTGTTGGCGCCCCAGATCGCGAGGCTCAGGAAGAAGTCCAGGACGTTGACGGCGACGATGGAGGTCCGCACCGCCCGGCCCACCGCGACGCCGACGCCGGCCGGGCCACCGCTCGCGTGGTAGCCGTAGTAGCAGTGCACCAGGATGATCAGCACGGCGAAGACGATCACCTTGCCGAAGGACCAGAACACGTCGACGGGCGGCAGATACTGGTGGAAGTAGTGGTCGTACGTGCCGGTCGACTGCCCGTAGTAGCCGGTGGTGATGGTGCGGGCGGCCAGGTAAGAGGACAGCAGTCCGACCACGTACAGCGGGATCACAGCGACGAAGCCGGCGATCATCCGCGTCGTCACCAGGAACGGCAGCGACGGCACGCCCATCACCTCCAGCGCGTCGGTCTCCTCACTGATCCGCATCGCACCGAGCTGCGCGGTGAACCCGGCACCGACCGTCGCGGACAGGGCGAGTCCGGCCACCAGCGGGGCGATCTCCCGGGTGTTGAAGTACGCCGACAGGAACGCCACGAAGTTGGAGGTGCCGAGCTGGTTGAGGGCCGCGTAGCCCTGGAGGCCGACCTCGGTGCCGGTGAAGAAGGACAGGAACGCGATCACGCCGACCGTGCCGCCGACGACGGCGAGCGCGCCGCGCCCGAAGCTCACCTCGGCGAGCAGCCGCAGGACCTCCTTCTTGTAGCGGCGCAGGGTGCGGCCCGTCCAGGCCAGTGAGCGTCCGTAGAAGGACAGCTGCGCGCCCAGCTCTTCGAGTGAGCGCAAGGGGCGATCGAGGAGTTCTCGCGGTCTCATCGGCTAACCCCTCTGCGGGACGACCTGGAAGTACACGGCGGTCATCACGAAGTTGGTCACGAACAGCAACATGAAGGTGATCACCACGGACTGGTTGACGGCATCGCCCACGCCCTTCGGGCCGCCCTGCGCCGTCAGCCCCTTGTACGAGGCGACGATCGCCGCGATGGCGCCGAACACCAGCGCCTTGATCTCCGCCGCCCACAGGTCGGACAGCTGGGCGAGGGTGGTGAAGGACGCCAGGTAGGCGCCGGGCGTGCCGTGCTGGAGGACGACGTTGAAGAAGTAGCCGCCCGCGACACCGACCACCGACACGAGGCCGTTGAGCAGCACGGCAACGACCATCGACGCCAGCACCCGCGGTACGACGAGCCGGTGGATCGGGTCGATGCCGAGCACCTGCATCGCGTCGATCTCGTCCCGGATCTTGCGCGCCCCGAGGTCCGCGCAGATCGCCGTGCCGCCCGCGCCCGCGATCAGCAGCGCGGTGACGATCGGCGAGGCTTCCCGCAGCACGGCGAGCACGGACGCGGCACCGGAGAAGGACTGCGCGCCCAACTGCCGGGTAAGGCTTCCGATCTGCAGCGCGATGACCGCCCCGAACGGGATGGAGACCAGCGCCGTCGGCAGGATCGTGACGCTGGCGACGAACCACGCCTGCTGAATGAACTCCCGTGCCTGGAAGGGCCGCCGGGGCAGGGACCGGACGACGTGCAGCGCCATCGCGAAGAGGTTGCCCGAGTGCCGCAGCGCACCCGTGGGAGAGAGCCTCATGCGCCCCTCACCGCCGTCCCGTGCAGCTTCGCCTCGCGCCTCGCGATCGCCTGCCAGCGGGGCGGGCGGGTGATGCCGGGGCCGGGGAGCAGGCGGGGAGTCAGCGCATCGGCCGGGTCGGCCCCGTCGATCTGGGCCAGCTCCTGCTCGACCTGGGCCGCGTCCTTCTCCTCCGCCATGCCGATCGGCCCCTGCATCCGGCCGTTCAGGAACTGCCGTACGACGGGCTCGTCACTGGCCAGCAGCTCTTCGCGAGGCCCGAACATCACCAGCTCGCGCCGGAACAGCAGCCCGATGTTGTCCGGGACCTGGCGGGCCGAGGCGATGTCGTGGGTGACGATCAGGAAGGTCGCGTCGATCTGTGCGTTGAGGTCGACGATGAGCTGGTTGAGGTAGGCCACGCGGACCGGGTCCAGGCCCGAGTCCGGCTCGTCGAACAGGATGATCTCCGGGTCGAGGACCAGGGCACGGGCGAGCCCGGCCCGCTTGCGCATACCCCCGGAGATCTCGCCGGGCAGCTTCGCCTCGGCGCCGATCAGCCCGACCATGTCCATCTTTTCGAGGACGATCCGCCTGATCTCGCTCTCGGACTTGCGGGTGTGCTCGCGCAAGGGGAAGGCGATGTTGTCGTAAAGGTTCATCGAGCCGAACAGCGCGCCGTCCTGGAACAGCACGCCGAACAGCTTCCGCACCTCGTACAGGTCGTGCTCGCGCAGGCGGGTGATGTCCCGGCCCGCGACCTTCACCGAGCCCTGCTCCGGCTTCAGCAGCCCCACGAGCGTCTTGAGGAACACCGACTTGCCCGTCCCCGAGGGGCCGAGCATCACCGAGACCTCCCCGGCGGGCAGCGTCAACGAAACGTCCCGCCAGATGACCTGCTGGCCGAAGGACTTGGTCAGCCCTTCCACACAGATCTCGACACCCATCCGGTTCCATCCTTCGTCCGCGGAGCCACCCCGACATCTGCTCTACGGGGAGGGGAAGGGTGTCCGTCGCGGCAGATGAAGAATTTTTTGCGGACGCGTGTACGGGGCGCTACGGCAGCCTCGGCGAAGGCGTCCTCGGGGCGGGGCTGGAGAGCGGAGTGACCGGTAGGGCCGAGGCCGGGGGAAGCGACGGGACCGACGAGGCGGCCGGCCTCGTCGGCAGGTCCGGCACGGCGGACGGCAGGCCCGGCACGGCGGTCCGCAGGCCCGGCACCTGCGGCGCCGGCAGTTTTGGGAGCGGGGACGCGGGCGCCTCCGGCAGGGACGGCGCCGGCACTCGCAGTGGCAAGGACATTTCAGTGGTGGGTGAGGGCGTCCGGCCCCGAGCCGCGGGTGCCGAGGGCTTGGGGGCGGGCGTCCTGGGGGCGCGCCCACGGCCCGTGGCCTGGCCGCCGGGGACCTGTGCGTCGCTGGATATGGGCGGCCGCAGCGCCGGGCTGTTCCCGTTTCCGCCCCCGTCGAGCGTGTACGGCAGCACGAACCCCGCCACCACCAGGGTCGCCGCGGTCGAGGTGACCGCGACCGCCTGGGCGTTGCCGCCCCCGCGCAGCCGCCCGCGCCCGACCAGGAACAGCACGAGCCCGAGCGTCCCGGCCAGTGAGGCGCGCAGCGTCCGCCGGGCCCGGGCGAGCAGCGACTCGACGGTCCGGTAGCTGAGCCCCATCCGCACCGCGACCTGGCTCACGTCCAGGTCCTCGGATCTCAGGCGAAGTGCCTCTGCCTGCCGGGCCGGTAGCTCACCGCTGCGCACGGCGAGCCACTTCGCCTCTGCCCGGTCGCACACCACCTCCTCGACCGGTACGGGGCCCGGCGCGACGAGTGTGGGACGGCTGCCCACCTCGGCCTCGCGGTTGATCTGCCGGTACCGGTCGACACACAAGCGCATCGTCACCGTCGTCAGCCAGGCACCGAGCCGTTCGTCGTCGAGGTCCGGGCGCTCCGCGGCCCGCAGCATCGCCTCGTGAACGGCGTCCTCGGCGTCCTCCTGGCTCATGGATCGCCGCCGGGCCACCTTGAGCAGCTGCTCGCGATGGCTCCACATGCGCTGCCAACGCTCGTCGGTGGCAGCCGTGTCCGCAGGCATGTCCGTCGCCATGAGGGCCCCTTCGCACTCGCCTGCCGGTCCTTTGCTTACGACCGTGGCGACATTACCGCCGAGTAGTGGCAGTTGTGGAGGGGGAGACGCCCATCATGTTTCAGCCGTTGCCGGTGGTCAGCGGCCCCGCGTCGGGCAGCACACCGCCGCCGGGCAGCGTGAGGCTCGGTTCGGGGACCGGAACCAGCGGCGTCCCGGACTCCATCGGGACGCCGGCCTCGGGGGACGGGCCGGGAGAGGATGAGGTGGGCGGCGTCGACGGCGTGCGCGAAGCACCGGGGCCCGGCTTCCGGTCATCCGACGGCTTCGACGGCGAGGGCTTCGGCCTCTTCGGGCGGGACGCCTCCGGCCGGTCCGACCGGGATCCGTCGGACGCATCCGGCACCACACGATGTCCGGTCAGGTAGTACGCGTACCACGCCTTGACGGTGCGCAGATAGGCGTCCGAGTGGTTGTAGCCCAGGATCGCCCGGTCCAGATCGGCGCGGTTCGACAGATCCCGGCCCCCCGCGCACAGGTAGCGGCCTGCGGCGAGCGCCGCGTCGTAGACATTGTTCGGATCCGTCCGTCCGTCACCGTTGCCGTCCGCTCTCCAGCGAGCCCAGGTGGACGGGATGAACTGCATCGGGCCGACCGCGCGGTCGTACACCGCGTCCCCGTCGTACGCGCCGTCGTCGGTGTCCGGCACGATGGCGAAGGCGCCGCCGGTCAGCTGCGGGCCGAGGATGGGCGCCACAGTCGTACCGTCCCCGGTGACCCGGCCGCCCCTTGCCTGCCCGGACTCCACTTGGCCGATGGCGGCCAGCAGTTGCCAGCGCAGCCGGCAGCGTGGCGCGCTGCGCGCCAGTTCCCGCTCGGCACGTCGGTACGCGGCGAACACGCTCGTGGGCAGGGCGCCACCTCCCGTCACTGCCTGTGCCGAACCCTTCTTCCGCGTTCGCAGCGGGGGAAGACCGGTGCGGTACGGGGTGTCGCCGGACATACTGAGGCCGTGCTCAGGAGGTGCCGCCTCCCGCACAGGCTCTGCGGCGTGGGCCGTGACCGCCCTCGGTGCCTGTGACGCGGTCAGCACGGCCATCACCGCCGCCGCGATCGCCGTACCCCTGGTACCCCTCAGTGCCTGCTTGAGTGCACGCGCTGTCACTGTGCAGCCCCCTCCGTAGGTGAATCCGTCGTCTGCTCTACGCGGCCGGAGGACAGGTCCGTCGCGCGGAGCCGGAGGATCGGGCGGGTGGCTCTGCTGGAGTGAGGTACGCATGCGCACGCGTGCTCACGGTGCGGTGGCCGGGCCTAGACGCGTCGGCCAGGCGACTACTGGCCCACCCGCATCCTGGAACGCCGAGTTTCCTGGCCACTGCGTACGGGCGACCGTCCACCTCCGCCTGGAACGTCCCGTAGTGGCAGCCTGCCGCACGACCGCAGTGACAGAAGACGCTGTCGGCAGAGGAGAGCGCGACGATGCCGGCGAGGGGACGCAGCGCCCGCGGTGCATCGAAGCAGGCGCTCCTGCCCCGCATCCGGTCCCGTGGAAGCGCTGTGCCGGCGTCCGGCGCATCACCTGCCGGAGCTGAGCCAGTGGTGCAGGGCTTCGTGCACGCGGTCGGGCAGTGCG
>NZ_JBEXYS010000038.1:0-72333 GCF_040631045.1 Streptomyces sp. NPDC005706 | reverse complement strand
TTGCGTCCCGTCCAGCAGTTCGCCTTCATGCCAGGGCCTCCTTCAGTTCGTCCTCGGTCAGCGGTCGGGCCGGGTGCTGCGGGAACTCGCCGCGGCCTTGCCCACCGCCCCGCCGGGTAGGTCGTAGCGCAAGGTCACCCGGATCTCCGTGCCCCGGCCGCCGGGGGCGGGCACGAAGCGGACCTCGCCGGAGTTGTTGATGTCGGCGCCGTCCACCGACCGCCAGGCGGTCAGCCGGCCGGGGACGTCCTGCGTGGTCTCGGCGTCCCATTCGACCGCCTTGCCGAACGGCGCGCTGGCCCGCAATATCTTCGCCATGTCCATGTGGAGATGTGAGCGGACGGGAAGCCGTACCTCAGCAGCGCCTGACGGGCACGGGAACGCTCCACGCCCCTCCCACCCGTTGGGTCGCGGCCCCGCTGGGTCTATCGTCAGACTTCTGAGGTCAGGACGAGGAGGACGGCCGGTGATGCCGCAGGACGACGCCGTGATCGGCTGCACGGGCAAGGTGCTCATCGGGACGCGGGGATCCGCGGGCCCCGGCGAGGTCCTGGTGCGGGTCCGAGGCGGCTCCGAGACCTTTCTGGCCTGGTCCGAGGACCCCCTGCCCGCGGGCACGACGGTCCTCGTGATCGAATCACGCGGATGCCGGAAGGTCGGCGTCATCGAGTGGGTGGATCCATTGGACGCGCTCGGCGGAGACGCCGCCGGCGCAAGCTGAGGAGTACAGCATGTTCGGATACCGCGTTCCCGCTCCCGACGAGGCGATGTTGATCTCGGGGGGCCGGCGGGGACTGGGGGGCGCGCCGTTCCGAGTGGTCACGGGGCACGGGAAGTTCGTGCTCCCGGTCTTTCGCAAGGTCCGCTTCCTCACCCTGTCGATGTGCGAGGCGGAGGTCACCGAGACCTGTGTCACCAAGCAGGGCATCTCCCTGCACGTCCGCGCGGTCATCGCCTTCAAGGTCGGCAACGACCACGAGAGCATCATCAACGCCGGTCAGCGGTTCCTCTCCGACCAGGATCAGATGTCGGTGCTCACCGGCCGGATCTTCGCCGGCCACCTGCGGGCCATCATCGGCTCGATGACGGTCGAGGAGATCGTCACCGAGCGGCAGAAGCTCGCCGCCGAGGTGCTGGACACCTCCAAGACGGAGATGGCGACGATCGGTCTGATCGTCGACTCCCTGCAAATCCAGTCGATCGACGACGGCGACACCGGTTACATAGACGCGATGTCGGCCCCGCACAAGGCGGCGATCCAGCGGCAGGCCCAGATCGCCCAGGCCCAGGCCACCCAGGCCGCGGTCGAGGCGGAGCAGGAGGCGACCCGAAAGCAGGCCGAGTACGCCCGGCAGACCGCGATCGTCAAGGCCGAGTACTCGGCCGAGGTGGACCGCGCCCAGGCGGAGGCCGCACAGGCGGGGCCGCTGGCCCAGGCCCACGCCCAGCAGGAGGTGCTGGCCGCCCAGACGGAGCTGGCCGAGCGCCAGGCGAAGCTGCGCCAGCAGCAGCTGGTCGCCGAGGTCGTCAAGCCGGCCGAGGCCGAGGCCGAGCGGGTGCGGATCCTCGCGGCCGCCGAGGCCCAGCGCATGAAGATCCAGGCGGAGGCGGCGGCCTCGTACGACCGGGTCGCGCTGGACCGGATGCTGATCGACCAGCTCCCGCAGATCGTGAAGGAGGCGGCAGGCGGCCTGTCCGGAGCCAACGTCAACATCCTGAACGGAGCGGACGGCCTCGGCGAGATCGCCGCTGGCCTGGTGTCCCAGGGTCTGACGATCCTCGACTCGGTGCGGCAGAACATGAGCGGGCAGGACCAGGACACCAAGGCGGACGGCAACACCGGCGCCAAGGGGCTGCTGCAGCTGCGCTCGGGCAAGGAGCGGACGTCGGACGACGGTCCGGTGAACGTCGACTAGCTCATCCGGTGGCGTGGACGACGGTGAAGTGTCGGTCGGTGGCCGGGGTCCGAAGCTCGTCCAGCACCGCCACCGCCGGGTCCTCGGCGCTGATGCGGGACTCCCCGTCGGCGCCGAGGAGCAGGGTGTCGGCGCGGCGTCGGTAGCGGCCGGTGCGCTCACCGGGTTCCAGTACGGCCGGGGGGCTCAGGTGCACCCGTCGGCGCCGGTGTGGGCCCGGCAGGTCCGCAGCTGGGCGACGGTGAACTGCTCGACCTGTGAAGGTTTTGGCCGCCGCGTGCCCACAGCCAAAAGGGACCGGTGCGCGTAGGCAGCCGGTCGTGATGGCACCGGGCCAAGGCCGCCCGCCGGGCATAGAGGCCACCTTGCCGTGCAGGACCCCTCGAGCAAGCCGGCCTCGTCTCTCGCGTCCTGCCGTACGGGACGTCTTTTGTGATGCTCTCCCGGCTGTTTCCTCGTGGCGGGACAGGGCCGCTGGCCCGGCCGGTCGGCAGCCGGGGCGCGGGCATGCTGCCGTCAGCCGCCGTCCCTCGCAGCTGCGCGGCGTTCCAGTGCCGAGCAGCAGGTCCCGCGATGAGCGAGTACACCTCCTCCTCCTCTTGACGGACTGGCTGCCGTCATCAGCGCGGACGACAACACGGAACGTTTCACCCCGGCTGTCGCGGCCAGGGAGGTACGCGGCGAGAACAGTCCGGCCCAGCTCGGCGGGAGCCGGCCGGTGGTCGCGCGGCCGGAGTCTTTGCAGATCCACACGCCGCTGAACCGCTCGTGCATCAGGATCTCCCACCGCACGCAGTAGGGCACGTCTTCACCGGACACAATCGCGATCATCCCCCGCAAGCCGGCCCCACGTACCGCTACCTGTGAGTACTGGCCGGAAAGCGCGCCTGCACGTGCTCAGCGAGGCAGGTGCGGGAAGCCCTTATTGCTCAGTCTGCCGCCCTGCCTGGTGACGCCCCGGGTCGCTGACCCGTGCGGGCTCAGGGCTGCCACCGTAGCCAGGCTGCACGCAGGTGCACCGCCCGGTGGCTGAGCATGGCGAAGGCCTGGATGGCTTTGTTCGTGAACCCGTGAACAAAGCTGGTTGTAGGGCCGGGCGGTCACGCTGGCGTGGTGCAGAACTGGTGGGCGCCGCGCAGCGTGGTGCGTAGCTTCCGCTGGGTGGCCCGGCTGTCGAGGCGTACGTCGAGGGCGCCGGGAAGTGCGCTGTGGGTGCGCAGGCCCGTGGGCAGCCGGGAGGGATCCAGGCCGTCGCGCCTGGCGATGAGGATGCCGAGCTCGTGACGGCTCACAGCGTCGGGCCCTGCGAGATGGTGGACGCCGGCCGCGTCGCCTGACGAGGCCAGTTCCAGGAGGGCGGCGGCCAGGTCGGCGACGTGTACCGGGCAACGTATGTCGTCGGTGAACAGGACGCCGTCGCGGGTACCGGCGGCGAGTTCATGCACCACGCGCTCATGCTCGGAACGCCCATTGCCGATGATCAGCGACGTGCGGGCGACGACGGCCTGCGGATGCACGAGAAGGATACCGGTCTCCGCTGCCGCCTTCGCCGCTCCGTACGGGGTGACGGGATCAGGGAGGCACGACTCGTCGTACTGGACCCGGGTGCCGGAGAACACCGCGTCGGTGGACACGTGGATCAAGCGGCTTCCGTACTTCGCCGCCGCCATCGCCAGCCGGACGGGCCCCTGCGCCGTCACCGCCCAGTCGGCTTTGCCGCTGGATGCGTTGACGACAAGATCCGCGCCGACTTCGGCCATGACGGCGTCCACGCGTCTGGGATCCCGTAGGTCGAGTGGGTACCACGAGGCGTGGGACGTGGGGCCGGGCCTGGTCGCGTAGGTCGCGGCCGTAGCGTGCCCGGCCCTTGCCGCCTGCCGGATCAACTCGGTGCCCAGGAAGCCGCTCCCGCCGATGACCAAGACCGTCATGATGCGACACGGTAGACCGTCCCGGTCGTATCGGACATGGGACCACGGAAAGTGGACCGCGAGACGCGACTGTAGAGCGCCGACTGTGGGCCTGGTGGGCGCCGGGGCGTCTGGTCGTACCCCTTGGCGCTGATCACAGGCCGGGCGGATCGTGGCGTTCGCGTCACGCTCCACCCCGCAAGGGGCTCATATGTCTCACGTCCATGAGGTGCTGAACAGGGTGTATTCGAGCAGGTCGGGCGAGGTGTCGGACGGCCAGGTGCCCGTTGCCGCTGCTTGGCCGACGGCAGCCTGCACAAAGGAGAGGTAGACCGCGTAGCGGTGCGGTGACCAGTTCCTGTCCCGCCAGACCCATCTGGCGATCGAGCCGTCGGGGTCGTGGCCGGTCTCCCGGCCGACCGCCTGGGCCAGGGACCGCAGACGCCTGGCCAGAACCCGGTCGAGGATGAGCGGCTGGGGACCGCTCGGCGACGGCACTGTCTTGCCGGCGAAGTACAGGAGTTTCGTGTAGAACGACGGCCCGAACCCGTAAATGCGGCCTTGCAGCCCCGCGTAGGCCGCTTCGGCGCCCTGCTTGCGCAATGTGGTGACCGCATCGGCCGGCATCGTGTCCAGGTCCTCGACGTCCAGGATCTTGGGCAGGGTGGCGGGGCCGCTGCCACCGCGAGAGCCCCGCTTCCCCGTCCCCCACACGTAGGTGGCGACCAGCGCCTCTCGGTAGGCCTCACGCCGCAGCGCATCCGCCACGATCGATGCCACCCTGCGCCCGGCTGATTCCGGCATCTGTGACCTGGGACCTCGACGCCAGTGCCGAGGGCCAGGGGGTGATGTGCGCCCACCGGTCAGGGGAGTGGCGGACCGTGTGCGCGCCCGGCGTCTCGTCCGTCAGCCGTGCTGAGTTCTCACTCCACCAGCGGCCCAGCGCCCGTAAAGCCGCGTCAGGCAGCGGACGCCCGGCCATCTCCCGGTCCACCGCATCCGCCCGGTCCTGTCTGCTCAACTTCCGCTCCACCGTTCGCCCGCCGTCGGCTCGCGCGGGGCGGATACGTGCTGTCCTCATACCCTGCGCTCCAGCACCGGCCGCAACGGGCGTTGTGACCGCGAGGCCCGAGGCGGGGGTGAGGCCGAGATGTGGGCGCAGACTCCCGCACACTCGCCAAGTGCGATGCCGGTCTCCTGCTCCAGGCGGGGAAGAACTGCCGTGCCATGGGGGACTGGTGGGTGGTCTGCCAGGCGTAGCCGGGACCGTCGGCTGCACGAGCACGTGGTCATCTCCCCGCGCGTGAAAGGCCCCGACGGGCGCTGGCGCAACCTGGACTCCCCCCTCCTGCTGCGCGACGTCGTGGCCGCCAGCGAGCTGTTCAACCAGCGGGCCCTCGAGCTCGTCTGCTCCCGTCTTGGCCTTGCGACCGAGGAGGTCGAGGTCACCCCCGGGCAGCGGCCGGTGATGACAATCGTCGGGATCGACCGGCGGCTGCGGGCCGTGTTCGCGCAGCGCTCCCACACGGTGCGCACCATGGCCGACACCCTCTTCGACGCCTACCGGCGCCGCCACGGCCGCCAGCCCGCACGGCCGGCCCGCACCCGGCTGCAGTGGCAGGCCACTGTGAAGACCCGCCCGCCCAAGCGACAGGCCCGATCCCTTGACGACCTGCTCGCCGACTGGCGGCACCGCGCGATCGCCGTCACCGACCGCACGACCGTCGACAACCTGCTCGCCACCGCCCGCGCCGCAGCCCAAGGCCGGCCCGCCCCAACCGCGTTCGACGTAGCCACGGCGGCCGAGGAAGTCCTGACCGCGGTGACCGAACGGCGTACGACGTTCCGCCGTCGCCACGTGCTGGCCGAGGCCCGCCGCCACCTGATGCGCACCCTGGCCGGAGCCACCGCCCCGCTCCAGGCGGCGGAGGAGATCACCGACCGGGTCCTCGCCCACGGCGACTGCCTGGACATCACCCCGCCCGAGATCAACCCACCCCACCCCGACCTGCAGCGCGCGGACGGCACCAACATTTACCGGCCCATCGGCTCGCAGACCTACACCACCCACTCCCTGCTGACCGCCGAGAACCGCCTCCTGGCTGCCGCCCGCACCAGCGTCATCCCGCCCGTCGGCCGGGGCACCTCCGCCCGCGTCGCCGCCCTCCACCGCGGCCCCATGGACGCCAGGCTGATGGGCGGGCACGGAGGTGCTCGGCGCCGGGTGGGAGGAGCGCTCCGGTCTGCAGGTCAGTCGGACAGCGAGCGCCCGCAGGCCGTCGCACGGGCCAGGACCGAGAAGGCGGGCTCCCCGCCCCGCAGGCGCTCCGTGACGCGCCTGCCATCCAAGGACAGATTCATCGCGGACAGGGCGATGCCCGCTGTTCGGCAGTCCCAGAACCCAGCAGGACCAGCTGGCCCCGGGCCACCGGCAGCTGCAGGCGCTGGTGCATCGGCAAGCACGGGCGGTGACAGCGGCCTCGGAGGTCGGGCTGGTCGTCCGGGAGCCCGGATGAGTCGGGAAGCAGATCGGTGAGAGCCCGCGCGTGATCGGCCAGCAGGACGCGGTAGGCGGCGCAGTCGATGTCTTCGTTGAGGAGGTATGCGGCGGCATGGGACTGGGCCAGGGGGAGGTGGCCGAGGTCGGCGGCGAGGGCGGGGAGTTCGTGGGCGGGAACGGTGCGGCTGTGGGCGGCCAGCGTGGCGGTCAGGTAGGCCGGGGCTTCGTCTTCGGTGAACAGGCCCACTGGCACCAAGCGTCGACTGCTGCCGGTGAGAGCGGCTTCTCGGCGGCGGATGGTGACCAGGGTGCGGCCGTGCGGGCTGACTGGCGGCCACAGGTTGCGCAGGTCTGCGGGGTCGGAAAAGTCGTCCAGCACGACGAGCCACCGGCGCTGGTCGCTGCCGGGCTTCGGCTGCGGCCAGACCAAGAACGCCGATGCGGCCCGCTCCGGGTCGGCCGGGTCGGCGCCGAGGAGATCGGTGGCCGCTTGGGCATGGGCGGAGACGACGGCGGTGCGGGTGGCTGCGGTGACCCACCCCAGCAGATCCACTTCGTCCCTGTCCCATGTCGCGCGGGCGTGGTTGGCCGCCACGTGTGTCTTGCCGACCCCGCCCATGTCGGCCAGTACCTGGCCCAGCACGACCGTGCCGCGCTCGGCCACGGCCTGCTCTAGCTGCGCGGCGACGGCACGGTCCTGGAAGCAGTCACCTGTCGAGGCAGCACTCTCACTTGGTGTCGGCCGCCAACCATCGACCGCGGCGCGGCACAATACGCGATCTGCCCACCAGCGGCGGTCCAACAGTCGGGCGTCGTACCGTGGTTGTCGGCCTGGTCAGCTGAACGTGTTGCAGCTGGCGACGCGGCCGGAACGGTAGCCGGTGGAGAACCATTGCTGGCGCTGGCTCGCGGAGCCGTGGGTCCAGGTGTCGGGTGTGACCTTGCCCTGGTAGCGCTGCTGGATACGGTCGTCTCCGACGGCGGCGGCCGCGTCCAGCCCGCGGTTGACGTCGTCCGTCGTCAAGTCGGTTATCAGTGGCTTACCGCTCTTGGGGTCGGGGGTGGTGGTGGCGTGGTGGGCCCACACTCCGGCGTAGCAGTCCGCCTGCAACTCGAGTTTCACCGAGCCGCTGTTCTGGCCCTCTCCGCTGCCGCGGGAGATCGATCCGCTGAGGTCCTGGAAGTGGTGGCCGTATTCGTGCGCGATGACGTAGGCCTCGGCGAACGGGCCGCCCTTGGCGCCGAACTTGCTGCTCAGGTCGTCGAAGAAGCCGAGGTCGAGATAGACCTTGTCATCGGCTGAGCAGTAGAAGGGGCCGACGTCGGAAGTCGCTTTCCCGCAACCGGTGTTCACACTGCCGGTGAACAGGAACGTCGGGGCCTGCTGGTAGGGCTTGCCGGCGGCTGTCTCCGCCTGCTTCCAGAATGCCTGCACGCTGTCGACCACGGCGACGATCCGGCACTCCTCCTTGCGGTTGGCGTCGGCACCGGTCCGGCAGTCCGCCGCGAGGTCCGCGGCTGACTTGCCGGACGAGGACGTATCGCTGCTGCCCGAGCCGAACATGCCGGGGTCGACACCCAAGAGCACGGACGCGACCAGCACCACGAGCCCGACAAGCCCCCCGCCGATCGTCTTCCCGCCGCCCGGGACCCCGCCCAGCGCACCTCCCCGACCGTCCTCGACCTCGGACGTGTCCAGAGCGGCATCGTCGTCGAATTGCATACGTTGACCCTCCCTCAAGCAGCGCGCCGAACCGCCCCGCGTCGTCCCGCTCGCCTACCCCGTACGAGGACATCCCCATCCCGTCCTCTTGCTGCTCCGCCTCTCGGGGGAGCCGGCGGGCGACGCCGCGACGCCGCTCTGTGGGTGAACGGCGGACCGCCGTGCGCGGTAACGGCCCCTCCATGCCGTCGGTCGCGCAGCGGGCCCTGCCTGTCGCCGGTGCCGGGACCTTGCCCGCGAGGTTCAGACGACGGACGGCCGCCTCGGGTCGGTCGGGACGATCGCGTTCTCGTCGAAAAGCCGTTCAAGGGCTTCGTGACCCTGCGTGCGGCGGTACTCCATCTCGGCCGCGGTCACCGGCAGCACCCGGAGAATGCGGGCGTGTCCGTCGGCCAGCGGGCATTTCTCCAGGTCGGGGCCGTGGGGATAGGGGAGGCTGATCAGCAGGTGGTCGCAGTGGGACCCGGGCAGCCACGGCTACCCGATGGGCAGGCTGTGCTCGAGGTCGAGGCGGTGATCGGCGCGGTGGTAGGCGGTCATGGCCAAGAGCTCGGCGAAGCGTTCGTCGCGGACGGGCGCGGCGAGGGCGATTCCAGGCCGTGGCCGTCGGTCTCGACTGTGGACCACCAGCCGGCGGTAATGGAGTCCCAGCTGTCGGCGCGCGGTCCTGGTGCGACGGTGAGGATCCGCAGATCGGGAACCGTTTCCCTGCGTCCGGTTCCCAGGTCGTAGTCCGTGACCGGTCTCGACCGTGCGTAGCCTGCTGTCCGGCCACACCGAGGCCGGCGCACCGGCCGCCTGCGCCGCCGCGTCCTCGCCTACCGGTCGCGCCCCTTGGTGAACTGGTACTTCACCGGGCAGCGTGGCGGAGTCGGCATGGGTGAGGGGTGGCAGGGCATTCGAGGTGAAGGGGGTGGGCTGACCGCGCTTTCGGTTCCGCCCGTCGACGTCAAGAGCCTCTGAGGGGTGAGAAGGTGAAGGGCTTCCGCAGCTTCATCCTGCGCGGCAACGTGGTCGACCTGGCCGTCGGCATCGTCATCGGGGCAGCGTTCACCGCCGTGGTGAACGGCTTCGTCGGCGCCTTCCTGACCCCACTCGTCGGGCTGGCCACCGGCGCCACCGGCGACATGAGCCGCAAGACCTTCACCGTAGGCGCCACCAGGTTCCCCTACGGCGCCTTCGTCAACGCGGCGATCAGCTTCCTCCTCCTCGCCAGCGCCCTGTACTTCCTGGTCGTGCTCCCGATCAACAAGCTCCACGAACGCCTCGCCCCGCACCAAGACGTCCAGGCCCCCAAACGGGACTGCCCCGAATGCCTCAGCCCCGTACCCGCCCAGGCCCGACGCTGTGCCTCCTGCACCGTCTCCCTGCCCGCCGTACCCGCTCAGGCCGGAGAGACGACCCAGCGCGCCGGGTGACCCGACCTCCATGGCCCGGCCTGGGTTGCCGGGCCCGCGCGGGCACGTCTGTGATGACCGGAGTTCCCGACAGCGTCCGATGCCGAACCGGCTGCGTGGCTTCACGGCCGACGCTATGGCGGCCGCGCTCAAACGGGCAGCGGGGCGGCGGCGCCGCTCAAGATGCACCGTCATGGCCCGGGACGGCGCGCAGCGCGATGTCCACGGTGGCGTGCAGTGCCACACGCCCCGCGCCTGCGGCCGCGTGGACGGCGTTGCCCTCGCTGACGACCATGACGTAGCGGGCCAATGCCAACGGGTCGGTGCCCGCGGGCAGGTCACCCTCCGCGACGGCGCGGGTGAGCCGGTCGGCCAGTGCTTGCTCACCGGCGAGGCGGCTGTCGGCGAGAAACTTGGCGGTATGGCCGTTGTCACCGCCTTCGGCGAGACCGCCCTGCACGGACAGGCATCCGGGCGGGCGGTCGGTGCGGGTGAGTGCGTCGGCGTTGGCCCGTAGGAAGGCCTCGATGGCGGCGTACGCGGTGGGCTGGGTGAGCGCGTCGCGGGCATAGGCCATGTCCGCTTCGGCGTAGCGGGCCACGGCGCGGCGGAACAGCTCCTCCTTGTTGCCGTACGCCGCGTACATGCTGGTCCGGCTGATGCCCATGGCGTCGGTGAGATCGCTCAGCGACGCGCCCTCGTAGCCCTGGCGCCAGAAGACCTCCACCGCACGGTCGAGCGCCGCGTCCGCGTCGAAACCCCGAGGTCTGCCTCGCTCCGCCATCCTCGCCCCCGTTCTCAGGCTTCCCGCAAATTTTAACCGGACGGTACGGAAATAGTCCGCAGGGGTCCGCCGTTATTAAGTATCGAACGGTACGGAAATGGAGTGGTCGCCGTGGAGCAGCGCAGCGAGCACACCGGCCGGGCCGATCGTTCGATCCAGTGACAAGCAACCCACGCAAGGGGAAACAATCATGGGACAGCTCGACGGCAAGACCGCCCTCGTCACCGGGGCCACCTCGGGCATCGGCCTGGCCGCCGCCCGGCGACTCGCCGCGGCGGGCGCGCAGGTGTTCCTCACCGGGCGCCGTCAGGAAGCCCTGGACGAGGCAGTGGCCTCGATCGGCGACCGGGCCACCGGAATCCGTGCCGACGTCGCGAACCTCGACGATCTCGACCGGCTGTTCGCCGTCATCGCAGAGCGCGGCGGCCTCGACATCGTGTTCGCCAACGCCGGCGGCGGAGAGTTCGCCGCACTGCCCGACGTCACTTGGGAGCACTACGCCGAGACGTTCAACACCAACGTCGGCGGCACTCTGTTCACCGTGCAGAAGGCACTGCCCTTCCTCAGGACGGGCTCCTCGGTCATCCTCACCAGCTCCAACATCGATACCAAGGGTGCCGCGTCGTTCGGCGTCTACGCCGCCAGCAAGGCCGCCCTCCGCTCACTCACCCGCACCTGGGCCGCCGAACTCGTCACCCGGGGCATCCGCGTCAACAGCATCGCCCCCGGTCCGATCGAAACTCCAGGCCTCAGTGGTCTGGCCGGCGACCCCGCAGCCGCCGAGCAGCTCCTCAAGGGCCTCGCCGCCGGGGTGCCGATGAACCGGCTCGGGCGTCCCGAGGAGATCGCCGAGACCGTACTGTTCCTCGCGTCCGAAGCCAGCAGCTACATGACCGGTGCCGAGATCTATGTGGACGGCGGCGCCAGCCAGATCTGACCGGGGCCGTCGGCCGAACGGTCCGGCACCCACACACCGCCGACCCGACCGGGCCGGCCGAACGCGACCACCGCTCCGGCCGGCCCGGCGGCACCCATCGAGGAGCACCATGCACACCGTGATCGACCTGCTCGCCGCCAACCTGCACGACGTCTTCGGCAGCCGCGACCCCGCCTCCCGCCGCGCGACCATTGCACGGATCTACACCGAGGACGTCTTGTTCACCGACCCGGAAGACGTCAGCACGGGTTGGGACGGCCTCGAGGACAAGGCCCGTACGCTGCTCGAGAAGGTCCCGGCGGACTTCGAATTCACCGAGGACGGCCGCCTCTACGCCGGACCGCAGGACGGCGCCCTCGCCTGGGCGTTCGGCCCCGCGGGCGAACCGGCGGCACGCGGCATCGACATCATCACCGTCCGAGACGGCAGGATCGCCACCCTGCTCACCATCCTCACCGCCTGAGCAGTTGCAGGGTGCGCAGCACCGCACCTGTCGGGCTTGCCAGGCGGAGCCAGCCGCCGGCGGCGTACGAATACCGCACCCTTGGAATACGTGCCTGGTACCAGCACTTCGCCCGAGAGTGGCCGTAACCGTTGCCTTCGCGGATGCCTCAGCAAGCCTTATTCGCTCATTTCGTATCGAATGCCTGGGCGACGGCGAGGCTGTCTTCGTAGACGTGATGCCGGGTGACAAGCCCGTCTTCGACGGTGAGGTGCAGAGCAAACCGAGCGCGATAAGCGCGTCCGGTAGAGCGAGCAGTCTGACGGATCTCGCCGATCACGACCGCGTCGCGGCCGTCGACGAGGATGCGCTCGATCTCGGTCGATGCCTGCTCGGGCACATGATGCTCGGCGAGCTCGCGGTAGTGGGCGGCGGCATCGGCTCGTGTGGACCGGTGACGGATCCACGGAGTGGAGGCCCGTCCGTGCTCGGCCTCCGGCCAATCCAGCTTCCAGTCGCCTTGCTCGGCATACATCTCGGCGATGCTTTCGGGATCGCCCCCGCCGATCCGGCGCAACAGCTCGTCCACGACAGCACGAGTGGTCGCAGATGCGGCTATGGACATGACTCATCACTCCGATCCGACTCCCGCGTCCGCCTGACGCGGCGAGATCGGCATTCTCGCCGGCGCCGACAGAACGGCGCCATTACCTCCCAGGTAACGGGTGCGTTCGTCCGCCGTGCGTCCCACGTGCCGTCTCGCGCGCCGTGCTGTCGAGTTCGCACCCGCCACCCACCACCCGCTTCATGCGTAAGCGATAAGTTCGGGCGACGGAGCGGGTCTGCCCTGGCATGACTCGAATCATCGCTGACAGCTCCGTCTCTCTCGACGGCTTCGTCACCGGGCCAGACCCCGACCCGGACAACGGTCTCGGCACCGGCGGCGAGGCCCGGCACACGTGGGCGTTTTCCGACGGTCCCGACGACCGTCGGATCCTGCGCGAGGGGACCGCCCGCTCGGGCGCCGTTGTCCTCGGCCGCCACCTCTTCGACGTCGTCGACGGCCCGAAAGGCTGGGACGACACGTCCGGTTGCGGCGCAGGCGAGGTCGGCAAGCCCGCCTTCGCCGTCGTGACCAGCTCGCCGCCAGAGTCGGTGCGGACGACCAACCTCGACTGGACGTTCGTCACCACCGGTCTCCCCGACGCCGTCACCGCCGCGCGCGAACGAGCCGTGGCAGCGTCGTCGGACAGCGGCAAGGATCTCGACGTCGTCCTCATGGGCGGCGGCGCCACCGTCCCCTCGGCGCTCGAAACAGGGCTCGTCGACGCGCTGACACTGCACCTCGCGCCCATCGTGCTGGGCGCCGGGACACCACTGTTCACCGGTCAAGCACCGCGCACGCCGGTGCAGCGGAGGGTGATTTCGACATCGACCGCGACCCACCTGACCTACGACGTCTTCCGGTGATCCGATGACCACTGTCAATGCCAATGAGATCGCTTTGGGCATCGAGTCGTTCGGTGACGACGACGCGCCACTCGTCCTGCTCGCGGGCGGGACGACGATGCTCTCCTGGCCCGACGGACTGTGCGAGCGCCTCGCCGCCGCCGGGCGCCGTGTGGTGCGCTACGACCTGCGCGACAGCGGGGAGTCGACGACGACGGATCCGGAGGCGCCCACCTACACCCTGCGCGGCCTCGCCGCCGACGCGGCGGCCCTTGCTGACACGCTCGGCGGGAGGCCCGCGCACCTCGCGGGGATCGGTGTCGGCGGGATGGTCGCGCAAGTGGCCGTACTCGACCATCCCGGCGCGTTCTCGGCGCTCACCCTGATCGGCACCCGTGCGGTTGCCCCCGGCCCACCCGACGACGACCTCCCCGACCATGACCAAGCGACGATGAGCAGGCTGTTCGCCCGTCCGATGCCCGATTGGACCGACCGCGAGGCGGTCGCGGCGTTCGCTGCCGCCGGCGCGGAGATCCTCGGCAACGACCCCGTCGCCGCGCGCGCGATCGCCAAACGCATCTGGGACCGCACGCCCGGCACCACACCCCCGGTCCAGATGGCCAACCAGATGGGCATGGTGTTCTCCAGGCTCGACTGCAGACCCCGCTGGCGCGAGCGCCTGCCCGAAATCGAGATCCCCACGCTCGTCGTCCACGGCCGCCGCGACCCGTTCTTTCCCGTCGGCAACGGCGAGGCGATCGCGCACGAGATTTCCGGGGCCCGGCTGCTCGTCCTCAAGGAGGCCTCCACTGCGATTCCCGATGCGGCGGTCGGCGAGGTCTCCGAGGCGATGCTCGCGCTCGGATAGAGGACGGCGGGTGCCGCGCGGGCCTGGCCGACACGCAGCAGTGACGTCGGCACCTCGATCCCGTCATGCGCCCGCGAACGGTTCGAACGCGAGGCAGTCCGTAAGCTCCTCTCGATCCCCCACGTCCGATAAACCCACGGCCTCTGCCGTCGGCACTCCCCGTCGAACGTCGTAGCCATCCCGGAAGCGCGCCGTCCAGCGGGTGGGCCTCGCCAAGGGGGGAGGTCCACCCGCTGGGTCCGGCCCCGCCGGCGGGCAGCGCAGGAGTGGTACTGAGCTGCGCATCGCGTACCGCTCCCGCTCCCCGAGTGAGGATGTGAACAGGCGGGCCCGGAGTGCCCACGGTCCGCTGATTCCAATCGGGGCGGTGATCGTGGCGACGCACGTTGTCCTGGACCGCTATCGGCCGCGGAGTGCCTGGTTTGGCGCGGAACCTGCTGGCGCCTGCCTCACGTCGGGTCGTAGGCCGACGTGCAGAACCAAGGCTCGCCCGTGGCAGTGCCGTCCTGCCTGGCAATGCCCTGGGCATCGTTGCTGACAACACTGTGCATCGGCGATTAGTGCCGCTGCCCTGGCGTGTTGGGGATGATGGCGATGACTTTGGTCAGAGCGTAGGGCCGGAACGCGCCGGAGGCCTGCTGTGGTGACCGGAGCATCGGTGGTGGGCGCCGGGCTTGGTAAATGGTGACGACCGGCTTGGTCTGCGGCCCGAAATCGCGGTTGCCGCCCGGATCACTCCGTCAGGGGCAGGCACTCGGCGAGTAGGCCGACGACGTCACACCAAGCTCGCTGCGCGTGCTGTGGGTGGTAGCCGACGCCGGGGCGCACGGTGTGGTCGACCGTTGGGTGATGAAAGGCGTGCAAGGCGCCGCCGTAGACCACGAGGCGCCAGTCGACACCCGCAGCCTGCATCTCGGCGGTGAATTCGTCCCGTTGAGCGGGCGGCGTGATCGGGTCTTGCGACCCGACCCCGGCCCACACTGGGCAGCGAATGCGCACCGTCTCGCCTGGTCGGCCCGTGGTCAGTGCGTTGACTGTCGCGATCGCGCGCAGGTTGACGCCGTCGCGCCCGAGTTCCAGCGCGATTGCGCCTCCGGTGCCGTAGCCGATGGCGGCGATCCGTTCGGGGTCGGTCCGCGGCTCGGCGCGGAGCACGTCGAGCGCCGCGTGGCCGATGTCTCGCATCCGGTCGGGGTCGGCGAGCAGTGGCATGCAACGGGCCAGCATCTCCTCAGGGTCGCCGTAATAGCGTCCGCCGTGGAGGTCGAAGGCCAGCGCCACGTATCCCAGCTCGGCGAGCGCATCGGCCCGGCGGCGCTCGACGTCGCTGAGCCCCACGCCCTCGGGCCCTACCAGGACCGCGGGCCGGCGGTCGACACCGGCCGGGAGCGCGAGGTGCCCGATCATTGTCAGGCCGTCGGCGGCGTATTCGATCGCGCGAGTTGTAACCGTCGTCATGAGCCTGGACTGTAGTGATCGTCGAGCTTGGTCAGGCCGGTGTTCTGCCGCTGGCAGAGGGCAGAGGAGGTCTCTGGCGTATTCGGGACCACCCGGTCAGCGGTTCAGCTGAGCCATCAAGTCCCGGTTCGTGGCGCGTGCGGCGGCGAGGTCCTCGTCGCGCTCGGCGAGTTCGGAGCGGAGGTCGAGGATCCGCTGCACCAGCTCGCCGATCCGGCGGGTGAGTCTCGATGTCGGCGGGGGCACCGAGCCCGGAGGCTTCCCAGACTGCCTGTCCGAGTGCTTCGGACGGGCGTCGTTCGAGCTGGGCGATGTGTGCGGAGAGACAGCCGGGACGTGAGGTTCCCGACGTCGGCCGACAGCGACTGGCGGCCGGCCCGGTTCGGCACCCTGCTGCACGCCGGCGCCTGTCTCCTGCGCCCGGATCTTGAGACCCTGGATGGCGGCTTCAGCCTGGCCGGCGTCGCCCTCATCAGGGGTGTAAGCGCGGTGCAGGGTGCCAGGGGGCGTCCGGACGTGTCGGCGTCGGGTCCGCGGCCAGCCGCAGGGCGTAGACGTCGCGGCCGGTCGTCGGGGACGGGGCCGAGGTAGGTGTGCCTGGTGAGGTGGCACCAGGCCGGCAGGTCGAGCGGGGCGGCTTGGGCGGTGGCGACGACGTGCACCACGGTGCCGACCGTGGCGTGGGCGATGCGCTTGCGGAGGTGCAGCGGCAGGGTGACACACAGCATGCCGGTGCCGTCCACGACCACCTGCCCGCCGCCGGGCGCGGGGTGGAGGGCATGGCGCCGGCCTCGACGGGCAGGGCCGCGAGGCGCCATTCGAGCATGCCGTCGGCCATCCGCCTAGCGCTGCGGCCGCGGGCGGTCAGGAGGCGCACGGTGCCGGGGGAGGGGACGCAGTTGGTGCCGCGGCAGTAGGTCACGACCTCGGCATCGGCGGGCAGCTCGGCCAGGCGCGCCTTGAGCCCGTCGAGCGGTATGGAGCTCCGGGGATGTGGCCGGCGGCGAACTTCTCGGCGGGGCGCACGTCGATGACGGTGACAGTGCCGGCCTTGACCCTCTTCAGCAACTGCTCGCGGGCGGCAGCGTTTCCGCACGGGGTGTCTTCCTGTATGAGACGCATGAGGAAGATGGCGCAAGCCATGCGGACGGGCCGGTTCGATAGTGAGCTTGTTGCTATCTACCAAGATCTCTTCCGGGCTTGCCGATGGCCTTGAGAGTCTCGGGGCGTTTGACGGTCTTGTCGACGTCGCAGCGGGGTGACCTGGTCCCGGTCACGCTGTCGGGGCGGTCAGGACCGCCTTGGCAGCCAGCCGGAGATTCCTGATCATCGGATTCGGGTCGCCCTTGCGGCTGACCAGGACGACCTGGCTGGGGGGAGCGCCCTCGATCGGGACGGTGATGAGGTCGGGACGCAGTGAGCTACGCCGATCGCCGACCGGTATCACGGCGATCGCCTCGCCGCTCGCGACGAGTTCGAGCTTGTCCTCGTAGTTCTCGATCGGCGGCACGCCGGCCCCGAGGATCCGGTAGGAAGTCCAGTCTGCGGTCTCGAACGCGCACGGCGCCGCCTCTTCGCCGGCCAGTTCTTCCGCGGTCACCGACGCCCGGCCGGCCAAGGGGTGGCCACGGGGGACCACGAGCACCCGGGGCTCCTCGTACAGCGGGGTGGTGAACACGTCGTCGGCGGCGAGCGGCAGCGGGGTCCGCGCGATCAGGGCGTCGACGCGTTCGTCGGACAGCGCCCCGACGTCGCGGCAGCTCAGATGCCGGGTGGCGATCTCGGCGTCCGGGTAACGGCGGCGCAGTTCCCGTACGGCGGCAGTGATCACCAGATCTTCAACGTAGCCGATGGCGATGCGTTCGGTCCGGGCTTGTTCACGCACGGCCAGCTCGGCCTGGCGGGCGGCCTGCAGCAGGGCTTGGGCCCGAGGGAGGAAGGTCTTGCCGGCCGGAGTGAGCCGGGTGCCCTGGGATGAGCGTTCCAGCAGTCGTGTGCCGAGATATTTCTCGAGCCGTTGGATCTGGCGGCTCAGCGCCGGCTGGGCCACGTGCAGGTCGCTGGCGGCCCGGCCGAAGTGCTGGTGCGCCGCCACCACGGTGAAGTAGCGCACCAGCCGCAGTTCCAGGTCCTGTCCGAGATCGTTCACCCCTCCAGCGTACGCGTCATGCTGTTTCGGAATGATCAGGTTGCCGAACCGGTCTTGGACGGCCATGCCGTCCTGGACCTTGACTGAAGGAGCAACGTTTCCCCGAGAAAGCGACAGGCGCGATGAAGGCGATCCAGTTCCACGAAGCGGGCGGGCCGGAAGTTCTGCAGTACGACGAGGTACGGGTCCCCGAGATCGGCCCGGGCGAAGTGCTCGTCCGGGTGCACGCGGCGGGCATCAACCCGCCGGACTGGTACCTGCGTGAGGGGATGAAGGTCATGCCGGCCGAGATGAGGCCGGCGCTGCAGTTCCCCCTGATTCCTGGAACGGACATGTCGGGCGTGGTCCAGGCGGTCGCTCCGGACGTGACGGGGTTCGCCGTCGGCGACGAGGTCTTCGGTATGCTGCGGTTCCCCGGATTCGACGGCCGGACATACGCCGAGTACGTGGCCGCGCCCGCTTCTGACCTGGCTCACAAGCCGGCCGGTATCAACCACGTGCAGGCGGCCGGGGCGCCGATGGCCGTGCTTACGGCCTGGCAGTACCTGGTTGATCTCGGCCACGACGTGCCGTCTCCTTTCACGGGCCAGGTGCACCAGCCGGTGCCGATCACGCCGGGGATGACCGTGCTGGTCAACGGGGCAGCCGGTGGAGTGGGCCACTTCGCGGTGCAGCTGGCGAAGTGGAAGGGAGCACACGTCATCGCGGTGGCCTCCGGCCGACACGAGCAGTTCCTGCGCAAGCTCGGCGCCGATGAGTTCATCGACTACACCACGACGGAGGCCGCGGACGTGGTCAGCGGCGTCGACTTGGTGATCGACACCGTCGGTGGCCCGGACAGCTCACGCTTCCTGACCGTGCTCAAGCGCGGAGGCACCATGCTTCCGGTGTTCTTCGCCCAGTACGACCCTGAAGAGACGGCGCGTCTGGGCATCACAGTCTCGAACATTCAGGTGCGTTCCAACGGCCCCCAGCTCGCCGAGATCGGGCGCCTGTTCGACGAGGGCAAGCTCCAGGTCGGGGTGGACAGCACCTACCCGCTGCCCGAAGCGGCCGGCGCACACACGCGAGCCGCGCAGGGCCACATCCAAGGCAAGATCGTGCTGACGGTGGTCTTGTGATCGCCGAAGTCCAGAAGGCGGTGGCGGACTACGCACATGCCTTGGACGAGCTGAATGTGCCCCAGTTGGAAGCGGTCCTGACCGAGGACACCACCTGGACCTTCACGATGCCCGGACAAGGAGTGCTCGGCCCGGTCGTCGGACGCACGGCGGTGCTCGACTTCATCCGTGACGGGCACACGGCCCAGACCGGAAGGGTGCGGCACCACCTCAGCAATGTCGTGGTCACGACGACGGACGCCGCCACCGCTGAGATACGGGCCTATCTGCTGCAGACGAGGAACACCGGCGAAAGCATTGAGATGATCTCGACCGGCATCTACACGTTCAGCCTGCGACGGTCCGACTATGGGTGGCGGATCGCCGAGCTCACCCTGGCGCTGGACAACGCCTTCTAGCGCGGGGCTCGGCAGTGTGTCCGGCGGATCATCGGGTGCCTGCCGGCGGACGCCCGGGTACCGATTGGGCCGACGACGAACAGTACGGCCCTCTGTATGGGGTGATCAGCCGGTCGACGCGGTGTTGAACGCCAGCAGGGTCGGCTGCCCTCCGGCATTCCTCCCCGCCGACGCGGGGGTGTTCCGCCGACCGGCGATACATTCGACGACCCAACTGTGGGGCCGTGACGCCGCCGGTCCTGGTGCCGCTGTATGGGGTGGACCCCAGGGCTCAGGGGGCCGGTGGCGTGGGGAGATGGGGGCGGGCGGTTAGGCCGTGAGCAGGGAGTCGTCTTCGCGACGTGCGCCGGGGGGCCAGCGACGGGCGGACATGAGGGCTGCGGCGATGTCGCGGGCGCCGGTCGGCACACACAGTGTGTAGGCCAGGCCGCTTGACCGGCAGGGGCAAGCCCTGTCAGTCGGTCTTCTCGTTCTCTGCTGATCCGGGTTCGGCCATCTTGCGATGCGTCTCGGCTTTGGCCTTGTCGGGCAGGATCTTGTTCGCCATCTCCTGGGCTGCGGTCTTGGCGGAGCCGGCGACGGCCTTCTCCTTGCCGGCGAGGAGCGCGTCGAGTCCTTGCCGCGTGACCTGCATGGGGTCGTCCTTGTCCTGCTGGCCGACCTTGGTGTCGTCCATGTCCGCCCGGTGGAAGAAGTCGGTCTCGGTCGGGCCGGGCATCAGCGAGGTCAAGGTGACGCCGGTGTCCTTGAGCTCGTTCTGCAGCGCCTGAACGAAGGACCGCAGGAACGACTTGGAGGCGTTGTAGACGGCCTGGAAGGAGCCAGGCATGGTCGACGCGATGGACGAGGTCACCAGGATGCGTCCGTCGTTGCGGGCGGCATGGTGCGGACGACGCGTTTGGCCAGGTGCACGGTCGACCTGACGTTCAGGTCGATGACCTCCAGGTCGTCCGCCAGATCGATGTCGACGAAGGCGCCGCCCCGGCCCACGCCGGCGTTCAGTACCGCGATGTCCAGCGGCCGTCCGATGGCTTGGACGGTGTCGACGAGGTGCTCGGTCTGGTCGTAGTCCCGCAGGTCGGCCTGGATGACGTCCACCTGCGCGCCGGCGGACCGGATCTGGGCGGCCGCCTGCTGGAGGCGAGTGTCGTCCTCGGCGTTGATGACGAGGTCGTAGCCGAGTTCGGCCAGCTGTTTGGCCAGTTCGAGTCCGATGCCGCTGGAAGCGCCGGTGACCAGGGCGAGGGGTGTGGCATCGTTCATGGCACGTTCTCTTCGGTGTGATCGTTTCAGGAGGGCGGGGCGGGCAGGGGGTTCTCGGCCAGTGCGCGGGCGGTGTGGGCGAGGTTGGAGGCCATGGCCCGGCCGGTGGAGGCCGCCCAGTCGTGGAGGTCCAGGGCCTGGATGAGAGGGCCGGGGCCGACAAGGTGCGACTTCTGCAAGAATCGCACCTCTCAGCGCAAACGCGGCTCTGGGTGGCTGCGGCGAGCGCCGCCAGGCAGCGGCTCTCGGACATGGAGCAAGCACATGGGGTACTGGGGTTCTCTCATCGTCGCCCGCCATCGGCACCCGCTGAACGGGGCGGCAACCTTCACCGACGGGGTGCACATGGAGCTGCTTCAGGAGCGCGCTGATGACTGGCGGCTCTGGTCGTTGGAAGGGCGGACCTCAATCGACGAGGAGACTCTCATCGGGCTTGTGGAAGTCACTGGCCGCCCGGTCCTTGCCGGATTCGTAATGGACAGTGACTGCCTTGTGCTGGAAGGCAGAACCAGGGACCGGGCAACCTGGCGCGCATGTCTCGACCGGACAGCCATGTCCGCCTACATGGCGGAGGGCGGCCAATCCGTCGACGACTGGTTCCTGGGGCCGGAGGAGACTGCGGAGCGCGCTGTGGCCTGGGCACGGGCGGCTGGCCTGACCCCCCTGCCCAAGACGATCGCCGATGTCCTGTCGAAGCGGTCCGACCCGTTCGTGGAGGATCTGTTCCAGGAGTTCCTGGACGGCCTGGGCATCGAGCGCTGAACCGCCGCAGGACCCAGGACGGTCTTGCGTCGGCACCTTCATGCCGTACTCGATCGGGGCGGATGCGCGGCTGGCCTGGCCCTTGGCGGGGCACACGGACCTTCTCCAGCACGGGCTCGAACTGCGGTGATCCCCTCGCTGCCCAGCGGTCACCACGATCGACATAGGCTTTTGGCCCTGCTCGACGGCCAGGTGCAGCTTGGTGGTGAACCCCCCGCGTGAGCGCCCCAGTCCGTGGTCACGGGGCTCGGTGACGACACCGCCCGGCGGTTCCTTCTGCAGGTCACCCTGCTTGCGGGCCCCGGCCGCGTGCTGGTGCGCGCGGCACACTGTGGAGTCGACGTTCAGGACCCACGTGATCGCACCCTTGGCGTCGGCCCGGGACTGGAGTTGGATGAGGACCCGGTGCCAGGTGCCGTCCCGCTGCCATCGGCGGAGCAGATCGTAGACCCGGCCCCACAGCCCGTACTCGACGGGTACGTCCCGCCACGGAACCCCCGAAACCGTATGCCATCGATCAGCTGCCGCCGCGGCCAGAGGGGAGGCCGCCCCGCCCTTCATTCCCTTTGGACAACAACGGCTCCAACACCGCCCACTGTTCATCTGTGGGATCACCCCGCGCCATGAACCACGATCATCCAACACCCGAGATCCACTTTCGATACGCGCCCTAGTGCCGTGCGCGGCGGATGGCGCGGCGTCCGCCCGCACCAGCGTATGAGCCCAGGAGGATGCCCTCGGGCGGGTACTCAAGCCCGTTGGCCAGTAGGCGATTCCCCGGGACCACCGCGGGCCTGATTACTTGTTTCTGATCCCAGCTCTGAGGTGCGTCCGGTGATGGCCTGATCGCGGGTGGTGGGTGGGCCGAGTCACTACGCTGAGCGTCTTCGCACCTCGGGAGGGTTCGGTTGGGACAGCGGAGCGCGCTCGGGCGGGACTTCCGGCGGTTGTGGGGCGCCTATGCGGTCAGCGCGGCGGGCAGTGCCGTCGGCATGGGGGCGCTGCCGCTGGTTGCTCTGCTGGTGCTGGATTCCTCGGCGTTCCAGGTCTCCCTGCTTGCCGCGATGTCTGCTGTGGCGAGCGCGGTGATCGCTCTGCCGCTCGGTGTGCGGATCGAGCACCAGTACAAGCGGCCGGTCATGATCGCCGCTGATCTGGCCCGCTGCGTGGTGCTGGCGAGCATTCCCATCGCCATGGCCTTCGGCCGGCTCACCTTCACTCAGCTGTGTGTCGTCGGCATTCTCCAGACGGCGGCGTCCGTCGCGTTCGACGCGGCCGGCGGAGCACATCTGAAGGCGCTGGTCCTGCCCGAGCACCGCCTTCGTGCCAACAGCCTGTTCGAGACCACCAATTGGATCAGCGTCAGCGCCGGCCCGCCCGTCGGCGGGCTCCTGGCCGGGGCGCTGGGCGCGGCCGCCACGCTGGTGGTCGACGCACTGTCCTTCCTCGCCTCGGCCCTGGGCATCGGCCGCATCCGGCAGCCCGAACCCGCGCCACCGGCACGTGCCGCCGCCTCTCACCTGGGCCGCGACATCGCCGCCGGCTGGCACTACCTCCTACAACACCCAGTACTGCGCCCGCTGTTCTTCAACGCCCTGCTCTTCGGCGGGTCCGTCATGATGGCGTCACCGCTGATGGCCGTCCTCATGCTGGATGACCTCGGTCTGGCACCGTGGCAGTACGGACTTGCCCTGGGGCTGCCGTGCCTGGGCGGCGTGCTGGGCTCACGCCTGACCCCACTGCTCACCCGGCGGTTCGGTCAGCGCCGGATTCTGCTGCTGTCCGGTGTCGCCCGCACGCTCTGGACGATCCTGCTGCCGCTGACGCCCTCCGGTGCCCCCGGCGTGTTGGTCATCGTGGCCGCCGACTTCGGCCTGCTCTTCTCCGCCGGGGTCTTCAACCCATCGTTCACCACGTACCGCATGGAGGCCACACCGGACGCCTTCATGTCCCGCGTCGGCACCTCCTGGTCCGTCAGCGCGAAGACAAGCCAGGCCGCCTTCATGATCGCCGGCGGCCTCATCGCCGCCGCAGCCGGAGTCCGCGGCGCCCTGCTCATCGCCGGTCTGCTGTGCATGGCCAGCGCGCTGCTCCTGCCATGGCGGAAGGCGCGCACCTCCACCGAGGACATTCCAGCACCCGTGGCGGACCCGGTGTCGTCCCAGGCCACGGATGGACCCCTCACGTAGTGGCAGCGGTCCAGGCACGGCCTGCGTGGACTTGCTGACGCCTGGGAGTGGAGGCCAGGGAACTCGGGACGGGTCGCTCCCCGCCCGACCTGCCTGCTCCGTGAAGTCCTTGCCGTCCGGGCCGGAGCTCTTGCCGGTCGTGTGCCGTCGGCCGCGACACCCGCACCGACCTGTTTCAGGACCGTCGCGCGTACGTGTGGAACAACGACCACGACACCGCGACCCTGCGCAACAACCGCGGCCGATTCGTCGACGACGTCTCCTGGGGCCGCCATTGCGCACACCGCCGCTGACCCTCCGCAGGCGGCGGTAGTTGGCACCGGCGCATGAGCCCGTGTACAACGGGTGGGCCTTCCGCCGGGGAAGGCGCACTCGCTGTCAGACCAGCTAGATGCCTACACCGCGGGGGGCCTGACGGAAACCGCAGGGCACGCCCCCTTCACGAGCACGCTGCCCCGCCGCAGATGCGTTCCCCACCGGCCGCCGCACGTTCTCTGTGTCCGCAATGCAAGACCTGTCCGGGAAAGCATTGACCGGTGTGGTGGACCTCTGCTGAACTCTCGTCCCATGAACCCGCGCGTGGACCTCACCCGGCGGCGCCACATCGATCTGGCGCACGTCTCCAGCGCGTTTTGTTGTCGCTGACCTGGCACGCGGCCCCCGGCGTCGTCGTCCGGGCAGGCTGAGCGCCTGCCCGGTGCGTCCTCGCGTTCGGTGATTCAGCAGCGGTCTTCAGGCGGCTCGATCCGCCTGGTCACGTTTCCCGCCTGATCCTCGGCTGCTCCTGCGCCGCGGATCGGCGACCGATCCTGCGCCGTGGCGGCGGCTGCTCCTGCGCCGTAGCCGCACCGACCTGCCAAGTGCCCCCGTCGCTCGGCCGGTGAGCCGCGTGCTCACGCCAACTTCTCACTGCTCAGCACCTGGTGGTGCGCGCACCTACCTCCAGAAGGACTTCTCCATGTCTGTGTCCATCCGTAAGCTCACCGGCCGTATCGGTGCGGTCGTCGAGGGTGTCGACCTCGCGGTGACGCCCGACCCCTCGACGGTCACAGCGCTGCGAGCCGCCCTCAACGAGCACAAGGCGATCGTCTTCGACGACGTCGACCTCGACAACGCCGGTCAGGAGCGCGTGGCCGGCTGGTTCGGCGACCTCACCACCGCCCACCCGAACGTGCCGGCCGCCGACGGTACGGCGAACGTGCTCGCCGTCGACAGCGAGACGTCCAAGGCCAACGAGTGGCACACGGACGTCACCTTCGTCGTCAACCCGCCGCAGCTCACCACGCTTCGCTCCCTGCTGACCACGCCGTACGGCGGCGAAACGCTCATCGCCAACGCCGCCGCGGCCTACAGCGACCTGCCCGAGCCGCTGCGTGCCCTCGCGGACTCGTTGCGCGTGGTGCACACCAACCAGCACGACTACGCGCGCCCCGCCGCGGCGACGGCGCAGCGGCAGGAGTACGACCGCATCTTCGTCTCGACGCCGTACGAGGCCGAGCACCCGTTCGTGCGGGTGCATCCCCTGACGGGCGAACGCGGCCTGTTCATCGGCGGGTTCGCCAAGCGGATCGTGGGCCTGTCGCCCAGCGACTCGACCGACCTGCTGCGCCTGTTCCAGTCCTACGTGACACGTCCGGAGAACGTCCTGCGCTGGACTTGGTTCCCGAACCAGCTGCTGATCTTCGACAACCGGATCACCCAGCACTACGCGGTGGACAACTACGACGACCACCCGCGCCGCCTCAACCGCGTGACGGTCGCCGGAGAGGTGCCGGTCGGTACCGACGGCCGTAGCAGCGAGCAACTCATCGGCGACGCCTCGCACTACACCAAGGTCCTGGCGGTGGCGGCGTGACCGACGTCCGTATTCCGGCGCCGGCCCTGACCAAGGGTCCGGGCGCCGAAAGACCGAAAGAGCCGGAACGCGAGGTGTTCGTGCCGGACGGCGCACGCCGCCGCACGCCGCTCACCAGGATCCGCGAGCGACTGCGCTGGCCGCTGGGCATCTACACGACCCCGGTCGTGATCCTCATCGCCTGGGAGGTGCTCGCCAGGGCAGGAGCGCTGCCCAAAACCAGCGCCCCGGCACCGACCTCGATCGTCAAGTCCGCCGTCGACCTGTGGCAACAAGGCGTCCTGGGACCGGACCTGGCCATCTCGCTGCAGCGGGCCGGCACCGGCCTGGCGCTCGGCCTGACGGTGGGCATCGCCGCCGGGGTGCTCGGCGGACTGCTGCGCAGCGGTGAGTACCTGTTCAACGGGATCGTGCAGGTGTTCAACACGATCCCCCTCCTCGCGGTGCTGCCACTGATGATCGTGTGGTTCGGCATCGACGAACTCACAAAGGTGCTGCTGATCTCCTTCGGCGCCGGTGTCCCGATGTATCTCAACCTGTTCGCCGCTATCCGAGCCGTCGACCAGCGCCTGATCGAGATGGCGCGCACCACCGGCGCCGGCCGCCGGCGCCTGGTGACGCGCGTGCTGGTGCCCGGAGCCCTGCCCGGGTTCCTCGTCGGCCTCCGTTTCTCCCTCGCCTACAGCGTCCTGGGTCTCGTCGCCGCTGAAACGATCAACGCCGACAAGGGACTCGGCTTCCTCATCACCCAGGGGCAGACCTACCTGCAGACCAACCAGGTCTTCGTAGGGCTGGTGATCTACTCACTGCTCGGCCTGCTCGCCGACCAGTTCGTCCGGGCTCTCGAGCGGGTGCTGCTGCGGTGGCGGCCCAGTTATGAGGCGTCATGAGCAGCACGACCGCGACACAGCCCCGCCGCCGCACCGGGGCCGTCGTCGAGCAGGTGGTCCGCCGGTTCGGTGACCGGATCGTCCTCGACCACCTCGACCTCACCCTGGCCGACGAGGAGTTGGTGATCCTGCTCGGCCCGTCCGGCTGCGGCAAGAGCACCCTGCTGAGGCTGCTCGCCGGACTCGACCGGCCCGACGCGGGGCGTGTCGAGGTCCCGGCGAAGCGGGCGATCGTCTTCCAGGCCGACCGCCTGCTGCCCTGGCAACGCGTCCTGCGCAACGTCACCCTCGGCCTCCACGGGGCGGACGCGGAACAGCGAGCCCGCGACGTACTTGAGGAAGTCGGACTCGCGGGCCGCGAGAAGGCATGGCCCAAGGAGCTCTCCGGAGGCGAGGCCCAACGCGTCTCACTCGCCCGGGCCCTGGTATCGGAACCCGAACTCGTGTTGCTCGACGAGCCGTTCGCGGCACTGGACGCCATCACCCGGCTGCGTATGCATGACCTCGTGCGGGGACTGCGGACCAGGCACCATGCCGCCATGCTGCTCGTCACCCACGACGTCGACGAGGCGATCGCCCTCGCCGACCGCATCGTCGTCATGAGCGACGGCCGCATCGGCGCCTCCCACGAGGTCCACCTCACCGCAGCCGACCGGGAGGCGGGCACCGCACGCGAAGACCTGCGCGCGCGGCTCCTGGAAGACCTCGGTCTCGCCGGCCGGCACTGACCTCACGCCAGCACCCTCACCCAGCACAGAAGGCACGGAATCCCATGCATGAAAGAACCAGCCGCGTCGTCGGCGCCGCCGCCTCGCTCGTCCTCGCCGGTGTCCTGGTCGGCTGCGGTTCACAGTCGGAGACCGCCGCACCGCTCAGCGACGCCGCCCAGGCCGGCGACGCCAAGCACCCCGAGTGGAGCAAGTACACCTTCACCGTCGGCGACAACGGCGGTGACGGCACCGAGGCGCTGGCCAAGCTGACCGGCGTGTTCGACAACGCCCCCTACAAGGTCAAGTTTGCCCGCTTCACCTTCGGTCCGCCGCTGGTGCAGGCCGCCGCCTCGGGCGACATCGACCTCGGCAGCGTCGGCGACGTACCGCCGATCACCGGCGCCGCGAAGGAGTACGGCTTCAAAATCGTCGCCGTCAACCGCTCGCTCACACCGGACCAGGCACTGGAAAACATCATCGTGCCCAAGGAGTCGAAGCTGAAGACGGCCGCAGACCTCAAAGGCAAGAAGATCGCCATCCCGCAAGGTAGTTCGGCCCACGGCCTGGCCCTGAACGCACTGAAGAGCGTCGGCCTCACCCCCAAGGACGTGAAACTGGTCTTCCTCGACCCCGCGGCCGGCGCGACAGCCTTCAACACCGGCAAGGTGGACGCCTGGTCGATCTGGAACCCGCAGTCGGCGATCGCGGTCAAGAACGGCGCACGCGTCCTGGTCAAGGGCCTCCCGCCGATCGACCAGACGAGCAACTACTACATCGCCAACGACAAGCTCCTCAAGGACAAGACCAAGCGAGCGGCTCTCACCGACGTACTCAAGCGGCTCTCGCGGGAGTTCGCCTGGGCGGTGAAGAACCCCGACAAGTACGCGCAAGCACTCTCCCAGGAACAGGGCATCCCGCTGGCCGACGCCAAGGCGGAACTCGCCGCCTACTCCAACCGGCTCACCCCCGTACAACCCTCCGACATCGAACTCGAGCAGAAGCTCGCCGACGCCTTCCGGGAAGCCGGTCAGATCACCAAGAACGTCGACGTCAAGTCGATCACCGACAACCTCCTCCCGGCCGGCTACGACAGCTCCAAGCTGAAGGTCAGCTCATGAGCAGCAGACGACGCCAACTCCACTTCAACGCCTTCCTCATGGAAGCAGGCCACCACGAAGCAGCCTGGCGGCTCCCGCACAGCAACCCCCGGGCAGACTTCGACCTCGGGCACTGGATCGAGCTGGCACGGCTGGCGGAGAGCGCCAAGTTCGACTCACTGTTCCTCGCGGACGGCCCGGCCCTCATCGGCACAGGCGAATTCCGCCCGCCGGGCCAACTCGAACCGCTGACCCTGCTGACCGCACTGTCTCAGGCGACGAGCATGATCGGCCTCATCGCGACCGTCTCCTCGACCTACAACGAGCCGTACAACCTCGCCCGCCGCCTCGCCTCCGTCGACCACGTCAGCGGCGGCCGCGCCGGCTGGAACATCGTCACCTCGGCCGGATCGGACGAGGCCGCCAACTTCGGCCTCGACGACCGCCCCGGCCACGCCGAGCGCTACGCCCGCGCTGACGAGTTCCTGCGCGTCACCAAGGCACTGTGGGACAGCTGGGAGGCCGAGGCCGTCATCGCCGACCGGGCCACGGGACGCTACGCCGACCCCGCACGGCTGCACCGTCTCGGCCACGAAGGCACCCACTTCAAATTGGCCGGCCCGCTCAACGTCGAGCGCCCCCCACAGGGCCACCCGCTGCTCGTCCAGGCCGGCTCCTCCGAGGACGGCAAGAACTTCGCGGCCCGCCACGCCGAGGCGATCTTCACCGCCCACACGACGTACGAGCGCGCCGCCGGCTTCTACGCCGACATCAGGGCCCGCACCAAGGCCGCAGGTCGCGATCCGGACACCGTCATCGTCCTGCCAGGCATCGTCCCCTACATCGGCTCGACCGAGGCGGAAGCCCGCGCGCTCGCACGAGAGTTCGACGAGCTGCGCGTACCGGAGTACGGGCTGCGCCAGCTCGCCGCCGTGTTCGAGACCGAGCCGTCGGTCTTCGCTCTTGACGACCCTCTACCGGCCTTCATCCTCTCCAAGCCAAAGCTGGAAGGCTCGCAGAGCCGTTCCGACCTGATCATCGACCTCGCGGTGCGCGAGCAGCTGACGGTCCGCCAAATCATCTCCCGGCTCGGCGGCGGGCGCGGCCACTTCGAGTTCGTCGGCACACCCGAGCAGATCGCGGACACGATCATCGCCTGGTTCGAAGGCGGTGCCGCCGACGGATTCAACATCATGGCACCCGCCCTGCCCTCAGGCCTGGCGGCCTTCGCCGAGCACGTCCTGCCGATCCTGCGCGGCAAGGGCCTGTTCCGCGAGGAGTACGAAGGCACGACCCTGCGCGAACACTACGGGCTCCCCGTCCCGCCTAACCAGTTCCACAGCTGACCCGCTCGGACCCCCGCCGCCCGGCAGGCCGGCGGGGCCACAGCGGCCGACCCAACCTGGAGGCACATGCTGCCGAACGGGCTGGCTGTCGCCGTCGAACCCATGAACCCGAGCCACCGAGCTGTCGGCATCGCCGACCTCCCCCAGGCTCACCAGGGTGGCCAGCAGCCGGCCGACGAAGACGAACTTGTGTTTCGCCCCGGCCCCTACAGCCCGTCGCCGCGGCCGAGCCGTCAGGCGTGCCAGATGCTGTTCGTGCCACAACGGCCTGACCTCTGCGATGAGTTCAGCGATCACCTCCGGCGACAGCCCTGCGACCCGGTACTCCGCCACGATCAACTCGGGCGCTCCAGCCTCCATCATGCCCAGTTCAACGAACTATCGGGCGCCGAACCACGGCCAACCGTGCACGAGGTCGCCAGCGACGGAGCTGGTGTCCAATGCCGTACGGCACACGAAGGGGCCGGCCGCGCTGCGGGCTCGGTCCGCGTGGCCACGCACTGTACAGAGGCCGACATCTCCGCCCAGCACATCGACGCCGCCCGCAACCTGGGCATGGACGTCGCCGGATTCCTGATGATGTCCCACATGGCCGACCAGTCGAACTGGCCCGCCAGGCGGTGCTGATGGAGTCCTACGGCGCCCAGTGGGTGTATGTCACCGACTCCGGGGGCCGGCTCACCATGGACGGAGTGTCCGACCGGGTCCGTGCCTACCGCGAGGTACTGAACCCGCACACCGAACTGGGCATCCACGCCCACCACAACCTCGGTCTGGGAGTGGCCAACTCGGTGGTCGCCGTCGAGAACGGCGTGACCCGTGTCGACGCCTCGCTCGCCGGCCAGGGGGCGGGCGCGGGCAACTGCCCCCTCGAAGCCTTCGTCGCGGTGGCCGACCTGATGGACTGGCTGCACGGCTGCGACCTGTTCCCGCTGATGGACGCGGCCGACGACATCGTCCGCCCCCTGCAGGACCGCGAGGTCCGCGTCGACCGTGAGACCCTCACCCTCGGCTGGGCCGGTGTGTACTCCAGCTTCCTGCGGCACGCCGAGACGGCGGCCCGCCGCTACGGCGTCGACACGCGCGACATCCTCGTCGAGGTGGGCCGGCGCGGGCTGGTGGGCGGCCAGGAGGACATGATCACGGACATCGCTCTCGACCTCGCCTCGGTCGGCACACCTGCGTGAGCGTGCACAGCACAGGTATGTCTGTGGGGGAGGCAGCCCGGATCGGTGACGTCCAGGCGCGGCGCCGGGTTCGCCGGGCTTGTGCGTGTGAGGCGTTCCTCCCGTCCGTGAGGTTCCCCCCGATGACGGGCCGGACGCACGAATGACACGCCGCGATCGGTGATCCCGGCCTCGCCCCGCTGCGGCATCCGAACGCGATGACCACAGCAGGTCCCGGGCATCTCCGCGTGGGCGGAGCAGATGCCACTACGGTAACGCCCATGACTGGCAACGGATTCTGGACTGTTCCCGCAGACCGCATGACGACCGGTAGTGGGACCCGCTACGAACTCACCGTCGTGCGGCCTCCGGTCACCGTCGACGCCGGGGACCTGCCGCCCAACGACGCTGCGGCGGCCCTGGAGTTCGCTCGCTCCCTTGACATGATCGATGAGGTGCTGGAGGACCTCGGGTCGCGCCAGGGCAGCGACAGGCTCACCGTGCGCTCACGTGCCGACCTGGACATCGTGCAGGTGGGGGTGTGGGGGAACGTCATATCGGTATCGGACCCCGGCTATGCGGATGACGGCAATGACACCCCGATGCTGTATCAGGCCGAGCTGCTGCGTGAACGCTTCCCCGATGCACTCGTCGTGGGTCGAGTGGAGGTGCACTGCGGGGCCGAGCACACCGAAGACCTCGTGATGCTGCCGGGCGGCCCCATGTTCCACGCGTGCGGCTGGCCGGGCGATGAGCCGTTCGTCGTATCGGGCGATCCGGCCGCCGTCATGGCGGCCTGCGGTGTCACCGCCGAGATGCTGGAAGACCTGGACGTCATCTTCGACCTGGACGACGACCCGAACCAGAACGACTGGGGGGCGCTGGCGACGGCGTGCCTGGGCGAGGCGGACCCGTGGGGGCGGTCGGGGCTCTTCTCGTCGTCGCTGCGGGTGAGGCACACCGACGTGGCGACCAGCCGCATGGAGTCCTTGTTCTTCAGCCGATGACAGACCGTCAACTCTCGTTGTGCTGTCGGGGGTGACGCGCGGACACGGCCTTAACTGCTCTTTATCTGACAGTAGTTGGGGCTAGGGTGGCAGCGCGGCGCGTACATGCCACGGGGGCCCCATGGCGTCGCCCACACCCCTGGCCCCACCAGAGGGAAGACCACACTTTTGAATACAGCACTGCGCATACCCGAGCGGTGGCGCCTGGCGGGCCGCGTCCTGGCCGCGTTCGGGATCGCCTCGGCGGTCACCGTGACCGGCCTGCCCGGCGTCGACACCACCGGCACCGCAGTCGCCGCCGGTCCCGCCGTCACCACCAAGATCCGTCCCGGCGCGAAGCGCTGCGACGAACGCAACCTGGGCAAGACCTACGGCACCACGCCGCGCGACTCCGGCTTCCCCAACGACCCACTGGGTGGGAACTTCAACGCCTCGTCCAGCCTGCCGAAGAACTTCAACTACAAGCTGCCCGGACGAGCGTACGACGGGCTCAGGCCCCCGACTGCGGCGGACAAGGCCAAGGCCATGTCCAAATTCCCCAACAACACGGAGAAGAACTACAAGGCGTGGCAGAAGGTCGCCGACGCGTCCGGTGACCCCGCTGACCGGGCCATGGAGATCTATGCCCGGTTCTTCAACAACAACGAGGGCCTGACCTTCGACCACTGGTTCGAGAACCGGTACATCCGCAATCAGACCAACAACTCCAAGGGCTCCGCGTTCGAGCGCCAGTTGGTCAAGGACTTCCGTCTCATCGGTCCGGACTGGCTGTGTGAGGTCACCGTCGACCTCATCGACGCGCAGGGCAACGTGGTCGACTCGCGCCGCTACGACGCCTACAACAAGAAGTCCAAGGAATTCAACGAGTTCAAGTCCAACAGCGAGCTGACGAACAAGCAGCTCGGCAAGGACCGCAAGATCGCACGCCTGATGCCGGACCACAAGTTCCGCTTCACCGGCGCCAAGCCTTTCACCGACGGCCAGAAGAAGAAGATCAACGACTTCAACCGGTACGTCACCCGGCTGCGTCCCGGCGCCGTCAACCCGGTCCGCGGCAATCAGCGCCTGTACAACTCGCTCCCGCAGACCACCCCGATCCGCGGCTACTCACGCTACGACCGGTGGTTCGCCCCCGGATGCCAGGGCGCCGGCACCACCACCCTCGCCTCCCTCGGCTCCGCGTCCACCTGCGGAACCCGCGGCCCGCTGAACGAGCGCATCAACAACTCCGGCCGCACCCTGAACGAAGCCAAACAGATCCAGGCCGGAGCACGCCGCTTAGACCCGCGCGGCACCCTCCCACGCGGCGGCCCGGGCGGCGTCGACTTCACCACCATGGAGCTCCGGTACGTCGGTGGCCTCGGCAAGGGCAATGGCATGCAGTACTCCATGCGCGCCGACCAGATGCCCGACCCGGACAACAACCCCGGCTACGGCGGTCAGACCCGCATGAACCTGTCCTCCGACGCACTGTTCACGTGGCTGGCGCTCACCCCGGACAAGTTCTGGGTGAACCTGAACCCGGACCAGCCGGACAAGGTCATGGACGCCACGTTCGGCAAGACCGACGCCGGCCGCGTCCTCCTCGAAGCCGACCTCATGATGAAGTACGACTTCGCCGAGGCCCTCAACCCGGACAAGCACGTGGAGGGCAAGCGGTACTGGGACACCGCACCCCGGCGTAACGGCATCCCCTGCTTCCCGGGTACCCGCTTCTGGATCGAGCCCGAGCCCGCCAAGGTACGCGAGCAGGACGGCGGCATCTACATCCTCGACTCGCCGATGAAGGTCTCCGACCAGTGGCTCGACGTCGACTACCACGTGCCCGGCTCGACCGAGTGCACCGACCTGACCAAGGCCGAGAAGACCGCGATCGAGGACAGCGTCCGCCTCAACGTGATCCCGCTCATCCGTGACCGCGTGAACAAGGACCCCAAGTACGCCGACCTGCGCGCCGTCTACAACGCCCGCGTCGCCGCCGAGTACATCCGCCAGCAGGACGCGAAGTCCCCCAACGACTTCCACAAGATCATCGACTCGAACGACGTGTCCGCGTGGCCGTTGCGAGCCCCGAACCAGAACTGGACCCGCGAGCAGGTCTGGAACCGGTACATGGACTCGATCAAGAAGGGCATCGAGTGGTTCGAGCTGAAGTACGGCGGCAAGGTCTACCAGCAGGGCGTCGGTGGCGTCGACTTCTCCAAGCAGCCCAAGCAGAACATCACCCGCACTCGCTTCAACGTCGAGAACCGCGACCTGGACAACACCACCCGCAACTCCACCAAGTCGGATGACACGTCCTACCGGGACACCGACACCCTCTACCTCGGCGGCGGCCCGGCCAAGGCCACCGGCAATGACCCGGGCGGCGACCCCACCCCGACGCCGACCCACACCGGCGGCGGCAAGCCCACCGGCAAGCCGACCGACCCCGTCACCCCGCAGCCGACCCGGAGCGGCGGCGGACAGGCACCGGCCACCTCCGCGCCGAACACGCCCGATCCGGACGGCGACCTCGCCCACACCGGCAACACCGCCCCCATCGGCCTGATCACCGGCATTTCCGCCGCCCTCGTCGCAGCCGGAGGCGCCCTGTGGTGGTGGATGCGCCGCCGCCGCACCACCGGCTGAGAATCCACCAGCAGAGTCCCAGCGCGCCGACCACGCGAAGGGGCTCCCTCCGGCCGCACGGGACGCTGCCCATGAATCCGCCCCGCTGGATCTCATCCAGCGGGGCGGATCGCCGTGTCGGGGTAGGTGCGGGTGTGGGCGTCGCGCTCGTCGACCGTGACGACCCGATACCTGGGGCTCAACCTCCGTGCCAGCGCGTCCCATTCACCCGCGTGTCCGGCCAGGCCGTGCAGCAACACGATCGGCTGTCCAGGCCCGCCCCGGTCCCGGCAGGCAAGCCGGACGCCGTCTCGAACCACCACGTGTTCAGACCATGCCATGTCGGCCCCCAGGGAATCGGCTGGCCTTGATCATGCCGCAACTGCCTCGGAGTGTTTGACGAGCTGACCGCGTTCGAAGCGGGCGTCTGCCCGGACGAGGGCCACGAGGTGGGGTGCATTCACGGTCCGCCACCGCTGCTGGGCGGACTCGACGAGTTTGTGGCGAAGGTCGACTCATGAGGCGGACGAGGGCCGGGCGGCACAGCGCCGCCCGGCCCTCGTGGGGGTGTTCGCTCGGCTACTTGCCCGAGGCGTAGAGCTGGGAGATCTCGGCGCTGCTGAGTGCCCGGTCCCAGACGCGCACCTGGTCCACACCGCCCGGCCAGAAGTCGACCTTGCCGCTGTTGAACCGGGCCCGGCCGACCGAGAGCGGGCCGTCGGACGCCGGGTTGAGGCACTGACTGAACGAGCCCTGCTTCACACCGTCGGCGTAGAGCGAGTGCTCGCCCGTCTCGGCGTTCCGCACGCCCACCAGGTGGTACCACTTGCCGGTCTGCGGCGTGAACGTCGACAGGGCGCGCCCGCCGCTCGTGCTGAACGCGAACTTGTTGGTGTCGCCGGTCTTCTGCAGGAAGAAGGCCGACTGGACCTCCCCGTCCTGGCCGACCGCGGTGCGCCAGCCGTCGAGACGGTCCAGCTTGACCCACGCCGACACCGTGAAGTTGCCAGAGGTGTCGAGGACGGGTCCCGCCGTCTCGGCGTGGTCGTCGACCCCGTCGAACTGCAGGTCCCCACCGGATACACCGGTGCCCCAAGTGGAGCCCTGACGCAGGCTCAGGTCGCGGTCACCGGCTGCGTCCTTGGCGACCGTCCCGCTGCCCTCGTCCAGGGGCCAGGCACCCTCACCGGTCAGGCCGGGTGTGCCGGGTGGGAACTGCGGCGGTGGTGCGGAGCCGTCGGCGCCCTTGATCACCTTGTCGTTGATGTCCCGCACCTGGTCGAAGTCCATCTTCTTCACCTGCCGGTCGTAGGTGAAGAAGCCGTTGACCTCGTGCTCGACATCGGTGATCTGGGTGTAGACGCTGCCCGAGACGCCGCACTGCCGGGCGGCGGTGAGCAGGTCGCGCTGGTTCTCGACGTAGCGCCGGGTCAGCGTCGCCGAGTCCGGCTCCATCTCGTATGCGCCGCCGTCGTCGAACCACATGTGGCCGGGCACCTCGAGACCGAAGCCGCCGTGCTCTCCGTCGATGGCCACGCGCCGTCCCTCCGGTACGGGGGAGGCGGGCCCCACGTACTGGTGGAAGTCGACGACGTCACCCTTGCCGGAGTCGCCCAGCGAGTTGCAGCAGTTGACCCCGGAGTGGGCGTTGACCAGGCGGCTCGGGTCCTGCTGGGCCACGTCGTCCGCGATCCGGCCGGTGGCCTCACGGCTCCATTCGCCCCACCCCTCGTTGAACGGTATCCAGCCGATGATCGAGGTCCAGCTGGCGTGCTGGTCGACCATGGTGTGCAGTTGCCGCTCGAACTCCTGCCGGGCGTCCTCGGGCGGGGTGTTCTCGGCCCGGGACTTGGAGAAGTCGACCTTCATCGACGGCATGTCCTGCCACACCATCAGGCCGAGTTTGTCCGCCCAGTAGTACCAGCGGTCGGGCTCGACCTTGATGTGCTTGCGGACGGTGTTGAAGCCGAGCCGCTTGTGCTCGGCCAGGTCGAACTTCAGGCCCGCGTCGGTCGGTGCGGTGTAGATGCCGTCCGGCCAGAACCCCTGGTCGAGCGTGGACAGCAGGAACGTCTGCTTGCCGTTGAGCGTGATGTGCATCCTGCCGTCGGAGCCCTTCGCGGTGCCGATCTCGCGCATCCCGAAGTACGAGCCCACGTCGTCGACCGGCTTGCCGCCGCGCAGCAGTCGGACCCGCAGGTCGTACAGGAACGGCGAGTCGGGGCTCCACAACTTGGCATGCGGGACTGGCACCTTGAGCGTCGACCCGGCCGGTCCCGTGACCTTGCCCACGGCCTCGTCGCCGTCGTACGCCGTCGCCTGCACCGTCATGCCGTCCGCGCCGGTGAGGCGCGGTGTGACGGACACGGTGCCGGTGCCGAGGTCCGGCGTGATGCGCAGCGAGTCGATGTGCCCGGTGGACACCGGCTCCATCCAGACGGTCTGCCAGATGCCGGAGTTCGAGGTGTAGAAGATGCCGCGGTCGGCCACATTGCGCTGCTTGCCGACCGGCTGCCAGGTCTTGTCGGTCTCGTCGGTGACGCCGACCACGACCTCCTGCGGGCCGGCGCCCTTCAGCGCGTCGGTGACGTCCGCGGAGAACGCGTCGTAGCCGCCTCGGTGGGTGGCGACTTGGTGGCCGTTGACCCAGACCTTGGCGTCATAGTCCACGGCCTGGAAGTGCATGAGGAGTCGCTGACCGGGCACCGCTGTCCAGCTGCGCGGGACGCTGAAGGTCCGGCGGTACCACATCCGGTCCTCGTGGCGCTTGATGCCGGACAGCGCCGACTCCACCGGGTACGGCACGAGGATGCGCTCGTCCAGACTCTTGCCGAAGGGCGGCGCGTCACCGGCCTGGGCACCGGCGAACTGCCACACGCCGTTGAGGTTCTGCCACTGCTTACGCGTCAACTGCGGCCGCGGATACTCCGGGTGGGCGTTGTCCGGGCCGACCTCGTCCGTCCACGGAGTCGTGAGCGGTGGCGTCTTGGACGTCCAGCCTTGGGCAGCCGCGCCGGAGCCGCTGTCAGGACTGGCCACGGCGGGACCCACGAACAGCGCGCCGACGAGGCCCATGGCCGCTGCCGTCGACGCCAGCACGCGCCATCGCCGGCGACCGGGACCCAGGGGGTGCCATGGCTTGCTTCGTCTCACAAATCCTCCTGTCACTGCGTCTCAGCGAGTGCGGCTGGGCAGGCGGCTACTGCGGTCCGCCCGCCCGACCGGTGGTGCTTGAGCGTCGAGGGCCTACCGGGGCTAGAGGTGACTTACAACGTTGGAAACGAGGAACCGGAAGCATGACAGCACGCCCCCCGGGAGCCTGTCCAGACCTCGTGCGTCACTCAAAGCACGTGACCAAGGACCGCCAGTCGCCGGGCCGTTGTGGCGGGTTGCTGCTGCACCGGCAGCACAACGCCCTCGTCGTTTACACGCCGGTCGGGGTGGGAGCGGTTGGCTGCGGATCCGCCGGGAGATCCGGGACGGTGTTCACGAGGCTGCCTTCTGCGGCTCGATACGAAGGGCGTCCCGACGACGATCTCTGCATCGAGCCCGGCAGCCCACTTGGCATTGCGCCCCAGGACGCTGACGGTGACACTGTTCCCTGCGTCATCGGCGACGGAGATGAACTCCCGAGGAGCGATGCCGCTCAGGGCTGCGCCTTCGTCGGCGAGTACCGAAAGATCGTCCCCCCCGTCGGAATGCATCAGCCACCCCTGTCGCAGCATGGGAGACGTCCCGGGGACGGCTAGCCCGAAAGGTCGTTGACCAGCACCGCTGCTCCGTCGAACCGGCCCGTCTTCAAGTCCCGCAACGCGTCCGGCGCTTGGGACAGGGGATACGGGTGGGTGGTGGCGCGGACCCCGTAGCGCGCAGCCGTCGCCAGGAACTCGCGGCCGTCCACCCGAGTGTTGGACGTGACGCTGCGCAACTCCTTCTCGTAGAACAGCTCTCGCTGATAGTCCAGTGGCGGTGTGTTGGTGAGATGGATACCCGCGACCGCCAGTACTCCGCCGCGATCCAGGGCGCGCAGCGCGATCGGGACCAATTCGCCGGCCGGCGCGAAGAGGATCGCGCTGTCGAGCGGTTCCGGCGGCATGTCAAAGGCTCCGCCTGCGGACGCCGCGCCCAGTTCGAGCGCGAGCCGCTGTGACGCCTCGCCACGTGTCAGAACGTGCACTATCGCGCCTTGCGCGAGCGCCACCTGGGCGCACAGATGGGCGCTGCCTCCGAACCCGTACAGCCCGAGTCGCCCGCCCGGGGGCAGCGATGCCCGCCGCAGCGCGCGATAACCGATGATGCCCGCGCACAGCAGTGGAGACTGTGGGACATCCTCGACTCCGCCGGGCAGCGGATAGGCGAAAGCCGCCGGAACGGTCGTGTACTCAGCGTAGCCGCCGTCGGCGTCCCAGCCGGTGTACTGCGAGTCCGGGCAGAGGTTCTCATTCCCGCGCCGGCAGTACGCGCACGTACCGTCCGTGCGCCGCAGCCAGGCGACACCGACCCGGTCCCCGGCCGTGTACCCGGTGACTGCCTCACCCATGGCAATCACCAGACCGACCACCTCGTGACCTGGTGTCACAAGGTGCCGGTGCACCGGCAGATCGCCCTCGATTACGTGAAGATCGGTCCGGCACACGCCACAGGTGCGCACGTGTACAAGGAGTTCGTCGGGGCCTGGCGCCGGCACGGGTTTCTCGACGAAGCGCAGCGGCGCCGCCTCCACTGGGCCCGGCTCCGCCACCTCCCACGCTCCCATTGTCTCCGGTATGCGCCTCGCCATGTGTCACCCCGTCTCGCCACGCGTCGTTGCCTTCGGGACCTGGTACCTCTCAGTCTCGTGCGCAGCCGGAAGCACTGCCACACAACCGGGGCTTGACACGTGTACCGCGGTGCACCGGGAGTCCGCCGCCGGCGAGGAGCGCCGACCCGGTGATGTATGCGGCGGCCGGGCTCTCCACGCGGATCGGCGGCCCGATGACGTCGCCGGGAGCTGCACGAAGAGCGATCGGGCGGCCGAGCTGCTGGGATGGACGCCGATCCTGGGCAGCGACGTCGCAGACCACCGGCAGGGCCCGGTGCCCCCGGGCGGCCAGGTCGTCGGCGGCCGGAGCGATGGCGTCCTCGTCGGTGCCGGCCGGGACACCTTCGCGCTTTCGGCAGCGAAGGCCGCCGCGTTCTCATGCCTCGGGGCGGCGGGCACCGCCCATGCGGGGAACGATCAGCGCGGCGGCCAGGGCCACGACGGCGGCCAGCAGGAGGCTGAGGCGCAGGCCGTGCTCGAACCCGGCCGAGCCGGACAGCAGGGCGCCGAAAACCGCGACGGCCAGGGCTCCGCCGACTTGCCGGCTGGTGTTTAACACACCGCTGGCCGTACCGGTCCGGTGGCCGGGAACGTGCTCCAGCAGCAGTGCGGTGGTCGGGGGCATGACCAGCGGGCCCGCCAGACCGACCGGGATGAGCAGCAAGGCGGTGAGCCACACCGGCGCCGACGCCGGAACCACGGCCAGGACAACGGAGCCGGCGGCGATCAGGACCAGGCCCGCGATGACCGGCACACGCGGCCCGGTGCGCTCGGCGATCCGCGCCGAGAACGGGGTCAGGCAGGCGCTGAACAGCATCATCGGTACGAACGCGATGCCGGCTCCCAGCGCGGACAGGCCGTGCTGCTGCTGGAAGTACAGGCTGAACAGGAACGGCAGCCCGTAGAAGCCGGCCATGAACGCGAACCCGATCGCGGTGGCGATCAGCATCACAGGCGAGCGGAATAGCTCCAGCGGCACCATCGGGTGCGCCACCTTGGCCTGCGCGATGACGAAGACGACGAACGCTACGACGGCCAGGCCCAGTGCTCCGAGCACCCGCGGCGCCGCGAACCCGGCCTCCCCGGCTTCGATCGCACCGAAGGTCAGCCCGCCCATCGCGATGACCGCGGTGATCTGTCCGATCCAGTCGAACGGCGCCGGCCGCGTCGGAGAGTGCGGAGTACGGGTGAGCAGAAGGAGCGTGACGAGACCGACGGGCAGGTTGATCCAGAAGATCATGCGCCACGAGGCGAGACTGAGCAGGCCACCGAGGACCGGACCTGCGGCGGCGGCCACGGCACCGCCCATCGCCCACACCCCCACCGCGCGCGCCCGGCGGGCCGGGTCGGGGAAGGCAAGGCGCACCAGGGCCATCGACGTCGGCATGGTGACAGCCGCACCGATGCCCTGCACCAGCCGGGCAATGATCAGCATCGACAGCGTGGGCGCGAATCCGCAGGCGGCCGAGGCCAGCACGAAGACCGACAATCCGCCACAGAAGGCCCGCCGCGCATTGATGCGATCGGACAAGGAGCCTGCCGACAGCAGCAGAGCTGCGAACATCAGGGTGTAGGAGTCGACCACCCACTGCAAACCGGTGATGCCACCGCCCAGAGCATCGCGGATCGAGGGCAGCGCGACGTTCACGATGGTCGCGTCCAAAGTGATCACGAAGAAACCGAGGACAGCCGCAGCGAGTGTCGCCACGACATGCCGCTCTTTGCCGGACATGTTTGCGTCCGCGCCCGGCGAGTGCCGCAGGGAAGCGATGAGGGACATGGGGGTGGGTTCCTTCTACGGGGGAGGGGGGCCGACCTCGTGGTCCGGCCGCCCGTCCAAACAACCACGCAACCCTCTGACCTGGGAGTCCCTGCCAGGAGGGGTACTCGCAGGGACCCCCGCGGAGAACACCGGCCTACGCTTGAGCAGTGCCAGACGACACCGTCCGCGAGGACATCCGCACTTTCCTCACCAGCCGCCGCGCCCGTATCACCCCCAAGGAGGCCGGCCTGCCCGACTTCGGCGGGCGACGGCAGGTCTCCGGACTGCGACGCTCAGAGGTCGCCCAGCTCGCCGCCATCAGCGTCGAGTACTACACCCGCATCGAGCGCGGCAACGTCGGCGGCGTCTCCGAGGACATCCTCGACGCCCTCAGCCGCGCCCTGCGCTTGGACGACGTCGAAAGCGCCCACCTGGCCGCCCTCGTCCGCGCCGCCACCAACCCCCACCGCGTCACCGACCGCGACGGCGGAACCAGCCACGTACGGCCCAGCCTCCAGCAGATCCTCGACGCAATGACCGGGGCCGCCGCCTTCGTCCGCAACGCCCACCTGGGCATCCTCGCCACCAACACTCTCGCCCGCGCCCTGTACGCAGAGGCCCTCGACAGCGATGACCACCCGCCCAACCTGGCCCGCTTCGTCTTCCGCGACCCCCGCGCCCGACGCTTCTACCGCGACTGGGAGGGCATCGCCCACGACGCCGTCGGCAGTCTGCGCGCCGAGGCCGCCCGCACCCCCGCCGATACCGACCTCGCCGACCTCATCGACGAACTGGTCACTTACAGCGCCGAGTTCGCGATGGGCTGGGATGCACACGATGTCGAGTACTACCGCTCTGGCAAGCAGGGCTTCCGCCACCCCCGCGTCGGCGACCTCGACCTCGACTACGACGCCCTCGAAATTCCCGCCGACCCCGGCCTGACCATCGTCACCTACACCGCGGCGCCTACCTCTCCCCACGCCGCAGCACTTGCCCGCCTCGCCGGCAGTGCCTGAGGGCGGCTGAAGGGCGGTCGACGGCCGCCGGAGCGTCCCTCGACGCCGTCATGATCATCGAGGGGGCCATGGATGGTCAGCTCCACATGCCAGCGGTAGGGCCCCTGGGCCAGGATCGAGGTCAAGTGGGTCACCGGGGCGAAGCCGTCCGGTGCAGTGAAGTTGTCGGCCCGGGGGGTGACGGAGGTGATGCGGTCGATGCGGAAGGTACGCAGGCTGTCGCGGAGGTGGTCGTGGCCGACGACGTACCAGCGGCCGGTGTGGAAGACCACGCCGTAGGGGAGAAGGACGCCGTCCTCCGCTTCCTGAAGCCCACCACATGACCACCCGCCTCGTGCTGACCCGAGAGCCGGGCGTCGCGGCACATTCCGTCGCAACACCTAGGGACGCCACCTCAGGGGCCGTCGCGTACGTCGCCGAACAGGTCGGCCGCTCGCAACGGCGACTCCTGGTCGCGGAGGGGTCAGCCCAGGTGCTGCTGGAAGAAGGCGGCCGCCTCCCTGCCGACTCGAACGCGGACGGTCGGATCCGCAGGTTCCGGGGCGAAGAAGTCGTCGTGGCGGACATCGGGGCCGGCCGAGCTTCCGCTCGCCGTGGGGATGTGCTCCAGGTACGGCCTAGTGTCGACGTCGTATGGGTTGACGGTGTCTGCTCCACCCCAGCGGATGCCCACAGGGACCCGCACGGTTGCCAGGCTTTCTGAGGTCACGAGGCCGCCGGCTCCGGGGGCAACCTGGAAGACGGCCCGCACTCGGGGATCTGAGAGGTCCGCTGCGGCGGCATCCAGCGCACTTCGTGACGACTCGTCCAGCGGGTGCTTGTTCCGCAACGCCTCCAGCGCGCCGGGGAATTCAGGGACCTCCGGCAGAGGAATCCTTCCGGTCAGGACGCCCCAAACGATCTGCGGATCGACCCGGGCCCCGACAAGAGCCGCCGCCGCGTAGCCCCCGAGGGAGAAACCCGCCACACCGACCGGACCAAGCAATTGTTCCTGGGAGAGTGCTTCGAGAACGAAGGCGACGTCCCGAGGCCGTTCCCATATATGGAGAAAGCCCTCCGGCTCGTAGCCGTCGACATAGTTGTTGCCGTGATGATCAAGAGCAACCACCAGGAAACCTGCCTCGTGCAGCGGTCGTACCAGCCACTCCATGTTGCTGCCCGAGCTACCGGTGCCGTGAGAGACGATCACCAGCGGAGCTGGTGCACTCTGTGGGCGGCTCGGCTCCCAAAGGTAAAGACGGACAGGGCGCGGGCGAGTCGGATCCCGCAGGCTACGTCGCGACTCGTCATGCAGGACACGTATATGTGGCCGTCCCTGTCCAGAGATCATCGTGGTGACATCGTAGGGAGGTCGCCTGTTCTCATCGGTTGGTGGTTACGGATCCCCGCAGACTCCGACAGCCGTAACGGAGGCGTCATCCGACGGCGCCGAACTCGGCCAGGCCCTCGCTGCGCACCCCGATGACATCGAGGCCGCGATCACCGAGTACGAGCAGACCATGTTCCACCGCAGCACCCAAATCGCCACTCGCGAAGGTGCCGAGGTCCACCGGATCGACTCCGGCGACAACACAGCCCAGGGTCTGACCAACGTGTTCACGGAGAAGGGCGAATGAGCCACTCCAGATCCGAACGAATGCCCTCCTTACCGCCCGCGGGCCGTCTTCGGGCCTGCGGAATCAGCAAGGACGGCCGCTGCCGCTCCGGGCGGTCGCAACCGGGTACGGCAGGCGCGGCTGCGTCCCCATCGGAACCACCGCATCGGCAGCCTGGTTATCCGGCTCCGCACATGACCGGCGGGACAAGTCCTCTCGACGGACAAGTCCTAGTCGTCGGTCAGGACGGATTCGTGCACGGTGTGCAGCGTCGCGTCCGAGGTGGTGCGCTCCAGACGGAGGTGGGCCGAGCGGTCGCGCAGAGTCAGGGTCATCAGCTGGTTGCCGAACCAGGGGCCGCCCTGCTTGCGCCAGCTGACCGGAGGCCGGGGACAGTGGCCGTGCCGGGTGAGGAGGCGTCCCAGCAGACGGGCCGGAGCGCTCCAGCCGAAGCGGAAGCCGATCCGCATCATCAGGGACACGGAGTTGTGCACGGGTGAACAGGTGAGCTGGACAACGGGGATGTGGGGGCCGCCCGACCGCCAGGACGCCTTGGCGAGGTAGCCGTGGTGGACGTCGCCCGACAGGACGCACACGGTCGCCGGGGAGGCCGGGGCGGACCCGGCCTCGGCGATGAGGTCGGCGAGGTCGGCGAAGGAGCGGGGAAAGGCCGCCCAGTGCTCCAGGTCGGCTCCGCGACGCAGCCATTCGCCGAAGCGGGCCCAGCGCTTGCCGCGTTCCCCGGCGCACAGGGCGGCGTTCCAGGTTTCGGCGTCGTGGACCAGGTGCGGCAGGAGCCAGGGCAAGGAGGTGCCGATCAGGAGGTGGTCGTAGGTCTGCTCGTCGGACAAGACCTGCTCGCGCAGCCAGGCGGCTTCGCCTGGATCGAGCATGGCGCGGCGCTCCTCGGCGAGGACTCTCGCGGCCCGGGAGTCCACCATCACGATCCGGACCTGGCCGAAGTCGCGACGGTAACTGAAGCGGACCGAGGCGGAATCGGCGTCGGCCCGCTCGGCCAGCGCGCGCAGTGCCGGCGTGCCGTCCGGCGCGGCGTGGACGGCGGTCCAGGCGGGGTCGTCGGCCAGTTCCGCGGGGGAGAGGTTGCCGAGGTGCTGGTAGACCCAGTAGGACATCAGGCCGCTCAGCAGCCGTTCCTGCCACCAGTCTGTGGTGCGCATGTCGGCGAGCCAGGCGGCGGAGGTGTTCCAGTCGTCTACGACGTCGTGGTCGTCGAAGATCATGAGGCTGGGCACGGTGGACAGCAGCCAGCGGATCTCGGGGTCGAGCCAGGATTCGTAGTAGAGGTGGCAGTACTCCTCGTAGTCGGTGACCTGGCCTCCGGGTGGCTGGTCGAGGTCACGGCGGCCGGCGAGCCAGCGCCGGGTCTGCTCGGAGGTCTCGTCCGCGTAGATCTGGTCGCCCAACAGGAGCAGGACGTCGGGGCGCTCGGCGTCGGGGTCGGTTGCCAGCCGGGTCGCGAGGGTGTCGAGGGCGTCCGGGCCGATCGGATCCTTGCCTCGGGCCGGGGGCGCGGCCCAGCGGCACGATCCGAAGGTGACGCGGACGGTGCCGCCGGTGGCGGGCGAACGGATGACCGAGGGCGGGAACGGGGAGTCGGCAAGGGGCCACACCGTGGTGTCGTCCAGGAGCACCTCGTAGGAGGGGGACGCGCCGGGACGCAGGCCGGTCACCGTGACGAGCGCGTAGTGGTGCCCGGCCACCTGGAAGGTGGGGGCCGTGCCCACCGCGCCGTCGGAGCAGCGCACCTGTACCGTGCAGGACTCGCTGGTCTCGACCCACACCGTGGCGAACGAGCCGTCGGTACACCTCAGCAGTGGTCCCAGGCGCAGTTCGACCACTTGACCGCCTTCCTGATCTCGCGCATAGGGCAAGGAACGACGGTAGCGCAACAGGGGCAGTCGGGGCCCGTGTCCGTGCCACCCCTGGCAGTGGGGCCGAAGTGGCGGCCCCGCGGCATCCACCGCTCCGGGCGACGCGGCCACGGGCGGGCACAAGCGCCGTTTCCCGAGGCGCGGGTGTACGGGACGGCGGGGCAGGGTCCCTGCTCCATGAGGGCGGCCCCTGACGTCGAGGGCCCGGACCGGGGTGACGTCAGCAGAACCAGCCGTCCTGGACCCAGCCGCGGCGGTTTATGTCTCCATAGGCGAAGCCGTACGCCCAGCCGCTCTTCTTGCTCTCCACCAGGAAGGTCTGGCCCTTGTACAGCGTGCCCATCCAGGCGCCGACCGGTTCGGTGTGTCTCCGCGTTCGCCGATGGCCGCCAGTTGGGCGGCTTCGTCGCGTCGGCCTTCGCTCGCGGCCTGGATGACGTCGTAGTGCCGTCGGTCTGTCACGTCGGTCGGCATCTCCCGGTCGCGGGCGCGATCGGGGGCGTTGACGTCCTGTTCGTGTGGCGGCTGCTCGACCGGTGTGAGTAGATCCTCGTTCGTGGCGGCGTGTGGGGTGGGTCCGGTGTCGACGTCGACACGGTGGAGCAGTCTTGCCGGAGGCGGTCTGAAGTCCTGGGCACTCTCGCGAGCCGAGCTGTCGGAGGCGGCTTGTACCCTGCACTCATTCGACGATCGGACGATCACGGGTGCGGGCATGCGGGCATGCGGGCGGGTGTCCAGGGGCGGGAGCGCGGGGATTCAGATGAGCGACGCACATCCGATACGAAGCCGCAGACCGGGCCTCTCGGCGGGCGCGTGCATCATCGCCGGGGTCGTTCTCGCCGTGATCGGGGCCGTCGGCGCCTGGCTCCAGCACGACGCTCCCGGCCGGAGTGCGGAGCCGCGTACGGAGTTCACCGCGACCAACCCGCCCGCCGGTCTGCCCACCGCGCTCACCACCGGCCAGCACCTCCACTGGTCCCGCTGCACCTCGCCGCCCACCGCGCGCACGGGCTACGACTGCGCCACCATGAAGGCCCCCCTCGACTATCGAAAACCGGACGGCAGGACGATCGACGTCGCCCTGATCCGCCGCAAGGCCACCGGCCCGAACGCCCGGCGCATCGGCTCGCTCGTCCTCAACTTCGGCGGCCCCGGCGTGTCCGGCGTGAGCGGACTGCCCGAACGCCTCAACCAGTACGAGCCGCTCCTCGACCGCTACGACCTGGTCTCCTTCGACCCACGCGGCGTTGGCGCGACCATCCCCGTGCGCTGCGGGAAGACCGCGGACGACACCGGCTACGACGGGGCCGACGCCTGCGCCGAGCACTCCGGGGCGCTGCTCCCGTACATCGGCACCTCGCACACCGCGCGCGACCTCGACCTGATGCGCTACCTGCTCGGCGACGAGCGGCTGCACTACTTCGGCGTCTCGTACGGAACGGCGCTCGGCGCGGTCTACGCCCACCTGTACCCGTCGCACGTGGGACGGCTCGTCCTGGAAGCGTCCGTCGATCCGACCGAGGATCTCGACGAGGAGCAGGTGTCGCAGGTCAAGGCGGTCCAGGCGGCGTTCGACCGGTTCGCCGCGCACTGCGCGGCCCGTATCCGCCACTGCCCGACCGGCGACGGGCCCGAGGAGGCCGCGCGGCGCATGGCGCGCTTGGCCGACCGCCTGGCGAAGAAGCCCGCCCCGGCCGGCGCCGGAAGGGCCCTCGACGCCGACGACGTCGTGCACGCCATCAGCGACCACCTCGACCGCGGCACGGACGGCTGGACGCCGCTCGCCAAGGCCCTCACCGCGCTGATCGACCACAACGACGGCCGTCCGCTGAGCAAGGGCGCGGACGACATCGGCGCCGCCGACCGCGTGGCGGCCCCGGGCGACGACAGCCGCGCCGCGCGGACCGCGATCACCTGCGCGGACTCCAGCCTGCGCCCCGGCTTCGAACGCCTCGACCGGGACGCGGCCCGCATCAAAGCCGCCTCACCCGTCTTCGGCGCGGCCTGGTCCACCGGCGTCTACCTCTGTTACGACTGGCCGTTCGACGGCGAGCGCGCCACGCTCCAGGTGAACGCCGACGGCGCGGCCCCCGTCCTGGTGGTCGGCGGTACCGGCGACCCGATCACCCCATACCCCGGCGCCCGCCACATGGCCCGCGCCCTGGGCGACGGCGTCGGCGTCCTCCTGACGGCCCAGGAGGAGGGCCACGGCACATATCCGCAGAACCGCTGCGTCACGGAGATGGTCGACCACTACCTCCGCACGGGCCGCACCCCGGCTCCGGGGACGGTGTGCCGGGGCAGCATGTCCTGAGGCCCCTACGGATCCGCCGGGCGGCTTCGAGTACCCCCTCACGGTCGCCGCAGAGCCGGATCCGTTCATGCTCACCGAGGGCGGACAGCTTGCAGAGACCGTTCTCACGGCGGCGAGAGATCCTGCAGATCCTGCGGCGACAGCACCTGATGTTGCGGTAAGGCCGGCGTCGCTGCGCGGAGGGGACGCGGCCACCTGGTCGTGGCCGGCGTCGAGCTGTCGGGCTGCCGTTCGCGCAGATGTGCGTCACCTGGCCGCCGAATCCCTGGCCTCGATGCGCACTGAGCACGGTGCCACCGTCTCCCAGCGGCCTTGGAAATAACGCGGCTGGTGGTGAGCGAGTCGGTCACCGACGCCTACAAGTACGCCGACGGTCCCGTCCTGCTGGACCGAGGAGTGAGCGGCTGTGGTCAGGCGCAGTCGGGCGGCAATGTGCTGAGAACGGCAGCGAGGCCATGCGGGTCGCGGCGGGCGATGTTGTGGCCGACGGGGATTTCGTGGAACCGCCAGTTCGAGTCGTTGCGCAACCGTTCGGCCAGGGTCACGAACGGGCTGCCCGGCCACGCGCCACCACTGATGAACGTTTGGCCGGGCGCGCGGCCGGGGTTGTCACCCAGCCTGATCGACTGGACGAAGCTCGCCAGTGGGTGCGGTCGTGCGCGAGGGCCGAGTCCTTCGGGAACTTCAACCCATCGACCGTCGGCGCGGGCGCCGGCTATGAACAACTCCCGGAAGCGGTCGCTGGTCAAAGACCAGCACGAATCCCCGTCGTCGGGGACGTAGGCGTCGATGAAGACGAGCTGATCGAGGCGGTCGCTGAGCAGATCGGCGACGCCGGCGATCACCATTCCGCCGTAGCTGTGCCCACACAGCGCGACGGGCGATCCGTCGGGGAGTGCCAGTCCCCGTAGGACACTGACCCGCCGACTGGAACCGCTGATTGATGAGGCCGGTCAGAGCCGCGAAGACCAGGTGATCCTGGACACTGCTCCGCGGTCGGGGCGCTGTGGTGGCCGGGCGTCAACCCCCGCCAAACGCGCGGTCGGTCGGCGGGCCAGTAGGTGTAGGCGGGGTGGCCGTAGCCCCGAGCCGAGGCGGCTGGCGCGGCACCGTGCGCCGGAACGGTGCCGGGCGCCGGGCGGGTGGATCCGAAGGCGCGCACATCACCTTGGCTGAGGCGCGCGACGCCTGGCCGGCCGCCGAACACGCGTTGGACCGCTTCCGCGACACGTTCGGCCCCGATGCCGTCGGTCCCGCCGCCACCTGCTCCTGCCGCCGTCTCGCGTACCCAGGGCCTGACGGCAACGAATGGGACCACCTCGCCGACGCCATCGATCACGCAGCCGGGAGCGAGGTCTCACGGTGGGAGTTCGGCGTACGCGGACGCGCAGCTCAGTGCGCGCCCGCCTGGCGGGGCACCTCATTTGTAGGTGTGACTCACCGCCGTGGGCCGGAGGATCTGGTTGTCGGCTCCTGCGCCAGCCGCTCCTTCTCGGCTTTGAGCTTTCGCCACACCGTGCCCAGCGCCTCGAGGTCGTCCTGATCGAGGAGGTCGGTGAACACCGGCGCCAGGGATTCACGGCGGGTGGCGTCGGCTCGCTCGAAGAGGCGGTGGCCGTCCTCGGTCAGTGAAATCTCGACCGACCGCGCGTCGCGTGCGGACGCGGTGCGCCTGACAAGGCCCCTGGCCTGTAGGGCGTCGACCACCCGCGACACCTGGCTACGGCTGAGCATGGTGCTGTTGCCGAGGATGGACGCGGGTACCGGATCGGGGCTGGAGGACAGCCAGAGCATGACCTCGAACCAGGACACAGGGAGATCGTGTGCCTTGATGAGGGCCCGGTCGACGCGTTCGGTCATCACGGTGCCGGCCCAGACCAGCCCGTAGAAGGCGTAGTCGGCGGCGGGCATCTCGGCCTGCGGCAGCTTCTTCGGCATGCGATGAAGTATAGGCGGGTTGCGTGCGCACACACATAAAGCTATGTTGTGTGTGCACGCACATAAAAGCTGCTTCATCACTCGAAAGGCCCCGCCATGTCCGCCACCCCCCGAACCGTCCTCATCACCGGTACCTCCTCCGGTATCGGCCTCGCCGCCGCCGTCGCCGCCGCCCGGGCAGGCTGGCGCACGGTCGCGACCCTCCGGGACACAACGCGTGCCGACGCGCTGCGCAAGGCGGCCGCGGAGGCGGGCGTCGAGCTCGACATCCGCCGGCTCGACGTCACCGACGAGGCCTCGGTCACCGCAGCGATCGATGGCGTGATCGCCGACTACGGCCGCCTGGACGCCGTCGTCAACAACGCCGGCGCCGGTCACCTGGGCACTCTGGAGAACGACTCACTCGCGGATGTCCGCAAGGTCATGGAGGTCAACTTCTTCGGCGTGCTCAGCGTCTCCAAGGCCGCGCTGCCGCACTTGCGCGCCGTCGGCGGCCGCCTGATCACCGTCACCAGCGTCGGCGGCGTCGTCGGCCAGCCGTTCAACGAGGCCTACTGCGCCGCGAAGTTCGCCGTCGAGGGCTACATGGAGAGCCTTGCCCCCGTCGCCAAGAAGCTCGGTGTGGGCGTGTCCGTCGTCGAACCCGGCGCCGTGGCGACCGAGTTCGCCAACAACATCGGCATCGACATCGAAGCCCGTATCGACGCCGGCGCGTACACCGAAGCGCTGCGCCACTACATCGACCGCACCGTGGAGCAGTTCCTGGACGGCACCGCGCAGACCCCGGCCAGTGCGGCGGAGGCGGTCATCGAGGCCCTCAACGCCGAGCGGCCCGCGTTCCGGATCCAGACCACCGACTGGGCCCGCTCCTTCGTGGGCACCAAGCTGACCGACACGGACGGCTCCGCCGTGCAGGCCCTCACCGGTTCCTGGGTCGGCTGACCGGCCGCCTGGTCGGCGCCGGGGCAGCACGCTTGGAGCGCGGTGAGGCCGCCACCGTCGCCTCCCTTCTCCTCGGCCCCGGCGCGGCGTTCATCATCGGCAGTGACCTGCACTCGGACGGCGGAGTTGTCACCGCCCTCGCCACAGGCCGCGTCAACGTCGGTGCTGGGCACACCCGTTGGCTGCATCCAGGCCGGTGAAACTTCCGCAAGACACCGGCGGAGGCCGTCCAGCACCGGCTAGACCCTGCGGGACGAGTACGGCCACGCCTACACCTCGCGCCACGTCCGCCTGGCCGGCCGCGCACCCGTCCACACCGGCGTCGGCGGCAACATCACCGCTCATTCACCTCCCCCTGGCGATCATCTGCGTCTGGTCCGCCAACGCCGCCGTCCTGTTCCCTCAGCCCGGCAGGCGCGCTGATACAGGCCCTGGCCCACCACAGCAACATCGACTACTCGCCCTGGCAGCTCTACGGTATTCCGGGAGTCGGCGGGCTGGCCCGGGAAGCCTTCTCCCCGAGCCTCATGTCAGGGCTCGCGGGCGTCGTGCACACGTTGCTGTGCATGCACCCGGCGGCTTCCCTGCCCGATCCCCTGCTCCTCGACTGACCGTCCGGGGGACTCCGGCCGGGAGCGCCGGCCGGAGGCGCGCGGAGCTGCTCCACCCGGCGGAGGACGACCAGTCAGTCCAGGACCTAGTAGCTGTCGTAGCTGGGCTTGCCGGTCGGCCGGTAGACGCCGACGACGGTGCCGCTCTTCGTCGTCGAGACACTGACCGGCTCCAGAGCGGTGGGGACCGCTCCGTCGGCGAACAGTCGCTTGCCGGTGCCGATGATCACTGGATGGATGGTCAGCCGGTACTCGTCCACCAGGTCGTGCCGCATGAGCGTCTGGGCGAGGTCGCCACTGCCGACGACGTTGATGTCACCGCCGTCGGACGCCTTCAGTTCGCGCAGGGCGTCGACGACGTCACCCTCCAGCAGCGTGGAGTTCTCCCACTCCAGGGACGTCAGGGTCCGGGACGCCACGTACTTGCGCATGCTGTTCATCCGCTCGGTGAACGGGTTGCCGGCATCGGCGGTCGGCCAGTACGCCGCGAAGATGTCGTACGTCTTGCGGCCGAGCAGCATCGCGTCGGAGGGCTCGTACCAGCCGGCGATGGCCGCGCCGACCTCGTCGTCGGACACCGGCTTCTGCCAGCCGCCGTGCTCGAAGCCGCTCTCGGCGTCCTCGTCCGGACCGCCCGGTGCCTGCATGACGCCGTCCAGCGACAGGAACGTGCAAATGATGATCTTACGCATGGTGGGCTCCCTTCGTGTCGACGGGTGGACTGGGCGACCACCGGAAACTCATCGGCGGGGCCTTCGCGGCGCGGCAGGGATCACCGTCCGGTGCACTCGCCGTGATCACCCCGCAGGTCCTGGCATCACCGCTTCCGCTGTCGCGGCACGAACGGGCCGGTCGCGGGAGCCACGCACATGTCGACGACCGTCCTGGTGCCGGCCGCGGAGCCGGCCATGCAGAGCCGTCCGCCGCGGTCGCGCAGGTCGAGGGAGAACTGCGTGGCCGTGCCCGACTGCCGGAGGCCGTGGATGCGCTCGTCGATGTAGCCGAGACCAGTGACGGAATGACCAGCCTGCCGCAGGATCGCGGGCCCCGCGCCGTCCGCCTTCTCGTCGCAGCCCGTGCCGAGCCGCCCGCGCTCACCGTGACCGCTCCGCATGATGGACGGCTCACCGGCCTGAACATGTGGCCGACGACGATCCGCTGTTACTCGGCACGGATCAGCGGAGGGCACTCCCACATCGCGTCCAGCACCTCGGCTCGTGGCCGGTACATGCGCAGGACCACGAACCAGGTGCCCTCCGCGGCAGTGGGCAGCCAGTTGCCCTCCTCGTCAGCGCCCGGTGACTCCTTCTGCAGGTAGATGGTCAGTCCGCCCTGCGCATCCGTCATCACACCCGTCTGTGCGGTCGCCGAGCGAGTAACGGTCTGCCTGGTTGGGGATGAGGTTCATGTCCTCGCCGTACACGGTCAGGGACCAGAAGGCGTTGACGGGAGGCAGCCCGCCGCCGTCGAAGTGCAACTGATACCGACCGTCGGCCGACAGCCTTTCGCCGTCCGCGTCCTCGCGGTTGACCAGGTACACCGCCTCGGCCGGATCGTTGGCCGCTATGCCGAGCAGGGACTGGTCGGCGGCGCGCTTGAGGAAGTCGTCGCCGAAACGGCCCATCTCCGGGGGCGGGTGGCACCACCCGTTGACCACCCGGGCCCACTCGCCGCTCTCTCCCTGTTGTTTCAACAGGGGAGGGCCCGCGGCGGCCGCCCGGATCAGGCCCCGCTTGACCTCGTCGGGCTGCGCGTCGACATCAAGCCCGGGTCCGATGCCGATCTGGGCGAACTGCTCTAGGGGGACGCTGTGGTGGGGCGGGGGAGGGTTCTCGGCCAGCATGGCGTTCAGGGTCTTCCAGGCCCCAGGGGATCCTGTTCGGCCGTGACCGGTTCCAGTACGTCACGGCTTTCGAGGGCTTCCGCCCCGGGCTCGCCGAACATACTGAGCGGCGTGAGCCGGTACCGCACTTGAAGAGCCCGGACATTCGCCACGTCGTCCTTGTCGTTCACCAGGGTGCGTCCGAGGATGAGGACCCAGGGAGTGGGAGCGGTCCGAAGGCGCCGCACCCTGGAGGGCAGCTCGCCGTTCCAGTCCGGACCCACGAGGGCGAAATCGCCGGCCCGCGACCCGGTGGTGCGCTGACCGACGTAGTCGAAGTTGTCGGATGTGATGGCGGCCAGCTCGAAGGTGAAGTAGCGGTCAGCCATGTCCGGATGCGACAGGACGACCGGTTCGTGACGGAGATGCACCCATGCCACCGAGTAGAGCGTGTCGTTGTTGGGGCACCCGCCGTCCCGGTAGCCGGCGTCGATCGGTCGTCCGGCGTGCCAGAAGTGGTTGACCGCCGCGTACGGCACCGTTTCCGGGTTGCGTCGCTGCGTCACCCAAGCATGCCGGAGCTGGGCGTTGTAGATGTAGGGGAACCCATAGATGAACGCCTGTTCACCCAGTGTGTAGGCGTATTCGCCGTGCCAATTGTCGATGCGTCCGGTGAGGGACGTTCTCATCGCCTGGCGCAGCGCGGGCAGGACCTCGGGCAGGTGACGTGCGCGTGCGATCGCGGCCGTGGGGTGACGCACCGCATGCCCCGCGACGCGCGCGAACGTTGTCGCGGCATCCGCAGCCCCTCGTGCGATACGTCCCCCGTCGGGCGCCTTCGGTATGTCGACCATGTCGCATCACTTCGCTGTGCGGAATTCGACCGGCGGGCTGCCAGGCCTTCCGGGCCCACCCACCCCCCACCCAAATCCTCCGCCCGTCGCCTGGTCGCCGCAGCCGGAGCCCCGCACATATGGGCCGGAGAGCCGCGACGCATGAACACGTATTGATCACTCTAGGTGACGACGACGTGGCTCTCTGATTTACCAGGGTGACGTTCGCCGAAGAACACCGGGCGGCGATGACCGGCAGCAGCATCGTCGACCTGATCGGGGTGGTCACCGGTGTCGACGCCATCCGCCATCGCTCCCTTCAGGTGCAGCAGGCGGCTCGCACGCAGGTCCGCACCTTTATCACCGCACCGTTCGTCGCCGTGCCGCCCGACGAGAACACGGTCGAACGCATGGCCATCGGCCGCGGCGTGCGCTTCCGGGCGGTACTGGACCGGGACGTGCCGGCCGAGCCCGGCATCGTCCGTGACGCGATCGATTCCCTGCACAACGGTGTGCGGCTGCGGGTCGCCGAGCGGTTGCCCATGAAACTCGTGCTGGCCGACGCCGAACTCGGCCTCGTCCCGCTCGCGACCACGTCGGCCGGGGAGCCCGACGCCGTACTGCTGCACCGCGGCGGCCTGCTGGACGCCATGGACGCACTGTTCGAGACGGTGTGGCGCACCGCCCACCCGTTGGAAGTGCCGGGGCCCGGCCAGGAGGCCGAGCCCATCCGACTCGGGGCGGACGGCCCGACCGACCTCGACCGGAAGATCCTCGCGCTCCTGCTGGCCGGCGTGACCGACTCGACGGCCGCGGTGCAACTCGGTCTGTCATCGCGCACGCCGCACCGACGCCTGCGCCACCTCATGGACCTGTCCGGAGTCCGCACCCGGATGCAGCTCGGCGGTCACGCCGTGCGCCACGGCTGGGCGGAGCCGGCGGCACCGAGGCAGGCGTAACGCTGCGCGCGGCTCACCGTCGCTTGCCTCGGGTCGCACCGGCGACCGGCGACCGGCGCTCAGTCCCGTGATCCCGGTCATGAGGATGAGCCTGACGGTCATGTTCCGGGCGCGCTGGGCGACTTGAGGAACGTGAGAGGAGTCGGCGGCCGCACGGGCGTGACCCAAGCGGCGGCTGGTACCCCTGGACCAACTCCTGGTCACGCGTGCGCATCTGCGGCTGGGGCCGCCGCCCGCTGCATTGGCGGAGTTCTACGCGGTGGACCGCTCAACCATCTCCGGCTCGATCCGTAGGATCCGCTCGTCAGCAGAACCAGCCGTCCTGGACCCAGCCTCGGCGGTTGATGTCTCCGTACGCGAAGCCGTACGCCCATCCGCTCCTTTTGCTCTCCACCAGGAAGGTCTGCCCCTGGTACAGAGTGCCCATCCAGGCGCCGACCGGTTCGGTGCGGACATAGAGGTCGGTGGCGCACACTGTCTCACGCACACCGACGGTGCCGTTCGAGTAGGCGAGCGCCGGTCCGGCGCCCAGCAGCAGTGCTGCGCCGGCCGCGGTGACGACGGCGGCCGCACGGCCGCCACGGAAGACGGGCATCGAGGAGAGTCCTTTCTCTGCGTCGCTGGGGAGGTGTGCGGTGGCCGCTCACCAGGAGTCGTAGCCGCCGATGCATTCGTAGCGCACGTAACCCCAGTCGTTGGGGCCGTAGTCGAAGGTGGCGGCCCATCCGTTGTAGACGGGATGCGCGCCCTGGGTATGGCCGACCTTGTTGCCGTAGGTGAGGGTGCGGAGGTAACCGGTCGGGCCGGACGCGCTGTTGTAGTTGGCGTAGAAGCTCGCGGTCTGGCACACGATGATCGCGTGCTGCGGTGGGACGTCGGCCCGGGCAGCGGAATGCTGCAGGGCGACGGCGACGGCGGCGACGGCGGCGGCCGCCACGGCGAACGTCCTTTTCAGGGCTTGCACCAGATACCAACTCCCATTCTCACAGAGCCAGTCGAGGCTTGCAGCGCAGTGCAGTGCAGTGCTGCGTGCTGAGCCTTGTGCGCGCTCGTCGGCGTAGGGGCCCGGGCGACGGGTCACACGACGCCGCTCTCCCACCACCAGGAGCCGGAGCCGTATGAGGAGTACTGCACCCGGCTGTCCACGTGCTGCCACGAGTGGCTGTAGGCCTCCAGACCGGAGAAGCCGCAGGTCTCGGCGATCTTGTACACCTGCAGCGTGGTGTGGCCCGCGACCACTATGTCCGCGGCGACTCCGTAGACATGCATGCTGTTCGAGGCGCCGCCCACCGAGGAGTTGTGGGCGATGCTGCGAAAGCCGGAGTTGATGGTGATCGAGCTGTTGCCGGCCTTCTTGCGCACGGCCTCCAGCTTGTACATCAGGCGGCGCACGTTCTCCTTGACCTGCGCGGCGCTCACCTTGCCGCCACCGAACCCCGAGCCGTCGTTGGAGTAGAACTCGCTCCAGTCGAAGTGCGCGGACGAACCGTCGCTGCTCTCCAAACTGTTCAGGACGCTCTGCGTCTGCGGTCCGACGACACCGTCCGCCGTCAGGCCGTACGCGGACTGGAACCGCCTGACCGCGCTCGCGGTGGCCGGTCCGAAGGCGCCGTCCCAGGCGACGTACGTCTGCTGGGCGCCGGATGCGGCCCAGCCGCCGACGCGCACCTGCAGTTCCGTCACGTCGGCACCGCTCATGCCCTGCTGGAGTGTGCGTGTCCAGCCGTACGCCGAAGCCGTGCCGGCCGCCCCGACGCCGCCGGCAAGCGCCACCCCGGCCACCGCCGACCAGCCTGCCGCGCCACGCAGGAAGGTGCGACGCCGGATGCCACCGTCCGCACTTTCCGCTGCGTTCATGCCCGCCATCCCACATCCCTTTCCGTGCTTCCTCGGCCCTGGTCATACCGGCCGGCCGCTGCCGGCCGGCGAGGACGCGACGCATTCGTCAGCCGAACGCCTTGACCGCCTGGTAGTAGGTCCATGCCGTGCTGTTGCACGAGGTCTTCGTGCCACCCGTGTAGTTGAGGCAGACGCGCTTGAGATCCTCGTAGAGGGCGCTGTCCAGACGGGCCTTGTTGGCGCTGAAGGTGCCTGCGGCCTTGTAGTTGCGGTAGCCGAAGTCATGACGGGCGCAGGACATGGAGAAGGGGAAGCCGAACGGGTTGTCCGGGGAGGAGGAGCAGTAGTCGGTGGACCAGTCGAACGCGTACGCGGACCAGGCGGCCTGGTTCCCGCGGGCGGCGGCCCAGGCGTTGTAGCTCGACGCGCTGGTCTGGGTCCAGTTCGCGAGGGCTTGGGGCTTGTCGGCGGGTGCGGCGTCGGCGGCGGTCGCGGTGCCGACGACGGTGAGGACGGCCAGGGCCGAGGCGGAAAGGCCTACGGAGAGTCTTCGGTGCATCCCAACACCTCCACGGAACCGCGATCCGCCCGTCGGACCGCAGGTTCATGACAAGATGATTGATGCATCAACAGGACTTGCCAACCCCACGGTCCCCACTGATTGGTGAATTCTCGGCTTTGCTCGAGAGTCCTCGGCCGACCGATGGTCTCGCCGCCTGCCCCGGTGCAGGGCCTGACGCGCGGTCCGGGGTTGCGTCAACTTCCACTCACTCACCGAGCCGACAGGTCCCGCACGTCCGCCCGGACATCCGGGTGCCCGGGCGTCAGGGCGCTCCGAGGCCGTTCAGCAAGGTGTCGACGACGACGTCTGCCGCCTGGCCCGCGCTCAGTTCGGGTAGTTGGCGGGAGACGAGGTGCATGAGCTGGGGGAGGAGCGCGCTGACCCATCCCGCGGGGAGGTCGGGGCGCAGGAAGCCTTCGTCCGTGGCGCGTCGGAGAAAGGCGTCGACTTCGCGGGCGGAGGCATCGCGGCGGGCGCGGACGTCGTCGTCCGCGAGCATGCGGTTCAGGTCGACTGGCCAGGTGCGGTTGACGGCGATGATGTTCTCGACGTAGCGGTGCAGGGCCACGGCGGCGGGGGCTTCGCGGAGCCGGGCGTCTGCGATGGCGTGCTCGATGGCCGTGAGGCGGGATTCGTAGATGGCCGCCAAAAGATCTTCGCGGGAGGCGAAGCGGCGGTAGACGGTGCGCCGGTCCACGCCTGCTTCGCCGGCGATGCTCGCGATGCTGGCGCCGGGGTCGGCGGCGAGCATACGAGCTCCGGTGGTCAGGACGGCTTCCAGGTTGCGCGCTGCGTCGGCTCTCACCGCGCCGAGTCTAGCCACCGATGTGAAGTCTGAGGCATCTAACGCCTCTGTGGAGTGGAGCCATGGAGATCAAGTGGCTCAGGTGAGTGACATATGAGGGTTGCAGTGCCCAGGAAACTGCGGTGGTCAGTCCGTGCGTGATCGTCGGCCCTTTCTCCGCCAATGCGCACCGCTTCAACTGGTGACGAGTAAGGATCTCTTGGCCACATTCAAGGTGGTGACGAAATGAGTAGGCGCGGCCGGGAGGCAGTGGCGCTTCTCCCGGTCGTGCATACGTGCTGCCGAAGGCCTTCCGCCGACTCTCAGAGGTGGTCGGCGTCCACCACGGCCTGTGCGAAGGCGGTCGGTGCTTCCTGCGGGAGGTTGTGGCCGATGTCTGTGATGGTGCGGTGCTCGTAAGGGCCGGTGAAGTGGCCGCGGTAGGTGGAGCCGGCACCGGGCGGCGTGAAGGGGTCCAGGGCCGGGTCGAGGGTGATCGTGGGTACGGCGATCGGCGGCTGAGACGCGAGCGGCTTCTCGTAGCGGTCGTAACGGCGCTCACCCTGGATCAGGCCGATGCGCCAGCGGTAGTTGAAGAGGACGATGGCGGCGTAGTCGGGGTTCATGAAGGCCTGGGCGGTGCGTTCGAAGGTGGCGTCGTCGAAGTTCCAGTTGGGGGAGACGAGGGTCCACACGTAACGGCACAGCGCGATGCGGTGGTCGACGTTCTCCATGGCCTTCTTCCCCCGGTCAGTGCGAAATACCACTGGTACCACCAGTTGTGCTCCACGGCCGGGAGCGCGGGCTCGAGCTGCGCGCTGATCTTTGTGATCACGTAACCGCTGGTCGAGACAAGGGACTTGACTCGCTCGGGCCACAGCGCGGCGATGATGTCGGCGGTGCGTGAGCCCCAGTCGAACCCGGCGAGAACGGCCTTCTCGACTTCGAGGGCGTCCATCAGGGCGATGATGTCCAGCGCGACGGCGGACTGCTCTGCCGTGCGGGGGGTGTGGCGGGACAGGAATCTTGTGCTGCCGTGGCCGCGCAGGTAGGGGACGATGACGCGGTACCCCAGGTCGGCCAGGAGCGGGGTGACGTCGACGTAGCTGTGGATGTCATACGGCCAGCCGTGCAGGCAGATGACGACCGGGCCGTGAGCGGGGCCGGCCTCCGCGTATCCGATGTCGAGCAGGCAGGCCCGCCTTGACCTGCTTGATCGTGCTGAACTCGGTTTGGGTGCCGGGCGTGATGGTGGGAACCGTGGGTCCGGAAGCGCTGCCCGCCTGGCGCGTGGTGCTCGCGGTGGATGCGGTAGAGGAGGCGATGGGTGCGGCGGCCGCGCTGGTCTGCCGGCCGGACAGCGAGACCGCGGCCGCGCCGGTGCTCAAGCCGACGGCCTTGCTGAAGGTGCGCCTGTTGATCATGAGGAGCCTTCCGTCATGCGATTCCGGTGGCCGTGACCGTGACTGAAGTGCCCTGAACGGACCTGAGCCGAGCCCGCGGAGTCTGGCAGCTTCATCGGTGGTGTGTGACCTCGGTGCCCTTGCGTCGTTGACCCTCACACAAGCGGCGTCACCTGTCAAAGGGGTGACGCATGGCCGTTCGTGCGGATGAGGGTGCGAGCGCCGATGCTGTGCGGATACGCCTCGACCACGACGTCGGCCGTCCGTCCGGGGTTCATGCGCCCGAGCTGGCGCGAGGCCGGCTCCACCAGTTGCGGCAGCAGTGCGCCGGCCCATCGCTTCGCGGTGTCGGGGTGCAGCATGCGCTCGTCGGCGGCGCGTTTAAGAAGGGTGTCGATCTCCTGGACGCAGGCCTCGCGGCGGGCGCGGACGTCGTCGTGGGCAAGCATGCGGTTCAAGCCGACGGGCCACGCTTCCGACTCGTACATGTGGACCTAGATACAAGAAATGCTACAGTAATGTGGCACTTCGCTGATCGCTTCAAGTGTCCGAGCGACCCGAGTCGAAAGCGTCCAAGGAGAAGACACGTGATCACCTACGACCGGCTCTTCATCGCAGGCTCCTGGGTGAAGCCGAGCAACCCCGAGCCGCTCGACATCGCCTCGCCGCACGACCGGTCCGTCGTGGGCCGTGCCGCGCAGGCGCGACCCGCCGACGTCGACCAGGCGCTCGCCGCGGCGCGAGCGTCGTTCGAGTCGGGCGAGTGGCGGCAGACCCCACCTGATGAACGCATCGCCGTACTACGGCAGTTCAACGGGCTTCGTGAGGACAACGCAGAGAAGATCGCACGCCTGATCTCGCTGGAGAGCGGCTCGGCCGGCTGGTTCACCCGTGCTGGGCAGCCCGGCCTCACGCGGCAGGCGAACGCCTACCTGAAGGCGGCTGAGGAGTTCGGCTGGGAGGAGACGCTCGCACCCTCCGACCCCGCGTCCACGGTTCGCAGTGTGGTGCGTCGCGAGGCGGTCGGTGTCGTGGCCGCGGTCATTCCGTGGAACTCCCCCTTTTCGTCGGCTACTTCGAAGATCATCCCTGCCCTGCTCGCCGGAAACTCCGTGGTTCTGAAGGTGTCCCCGGAGAACTCGCTGAGCATGGGCTTCCTCGCCGAGCTGCTGGAGCGGGTGGGCCTGCCCGAGGGTGCGATCAGTGTTCTGCCCGCGGACCGGCAGACCAGTGAGTACCTGGTGTCGCACCGGGTGGTCGACAAGATCGCGTTCACCGGCTCGACGCGGGCCGGCCGTCGTATCGCCGCGATCGCCGGCGAGCAGCTCAAGAGGGTCAGCCTGGAGTTGGGTGGCAAGTCCGCCGCGATCATCCTGCCCGGCGCCGACATCGAAAAGGCCATCGCGGGAGTGAAGTTCGGCTCCCTGCTCAACAATGGCGAGTCCTGCATCGCCCAAACCCGGATTCTTGCCCCGCGTAGCCGCTACGAGGAAGTCGTGGCCGGAATCAAGGAACTGGTGGAGTCGCTGAAGGTCGGCGACCCCGGCGACCCCGACACATTCATCGGCCCGATGATCCGCCCCGACCAGCAGGAGCGGGTGCGCGGTTACATCCGGCTCGGTATCGAGGAGGGCGCCCGCCTGGTCACCGGTGGCCCGCAGATCCCGGAGGGTCTGGAGAAGGGCAACTACGTCACGCCCACCGTCTTCGCCGACGTCGACAACTCCATGCGGATCGCGCAGGAGGAGATCTTCGGCCCGGTCCTGGTGGTCATCGCCTACGACGACGAGGACGATGCCGTGCGTATCGCCAACGACTCCGAGTACGGCCTCTCCGGCGGAGTCTGGTCCGCCGACGAGGAGCAGGCGCTGGCCGTCGCCCGCCGCGTCCGCACAGGCACCATCACCGTCAACGGCGCTTTCGTAGCCTTCGACGGCCCGTTCGGCGGCTTCAAGGCGAGCGGCATCGGCCGCGAGTACGGGGCGGTCGGCCTCGGCACGTACACCGAGTACAAGACCATCACCCTCTGACAGGGACCGGCCGACCGGTCGGCGGCGCGCAACCGCAGGTGCCCCGAGCGCCGTCACCGTATCGGTCAGTGACGAAGGCTGCTGCCATGGGGCCTCGCGGCGAGGAGCGCCATGGCCGACAGGCGAGCGAAGACCTTCCACGTCCGATCAGTCGGGGAAGCCGGTCATGGTCAGCCACACCGCGGTCGTCGGCGTCGTGGGGGAGCGCCTCACCAGCACCGGCATTACCGCCGAGGTCACGCTTACCCATGCAGACGGCGGCGAAGTCTCCCTCGCTGCGGTCCCCGACCCCGTACTCGGCGGCGACAGCTCCTGAGGTCAGTGCGTGGCTGTCGCGGGTGCGGTCTTCTTGCGCGCCCGGTAGGCCGCCGCCTTGATCTTGTTGCCGCAGGCCTCCATGCCGCACCACTGGCGCCGCATGCCCCGCGAGCGGTCGATGTAGACCCGGGTGCACTCGGGGTTGCCGCACTCCTTCAGCAGGGGGACGTCCGGGCCGCTGAGCAGTTCGACGGCCTGGCGGGCGACAGTGGCCAGGGCCCGCACGGGAGTGGCCTCCGTGTGCCGGCCGCCCAGGGTGAGCTGTGGCGTCGCCGGCGCCTTGCGTGCGGCGCCGTTGAGCACGGCGAGAGCCTCCCGGTTGAATCCCTCGCCGAGACGCCGGTCGGTGACGAGCCGGTAGATGGCCTCGCGAACCGTGATCGCCTCCTGGACGTCGTCCTCCCCGGCGGGCGTGATCGTGTCCACCAGGCCGGACTCCAGATACCAGGCGTTGAGCCGTCCCGGCGTCGCGAACATGTCGAACCGGGTCGAGCGCCGGGCGCGGAGGGTGGCCGCGAAGTCGAGAGCCGGATTTCCGCATACGAAGACATGGTCTGGGTTCACGTCACCATCTTGACGGGTGACTGCTTGGCGTGCAAGGTTCGTCACCGTTCCAGGAGGTCTTCAGGCGTTGATCCGGGACGAGGCGTGCTCTCGCACTCGGTAGAAAGCGGCATGCGCGTTTTCGGTCCTCCCGGCGTGCCGGCGTACTGGCGCGGGACACCGACGGTGTGCCTGCCCTTCTTCACGTCCCCGCTTTGGCCCACTCCGCGATGCTTCAGTAGTTCTTGCGCGGCAGGTCCGACAGCAGCCCTCGCGCCGAGTCCCGCACCCGGCGCCGGGGCTCAGCCCGCGGGAACCAGCCCGCATCCGGCCCATCAGGACCTCGAACGCCTCCTGCCAGTGGGTAAGGTCCACGCTGTGACCCGCGGCCACCGCATGACCTTCAGTCTTCACACACCGATGACCAGCGGTGGCCGTACCCGTCCCTCAGCCGACTCCACCGAACGCACCGCCCTCGGTGAGTACCCGAGGGCGGTTTGCCCGACGTCTCGATCGCTGTCACAACGGCCGGTAGGCGTGCTGATGGCCCAACTGGGCTCCGTGCTCGTCGGGTGACGACCCGCGTTTGTCATCCGTGACGCAGGTGCCCCGTCCGCCCGGCCCTTGTCCCGAGCGGATCACTTGTGCCGTTCGGACGGCATGGAAGCGGCCGTGTCGTCGACATCATGAGATGAGGCAGGATCGAGCAGCACACCCGCATTGAGGATCCCGGCCGGGTCGAGCGCCTGCTTCGCGGCGCGCAGAGCCAGAGCGAAGGGTTCGGGGCGCTGGCGGTCGTAGCCGGGCCGGTGGTCGCGACCGACGGCGTGGTGGTGGGTGACGGTTGCATCGTGGTCGTGAAGGACGCTCATGGTCGCGGACTTGATCTCGTCCCACATCGCCACTTCCGAGCCGCGCCTGCCCGGTGCGATCACGGTGAAGTATGGCGCGGGTCCGTCCGGATAGACGTGTGTGAAGCGGCAGTTGATGGTGCCGGCCGTGCCCGCCACCTCCTTGACGATCTCGGCCAGCCCGCTGCGCATCGATGCGTACAACTCCGGTGCGCGGTCCCAGGTGCAGGCTGTTTCGAAGGTCTCGCTCATCACGCTCATACGGGCGAGCCCGTCGCGGAGATAGGGCATTCTCAGAAATGCCGAGCGCCAGGTGTTCGCGGCAGTGTCCGCGCCGCCGGATTCCCTCGCGGTGGGTGTGCCCCCGTGGTCTCGTGCGAGGGCGACGAGGGTGGCCAGGCGTTCCTCAACGCGGAAGTGTGCCGATTCCTCCCCCAAGACGAGGATACTTTCACCCTTTTGTGCGATGCCGGCCAGGGCGGCTTCCCCCGGATCGAGGAGTCGGCAGTTCGCTGGATGCAGACCCGACTGCGCGATGGCGCGCACCGCGTCCATGGCAGCGTGGATGTCGTGGAAGAGAACCGTGGCCGAAGCCTTGTGACGGGGGCGTTCTTGGAGTCGCATCCAGGCCTCGGTGATCACGCCGAGTGTACCTTCGGACCCCAGGAACAGCCGGTCGGGGGAAGGGCCCGCGCCCGACCCCGGCACTCGCAGCGACTGGTTGATGCCGACCGGGGTCACGACGCGCAGCGACTCCACGAGGTCGTCTATGTGGGTGTGGAGTGTGGCGTAGTGGCCGCCCGCCCGTGTCGCGAGCCATCCGCCCAGAGTGGAGTGTTCGAAGCTCTGGGGGAAGTGCCGCAGGGTCAGTCCGTGCGGTCGCAGTTGCGCCTCCAGGGAGGGGCCCAGGACACCGGCCTGGATCCGTGCTGCGCGGCTGGTCCTGTCGATCTCCAGCACCTGGTTCATCGCTGAGAGGTCCAGGGACACCACGCCGCGATGCCGGTCGGCGCGGTACTCGACTCCGCCGACGACCGAAGTGCCGCCACCGAACGGCACTACGGCCACCTCGGCGTCGGCCGCCCAGTCGAGGATGTCGATGACGTCCTGCTCGGTCCGGGGGTGGGCGACTTGGTCGGGTGCTGCTGCGAGGTCTCCACGGAGTGCGCGGACCACGTCGCGGTACGCCTTGCCGTATGTGTGCGCGGCGCGGTCCCAGGGCTCGGCCGACATCAACGGGGCGAGTTGCGTAGGCGGTTCCACGCGAACTTTCGGCAGGGCGAGGGCGGAGACGTCGGGAACGGGGAGCGGAGTGGGCGCTGCGCCGGGGAGCAAGCGCCCGAGCGCGGTGCACTCGGCGTCGGACAGTGCCTTGTTCTCGGCGCCCCAGCCCCACCAGGAACGGCGGGGGGTAGTGCCGGTCGATGGTGCCTTCCTGGTAGGGCTGTCGGCCACGGAGTTGACCTTTCGGTAATTTACCTCTTGGTAAGTTACTGCAACGTATAGTTCCTTCATGGCAACCGCAAGATCCTCGACTCCGCCGGATCCACTGGACGGCGCTCGGGAACGGAACCGCCCCGGAACGCGTGCCGGTACCAAAGGCGTACCGCGGGCCTACCGGGAGCAGCAGATCCTGGACGCCGCCGTTGCGGAGTTCGGCAGGCACGGATACGCCGCAGCGTCCATGGCGGAGATCGCCCGCCGCGTGGGCGTGACGAAACCCCTGCTGTACACCTACTTCGGTTCGAAGGACGGCCTCTGCATGGCCTGTCTCGATCGCATCGGCCCGCACCTGCTCGAGACGATCGACCGGGCCATGGCCTCGAACCCGCCGGAGGCCAGGCTGCCCCACACAGTGCTCACCGCCCTCTTCCGGGCGTTGGAAGGGCAGCGGCACGCCTGGTTCGTGCTGTACGACCGGACCCTGCCACCGGGCTCCGAACCCTGGTGTGTGGCCCGTCGCCATCGCGAGGCCATCGACGAACTGGCGGCCACCGGCACGGCCGCACTGCTGCACGTCCAGGGAAACGACGACGCCCTGGACGCCGACGTGCTCAAGCACGTCTGGACGGGTACGGTCAGCGCGCTGCTCGGCTGGTGGATCTCGCATCCCGAACTGTCCGCGCAGGACATGAGCGCACGCTGCGCTCGCCTCCTCACGGCGATCCGCAACGGTGCCTGAACACGGCTGCGCAAAGCGTCCGGGCCGTACATGGGTCGATGACCCCCTGCCGTTCTTGCGGTGCGACACCGACTTCAGCGGGCGCCGCAGCCGCGGCCGGACCGTGCCGCGCAGCGGGTACCCCGCCGCCGGCGATGCGCCCTGATGAACGGTGGGCGGGAGGGCCCAGGAGGTCGCCGACCTCGTGCTGCCGGTCCAGGTGACCGCCCATGGGGCGGTGGCCAGGCCACGGATGTGGGCAGTCAGCGCATAGCTCCAGGCGGCGGGCGACAACGAGACCCGCGCCCGTCGGCATCTACGGGGTCCGCAGCACCATCGCGATGATGCGCACACGGGACGGCCACAGCAAGCTGGAGCTGACGAGGTTCCACAACCCCGCGGCGATCGCTGCCGGACCGCTCAACTCGCCACCCAACACGCTGGGCCTGCACCGTGTCATGTTCGCCGTCGACGACATCGACGACACGATCAGCCGCCTGCGCCGCCATGGCGCCGAACTCCTCGGCGAGGTGGCGCAGTACGAGAACCTGTACCGACTCTGCAACCTCCGCGGTCCCTCGGGAATCATCGTCGCTCTTGCCGAACGGACCGGCTAGGCTCCGTCGAATCGGTCAGTGTCGGTTCCAGGTGGAGTGCGGCCTGGCAGGCGAACCATTTGTGTGCTGCCTTATAGGCTTAGCAACGACCCACTTTGCACGCACGCGTGGGAGCGCCTGACCACTTTCCGGCGCTTCGTGTGTCCCTGAGTGGCCTGGTCCAGCAGCGCCGGACAGGGCGTAGCGGGCAGTGTGGGTGGGGGCATGCGACGACGTGGCCTTACTCCGGCCCGGGGGATGATCGCGCCGCTGCCCGCATCGAGGTTGTCTTCGCCGATGCCCTGACCGCCCATCACACTACGAAGTGGCGCCACAGCAGCACGACCAATGAGCCGACCGGCACGGTGCGCCGCCGGTCGGCTCCGCCATGCTCTCGACGGCCGCGGGTAGGACTCCCCGTTCGGCCCATCAAGGGCGCCGGCCGCAACGCCGAAAAGGATCAAGCGGAGTCGCCCCGCCCCGTCGGTCCAGTACACCTCCAGTACCAGGCCGCCTCGATGTCCCGTAACCCCGGCCGCCAGGCCCGGAGGAGCTCCCGCATGCGCGTCTGCCTGCCCCTGACCGCCGTCACCGCCACCGCACTCCTGCTCGTCACGGTCACCGGCGCGAACCCCGCCGCAGCAGACCGGAACCCCGACGGCACACCACTGATCAAGGTGTCCCAGGGTGACCCGTACGCGGACTGCACCATCGGCGCGAGGTCTCCTGACAGCATCGTCTACCCGGGCACCGAGGTCGAACCGTACGTGGCCGTCGACCCGCGCGCCCCCAAGCGCGTGGTCACCGTGTTCCAGCAGGACCGCTGGAACGACGGCGGCGCTCGTGGCCTGGCGGCCGCCTGGACCACTGACGGCCACACCTTCCACCGGAGCACGCTGCCGTTCAGCCTGTGCGCCCCCGGCGGCGCGGACTTCGAACGGGCCTCCGACCCCTGGGTGAGCACCGGCCCGGACGGTACCGTCTACGCCGGCGGAGAGGGCGTCGACTTCACGAGGAGTACACGCAGCGGCCTTCTGGCCGCCACCTCCCGCGACGGCGGCCGCACCTGGCAGAACCCCACCACCACCCACGTAGACGAGCAGCCGTTCTTCAACGACAAGCCCTCGCTGACCGCCGACCCGGTCCGCGCGGGCACCGCCTACCAAGTCTGGAACCGCCTCGACAACGACCCGCCCGGCCCCAGCTCCCTTGACGGTCCGGGCTACATCGCGCTCACCCGCGACGGCGGCCGCACCTGGAGCAAGGGCCGCCCCTTCGTCGAGACCAGCGCCGTGCCCAACACGCAGACCATCGGCCATGTGATCGTCGCCGACCGGCGCACCGGCGCCCTGTACGACTTCTTCGACCGGATCACCTACTCCGACGACCTGAGCACCGTCATCGAAGCCCACTACGAGATGGTCACGTCGACCGACGCCGGAAAGACCTGGAGCGCCCCGGCGACCGTGGCCCGGGACACCTCCGTACCGGAGGTCGATCCGAACGACCCCACGAAGGCGCTGCGCGCCGCGGCCACCCTGCCCAGTCCGGCCGTCGACCCCAGGACCGGCACGTTGTACATGGCCTACGAGGGCTCGGACTTCTCCGGCGGCAGGTTCGACTCCGTCCAGCTCGTGCGCTCCACCGACGGCGGACGCACCTGGGGGACCCCCGGCCTGATCAGCCCGGAAGGCGTGCCGGCCTTCTCGCCGTCGATCGCGGTCGACGAGCGCGGCACAGTCGCGCTCACCTACTACGACCTGCGCTTCCTCAAGCCGGGCGACACCACCACCCTGCCCACCGCCTACCAGCTGGCCACACTGCCGCACGGAGACCCGAGGCGCCGGACCGAACGACGAATCTCGCGGGTCTTCGACTGGCTGCAGGCGCCGTTCGCCGGGGGCTACTTCCTCGGCGACTACCAAGGCCTGGTGGCCGACGGAAGGGGAGTACGGGCGGTGCTCACCGAGACCCACTCCGGCTCACCACTGAACCGTACGGACGTGTACACCGGCAGTCTCCACACCCGGTGACGACCCGAACATTTCGCTAGTGTCCAGCCTGACGGATCATGCTGCGATTGGTGGATGAAGGGCGAACCGTTCATTCACGTCAGGGGTGATTGCTCGGGCCAACAGCACATGCAGGGAGCCGCAACTCACCGGCACCGGCTACGACGGGTTTACTTGGGCGCAGAAGCCAAAGGTTTCACCGTAGGGGACAAGCTCGGTGCTGCCATACTTCCGCCGTGCGACGACAGCCCCAGCGATGACAGCGACGGTAAGACGGCGCCGACCTCGACGACTGCCTATGCGATCAAGGGAGTGGATCCCAGCATCGCCCTCGCGCTGAACGAGGCATCTGACGACATCATCGTCGTCAACGTCGACTCCGACAAGAAGCTGTCCGAGATCAAGGAAATGATCCGCCGCTCCTGATATCGAACGCCTTGAGGCACTCCACCAGGCCCATGGTTCTACCTTGTTCCTTTTACCCAATGGGCTGTTGGTGCGCGGACTGATGCGGAGCCACTCCGGGGGGATCTGCCTTGATGGCAGTGGGAGTACGACTACTACGACCACACCCGCCGCTCGTCCCTGTTGCACGAGACCTACCAGCATGACTCGGTGCTGCTGGGCAGCATAGCTGGACACGAGAACGGCCCCCGACCGATGTACCTGGTAGGGGCCGTTCTCACTGCTCATTACGCGGAGGCGGCGGGGTCATAGCTGTGTGTGGCACGCGGCTCTGCGACGCAACCCCCACGCTCTGAACCGGCCGCTCACGAAGATGCCTACGCCGATGGACAGCGCGATCAACAGAACCGACGGCACGCCGTCGACGGTCACGTGACGGCCTCCGGCTGCCAAAGACACCAGGAAAGCGATCGCCGTGAGGGTCGCGCCGGCCACGGTAACGAAGACCACGGTCTCGGCTCACCACATTGTCCGCGTCGGTTGAGTCGTCATGGCGATGTTGTACATGACGCGTCCGGTTTCCGTACAGCAGGGAGGGAAAGCAACCCCGCGCCGGGGACCGACCGCTGCCAACCCCGAGCAACAGCTGACGGCCCCTCGCAAGAAACCCGTCAAGGGGTCCGTTGATGTCTGACATCAACGCCTGTCACCAACAGCCGCGCACACGGGCTGACCAAGGTGGAGTACGGCGACCGGAGCTGAGCGGCCACGCCGTGCAGCACCCGGCTTTCCGGGTTGCCGTGATCGACGTGAGAAGGACGAGGCCAGACCGCAAACTCTCTGCCCGCGGGGTGCTGGCCCTGCCGATGGCCGCCGGCGCACTCTTGGCCCGGCAGTGGTGGGCGTGCCTGGTGTCGAGAGGCCCCGTACGACGTACGCCAGCAAGCCCAGAACTTGGCGTGGGCGCGAATAGCAGTCGGGCCCTCTGTGGGCCGTGCGGGGGCGCTCAACGACAACCAGCGTTGGCTAACGTCGACGGCTCTGCGGCTGGATGATGTTGTCGCGGCACGCCTCGGTGTCGAGGGCAACCCGTGGAGCCATCGTGCCTGGGGCGGCATCATCGAGCCGGCGCTCGGACTCGAGGGCTGAAATCCGTGCACACAGCGGCACCAGAGCAAGCGGGGAGTCGCGGGGGAAATCGCCCCACCCGATGAACCCGCCATGTCGCCGTTCGCGCAGGTCAGCGCCCGAACCGGCCTCAAAGGACCGCAGCTTCCCAAGCTGAGATACCAAGTGCGCCGGCGCAGACGAAAGCCGTATGGTGCTGCCCATGGTGACTGCGACTGTCCGCGAGTGGAACGACGAGGAAGGGTGGGGCGTGCTCGACTCCCCCGAGACTCCCGGCGGCTGCTTCGGCCACTACTCCGACATCCAGCTGACCGGCTTCCGCACGCTGTCGCCCGGACAGCAGGTTGACCTCACGTGGGAAGCCCCTGGCTTCAAGCAAGACGGGTACGCCTACCGCGCCGTGAGCATCGCGCCTCGGCCCGCCTGACATCAGGACGGGCCTGGTTCTGGAGGGGTCGGCACTCTGGCCCATGCGCGTCGCGAGGCTGCACGTCCCGCGCACGGCCGCCGTATGGCTCACCACCGACGACTCCGTAGTACGCGCCCGCGTTCACACGGCGGGCTGCTATGAAGCAGCCACAGACGAGGAACAGGTCCTCATGGACAAGTTCCTGGCCCGCACTGAGCGCTACCAGACCCTCATGATCGATGCCATCGACAGGCTGGGCCTGGATCGCATCGACGCGGGCCGCGGACAGTCTTCCGCAGAACTGGCTGACACCGTGCTGGCGGCAGCCGACGCGCAGACCGGGGTAGGGCGGTCATCCACCGGTCGGTGACCGTTCGTGGCGGCTCACCTACGGCATATCCCGACGCCGAGCGTTCCGCCCGCCCCACCAGCTCATATTGAAACGATCAGTCACTGCCCCGAGATGTGACGCGCCAACTCTTCGACAACCTGCCCTGCCTCGATGGTGTGCTGTCGCAAGGCAGCCGTGGCGTTCGCCTCGCGAGAGGTCTTCCACGCCCGAGCAGCGAGGCCGCCGAATGCTGCCGCTGCCGCGGCTGGGGACGCCTCAGCGAAGCTCGTGCGGGACTTTGGCTCGCCGCGTTGGCCGCGATCCCCGGATCGGCAGCGGGTGGGGGCGTGACAGAAGGTTGGGCGCGTCGGGCAGCGGGTTTTGGAGGTTCGCGTAAAAACCCCTTGCCCAATGGTCAAGAACCGTTGACCATTATTGGTGTGACTACCGATGATCTTCCCGAGACGTTTCACGTCACGACGGACGAGCAGTTGCGCGCCGTCTCCAATCTCACGCGTCACCGGATCATGGCCGTGCTCCGTTTCGAGCCGGCGACGATTACGCAGATCGCCGAGCGGGTGGGCCTCGCGAAGGGGAGTTCCAGCTATCACGTGCGGCTGTTGGAGCGGGCCGGGTTGGTGAAGGTGGTACGGACGCGGAAGGTGCGGGGTGTCACCGAGCGGTACTACGCGATGGCTGCGCGGGCGATCGTATTGCCGGATCCGGGTGAGGGAGGGCCGGATGTGCTGATGCGGCATGCGGTGGCGGACCTGGAGGCGTCGCCGGTGGATGGCGAGCGGCACGTGCGGATGGCGCATCTGCGGCTTACCGAGGAGCAGTTCGCGCAGCTGGGGGCGCGGCTGCAGGCGCTGGCGGACGAGTACCGGGAACTGTCCGATCCGTCGATGCCGGACGCGTCACTGGTCTTCGCACTGTTCCACCCGGCACCGCGCGAGCAGGCTGAGAAGGGCGCCAAGTGACTTTAGGCTTACGGAAGTTGCCGACGGGGTTCGGACGGTTGTGGACTGCGCAGACGGTGTCCTCGCTCGGTGACGGGGTGTCGCACGCCGCGCTGCCGCTGCTCGCGTTGACGTTGACGCGGGATCCGATGGCGCTCGCCGCCGTCACAGCCGCCGGGACGCTGCCGTGGCTGCTCTTCGGGGTGCTCGGTGGTGCGTTGGTGGACCGCTGGGACCGTCGGCGCACGATGTGGGTCATGGATGCGGCGCGTGCGGTGCTGCTCGCGGTACCGGCGGCAGCGGCCGTATTCGACGTGCTGAGCATTGGGCTGCTTGCGGCCGTCGCCTTCCTGCTCGGCCTCGGCGGGCTCTTCTTCGACACGGCCGCCACGGCCTATCTGCCGGATCTGCTCGGTCGCGACTCCGCACTCCTGGAGCGGGCCAACTCTCGACTGCGCGGAGCCCAGACCGCCATGTCCGGCTTCGCGGGGCCGCCTGCGGGCAGTGCGCTGCTCGCGCTCGGACGGGCGGTTCCGCTGCTCGCCGACGCGGTGTCGTTCATGCTCTCCGCACTGCTCGTACGGTCGCTGCCCGCCATGCCCCGGCCCGTGCCGAAGGTCCGCGAGTCGCTGATTCGGCAGGCGCGGGCCGGGGCCTCCTACGTCTTCCGGCACCGGGTGCTGCTCGGGCTCGCGCTCCGCCCGGCGGTCGGGAACGTCGCCTTCCTCGCCGTGGAGACCGTCCTCGCCCTCTTCGCGCACGACCGCCTCGGCATCGGCACTTACGGCTTTGGCCTGCTCCTGACGGCGGAGGCGACCGGCGGTCTGCTCGGTGCGGGCGTCGCCTCCTGTCTTGGCCGACGACTCGGCACCGGCACCGCCCTGACGTGCACAGCCGCAGTTGAAGGGCTTGCCATCCTGGGCCTTGCCGCTGCCCCGAACCCGTACGTGGCCGGGCTGGCGCTCGCCGTCTGCGGGGCCGGCATGGGTGCCACAATGGTGCTCGGGCCCTCCCTCCGGCAGGCGATTGTTCCGGCCCATCTCATGGGCCGGGTCGCCTCCACCTCCCGCATGCTGGCCATGTGCGCCGCCCCCATGGGAGCCTTCCTCGGCGGCTGGCTGGCCACCACCTACGACGTCCGCACCCCGCTCTACGCTGCCGCCGTCCTCCTTCTGGCGATGACGGCCGTGACGGCGTCGATGACCAGCAACCGCCGGGTCGAAGCGGCGCTGCGTGCGGCTGCCCCGGCCGGCGGTCCTGATCACCCGGCATCCCAGGATCCCTCCCAGCGGTCGCGGGTTTCGAGGCCCGGATAACCGGCACGGTGGCGATCTCGGGCAGGGAGACAGATTGCTTCCGGAGTGGTCCGTGGGCGGTTCGGCATCGTGGGCGGGCCGAACCGCCCGTACCCTTACCCGTGTCCACGGCGTCATATAGCGGGCGCCCCATCTTGGAGGCAATACGTCATGCTGATTGCTCAGCGTCCCTCGTTGACCGAAGAGGTCGTCGACGAGTTCCGCTCCCGGTTCGTGATCGAGCCGCTGGAGCCGGGCTTCGGCTACACCCTCGG